>NZ_JBHUXZ010000008.1:21538-167204 GCF_042668985.1 Gordonia sp. NPDC057258
GCCACACCAGGGTTACTTTGTCGCAGCGGGTGAAAAAGGCTTTGGTGGGGGGTGTCTACGCTGTGCACACCCTAAAGGAGTTATGGGGTCTGGCGGGGCCATGGGCCCAACTAAAGACGACATCTGTCTGCCTTGCTGAGAGTTCTACTTGTGGCCGGGCCGCTTCTTGCCGGCCGCGATGCCGAAGCCCTTGGCCTTCGACGCCCCGGTCTCGGCGACCGTGCGAGCGGCGGACGAACCGTTGCTCGACGCCGCAGGCGCCGCTTCTGTGTCGGCGTCGTCTGCGTCGCCCGCGGTCTCGACCTCGGCCGTCCCCGCGTCGTCGGTCTCTGTTACCGAAGCCTCGGTGGCCGGGGCCTCGTCGCCGGGCGCTTCGGTCGCTGCGGCCTCGGCTGGTGCCTCCTCGGCCTGCGGGGCATCGGGTTCTGGCGTCGGTTCCGGCTCAGGGGCCGCTTCCGGAGCCGGAGCAGCTGCCGGTGCGGCCTTGCTCGCGCCGCCCGGTCGCTTCTTGCCCGCGGCCATGCCGAAGCCCTTGGCCTTGGCCGGCTTCTCCTCGGTCAGCACGGCGGCCGAGCCGCCCTGCGGTGCCTCGGCGGCTGGAGTCTCAGCAGCCGTAGCCTCGGCAGCCGGTGCCTCGGCGGTCTCGGCCGGTTCGACTTCCGCCTCGGGAGCGGGGGCGTCCGCAGCCTCGGCAGGTGCCGCGGCCGGCTTGGCCGCGGCCTTGCCGATACCGCCGGGCCGCTTCTTGCCCGCGGACATCCCGAAGCCCTTGGCCTTGCCGGGCTTCTCTTCCGTTGCCGCAGCAACGGGTGATTCCGTCGCCGATCCCGCGGTAGCCGACTCCGCTGTCGTCGTTCCCGCTGTCGCCGAGGCCGATTCCGTGTCCACGGTCGGGGCGGCGTCCGGGGCCGACTCGCTCTCGTCGACCTTGCTCTCGGCGGGCGCGGTCACCCCGGCGGCGGGGGCCGCCGCGTTGGTGGTCTTCTGACCCGGGCGCTTGGCCTTGCCCATGCCGAAGCCCTTGGATGCGGGCTTCTTCTCGGCCTGCGGCGTCTCGGCGGTGGCCTCGGCGACCTCCTCCTTGACCGCCTCGGACGACTCGGTCTCGGCCGGCACCGGCTCGGCGGTACCACCGGCGGGCTTGCTCGCGGCACCGGGACGCTTGGCGCCGCCCTTCATGCCGAAGCCCTTGGCTGCGGGCTTCTTCTCGGCGGGTGCCTCGGCTGCGGTCTCGGCGGCTGCCGGCTCCGGGGCGGCCGACGCCGCTGCGGCACCGGGCTTCTTGCCGCCCTTCATGCCGAAGCCCTTCGATGCCGGCTTCTTCTCGGCGGGTGCCTTCTCGGCGGGTGCTTCCGGTGCCGCGGTCTTGGCCGCCGCGCCCGGCTTCTTGCCGCCCTTCATGCCCAGGCCGACCTTCGGCTTCGGCGCGGCCTCGGTGGCCGCGGCCGACGCAGTCGCCGCCGCGGGCACCTTCTCGGGCTCGGGTTCCGGCTCCGGTTCGGCGAGGGTGGGACGCGGTCCGAGGAACCGGCCGCCGAGTTTGACCTCGGTCCGGTCGCGCTTCACCGATTCGAGCAGCAACTGCGCGACGTCGACGACCTCGACCTTGCCCTCGGACTCGGTACCGCTCGTCCGGGCGGTGACACCGTCGGTGAGCATGACGCGGCAGAACGGACAGCCGGTCGCGACCTTCTTGACCTGATCGCCGGTCGTGTCGCCGAGCGTGTCGAGTGCCTCGTCGACCCGGTCGATGTTGATCCGCTTGCCGATCTGTTCTTCCATCCACATCCGGGCGCCGCCGGCACCACAGCACATGGACCGTTCGCCGTGACGCGGCATCTCGGTCAGCGTCGAACCGGCCGCACCCATCAACTCACGCGGGGCGTCGTAGACCTTGTTGTGGCGGCCCAGGTAGCACGGGTCGTGGTAGGTGACGCCCTCGCCCAGTGGTGCGACCGGAACGAGTCGCTTCTCGCGCACGAGACGATTCAGCAGCTGCGTGTGGTGGACGACCTCGTACTTCGCGCCCAGCTGCGGGTACTCGTTGCCCAGTGCGTTGAAGCAGTGCGCACAGGTGACGACGACCTTCTTGCGCTGCTCGGGCGCGGTCGCGAAGACCTCGCCGAGCATCTCGATGTTCTGCTGCGCGAGCATCTGGAACAGGAACTCGTTGCCGGCACGTCGTGCGGAGTCACCGGTACAGGTCTCGCCCTCGCCGAGGACCATGAAGTTCACCGCGGCCATGTCGAGGAGCTCGGCGACGGCTTTGGTGGTCTTCTTGGCGCGGTCCTCGTAGGCACCGGCACAGCCGACCCAGAACAGGTACTCGAAGCCCTCGAACGACTCGACGTCCTTGCCGAAGACCGGGATCTCGATGTCCATCTCGTCGATCCAGGCGGTGCGCGCGGAGGCGTTCTGGCCCCACGGGTTGCCCTTGTTCTCGAGGTTCTTGAACATGCCGGCCAGCTCGGTCGGGAAGTCCGACTCGATCAGGACCTGGTAGCGGCGCATGTCGAGGATGTGGTCGACGTGCTCGATGTCGACCGGGCACTGCTCGACGCAGGCACCGCAGGTGGTGCAGCTCCACAGGGTCTCGGTGTCGATGACGGCACCGAGCGCCTCGGGATCGAACTCACCCTCCACGGCTTCGACGACCTGACCGCCGCCGAGATCGCCCTTCGATTCACCGACGAGCTTGCGGGCCGCCTCGGCGCGCGCCGACTCGGGGATCGCGTTGAGTTTGTCCTCGAGGACGTTGCCGTCGGCATCGACGAGGCCGACCTCGTCGCCGCCCATGTCCTTGCGGCCACCGGCGAGCAGGTACGGGGCCTTGGCGTTGCCGTGGTCGCGCAGCGACATGATGAGCAGCTTCGGGCTCAGCGGCTTGCCGGTGTTCCACGCCGGACACTGCGACTGGCAGCGGCCACACTCGGTACACGTGGTGAAGTCGAGCCATCCCTTCCAGGAGAAGTCCTCGATCTTGCCGGCGCCGAACGCGTCGACATCGGGATCGGCGGTCTCCATGTCGAGGACCTTGCCCTGGCTCATCATCGGCTTCGCGGCACCGAGGGCGACGCCGCCGTCCTGCTCGCGCTTGAAGTAGATGTTGAAGAAGGCCGAGAAACGGTGCCAGGCAACGCCCCAGCTGATGTTCATGCCGACCATCGCCAGCCAGACCATGCCGCTCATCAGCTTGATCACGGCGAAGATCGACACCAGGGTCGGCGAGGCCGGGAGGATCTTCGCGACCTGCATGGTGAAGAAGTCGGAGTAGGCGTTCGCGTGGCCGTAGGTCGCGATCTTCGACGCCTTGACCAGGATCATGCCCAGGCCCTCGAGCAGCACGATGACCTCGACGAAGTAGGCCGGTCCGAAGCGCGAACCGCCGAAGCGCGACAACCGCTCGGGGACGCGCGGGTGGTTGAGCTGGCGGATCACGATCAGCACGATGATGCCGACGACGGTGGCGATGCCGAGGAGTTCGTCCCAGAGGTGCCACGCGAAGGTGTCACCGAAGACGGGCCACTGGAACTCCGGGTTGATGGACTGTCCGTAGGCCTCGAACCACAGCAGGAATCCGCCGAGGAAGCCGACCATCACGAGCCAGTGCGCCCAGCCGACGGTGCGGAACTTCACCATGCGCGTGTGGACGATGAATTCCTTCATCATCGTCAGGAAGCGCGGGAGGATGGGCCAGAAGCGGGAGCTGTCGACCTTGTGCCCGAGCTTGATGGTGCGGAAGATCCGCACCACGCCACCGAGGAACAGGTACCAGCAGAGGAGGCTGATCACCGCGGCTGTCGTGCCGATGGCAATCGTCGTGGTAGTCACGGGCGCGTACCGGCCTTTCGTCTAGGTCGTCCGCCCCCGGTCGCGGAACGCGAGGCTGGGTACCACGGGGCGGTGTACTACAGGTAACCGTAATTCGTTGCGCCACCGGCGCGCTGCCAAGGCTGGCCTAATTACGCTGGTCTACCTCATATCAGATGATACTCGCGAGTAACTTACTGTCGAGTCAGGGTGTCCGAAGCCGCGTCCGGGCCACGGCCGCTCGGAGACGTCACCGCGTTCGCGCGACCTTCTCGAGTTCTTCCAGCGCCGTGTCGAGGTGCGTGAGCAGGCGTTGCAGGCTCGGGAGCTGGGCCCGGGCGCCGATCAGCCCGAAGTTGATGTGCTCGGCAGTGCTGGTCACGGTGATGTTGAGCGCGAGGCCCTGCGTCGGGATGGAGACCGGGTACACGCCGTCGAGGCGGGCGCCGTTCCAGTACAGGTGCTTCGACGGCCCGGGGACGTTGCTGATGATGATGTTGAACTGCGGGGGGACGTACTGGACGAAGCCGGGCACGGTCGCGAAGGCGAGCGGCGCGAAATTCGCCGCGCCCAGCGCGAGGGCCTGCAGCGGACGAAGGCCCCGGACCACCGACTTGCTATGGCGCGCCGACTCGACGAGTTTGTCCAGGCGGCGTTCGGGATCCGGCTCATCGGTCGCGAGACTCACCAGGATGGCGGTCACCGCGTTGCCGTCGTCATCGCCGTCGGTGTGCATCGACACCGGCACCGCCGCGATGAGCGGGGCGTCGGGCAGGGCGTCCTGGTCGATGAGGTACGACCGCAGGGCTCCTGAACACATCGCGACGATCACGTCGTTGAGGGTGATGTTCCGGGCATCGGCCACTGCCCGAAGACGGTCGATCTCCCACTGCTGCGAGGCGAATCGGCGGGCGCTCCCGATCGCGACGTCGAGAATCGTGCGCGGGGCCCGTCCCAGTGGGGCGACGAACTCCGGGTCGCGGAGGCCGGCCACCGCGACCTTCGCGGCCGCGGGCCCGAGGCCTGCGACCTGGCCGGCCACGTTCGCCAGGCTGGACACCCGGCTGCGCAGACTCGGCGAGGGGCGCGGGGGTCGACGCTCGACCAGCGCCGGGTCCCAGGGTGCAGTACCCGACCGGTCGTCAGGGTCGTCGGACAAGGTCCGCTGGAGCAGGCGCAACGCGGAGACGCCGTCGACGACGGAGTGGTGGATCTTGCTGTAGAGCGCCACCCGGCCGTCGTCGAGACCCTCGATGACGTGGATCTCCCACATCGGTCGGAACCGGTCCATCAGGGCCCCATGGTTGAGGGAGACGTATCGCAGCAGCTCGCGGACGCGGCCGGGGCGGGGGAGCACAGTCCGGCGGACGTGGTAGTCGAAGTCGATCTCGTCGTCGAAGGACCACGCCACGTTGCCCAGCAGGGTCACCGGTACCGCCGGCCGCTTGCGGAAGGTCGGATGGACTTCGGTGCAGCCGCAGAACGCCTCGATGATCTCTTCGGCGAGTTCGCTCGACGACTGGCCCTCGCGCGGTACGAACAGTTGGAGTCCGCCCACGTGCATGGGCTGCTCCCGCGTCTCGGCGAGGAGGAACATCGACGAGGTGACCGGCATGTACGGCATCGCACCATCACTTTCACACCACGAAATGGATGCGCGCACAGGCTGAGCGCGACCGAGGTCCCCTCAGTATCACGGGGCGACTGCCGGGTCGGGGCTCGAATGGGCATGTTAAGAGTCGGTCCCCCTACGTTGTAGGGGTGAGGTCAGGTGCTCGTCTCGTCGTACCGGTGCTGCTGGTGCTGGTCGAACTGTGGATCACCCTGGCCGTCACCTGGATGTACTTCTCGTCGGTCGGCAGGATCGACGACGCGACGGCGCCGGCCCGCCGGTCCACGCTGCTGGTGCTGGGTTCCCTCGTCTACGACGACGGCTCGCCCGGCGACTACGTGCGAGGCCGGCTCGACACGGCGCTGGAGCTGGACCGGTCCAGGGGAGTGGACCGGATCATCAACTCGGGCAACGGTTCCGAGGAAGCCGGAAACGAACCCGCGGTGATGCGAAGCTATCTCGAGGAACGTGGTGTCCACCCGCGGGCGATCGTCGACGACCCGGCCGGCCTCGACACCGCGGCGAGCTGCCGACGCGCCCGCGAGGTGTTCGGCGTCGACGAGGTGGTCATCGTGACGCAGGGTTTCCACCTGCGCCGCGCCATCGCGTTGTGCCGCGACCAGGGCGTCGACGCGCGCGGTGTCGCGGCCCGATGTGACTGTCCCGCCTGGACTCTCGCCCGAAACCACGTCCGCGAGACGGTGTTCGCCGGGCCGCGGGCTCTGCTGACCGCGGTGGGCTGAGGGCAAGCCGGCCGCCCAGGCGGTCACCGGACTACGACCGTTTTGTCCGACCTTGCGCCAGTATCGGTTAGGCTTACCTGGCTTGGTCGGGGGTGAAGGTTCATTGGTGTCCCGAGAACAGAGGAGTATCGGCAAGTGCACACAAGACGATGGGTTCGACGAGTGGTCGCCACCGCTGGGGCGGCGATCATGGCCGCCGGGTTGCTCGCGGCCTGCACAGGAAGCGATTCGTCGAACGACGACGAGGCGCTCGTGCTCTACTCGGGACGTTCGGAGTCTCTGGTGGGTCCGCTGGTGGAACGAATCGACGCGACGGTTCCGGTGACGGCGGCGTACGACAAGAAGGCCGCGCAGATCCTGGAGGAGGGCGACGGTAGCCCGGCCGACCTCTTCTTCGCGCAAGATGCCGGCGAGCTCGGCGCTCTTGCCGAGGCCGGACTCCTCGAACCCCTCCCCGCAGACATCGCCGAGAACGTCCCCGAGGCCTACCGGTCTGAGACCGGCACCTGGGTGTCCACGTCGGCGCGCTCTCGTGTGTTGATCTTCGATCCGGCGCAGGTGGATCCGGCCACCCTCCCGGCGGGCATCGACGGACTTCTCGCGCCCGAGATGCGTGGCAAGGTCGGTTACGCCCCCACGAATGCCTCGTTCAAGTCCTTCGTGACTGCGCTCCGACTCACTCGCGGCGACGATGGCGCTCGCGCTTGGCTCACCGCCTTCCTTGCCAACGACCCCAAGTCGTTCGAGGGCAACGGGCCCATCGTGGAGGGCGTGAACACCGGACAACTCGCAGCGGGACTCACCAACCACTACTACTGGGTCCAGGAGGTGCAGGAGAAGGGAATCGAGAACGTTCCCGGGCGACTGCACTTCTTCTCCGACGGCGATCCGGGCGCGCTCGTGAACGTGGGTGCGATCGGTGTCCTCAAGACCGCGTCCGACAAGGAGCAGGCCTTCGAATTCGTCCGACAGTTGCTGACGCCGGAGACCCAGACCTACTTCGCCACCGAGGTGGGCGAGTACCCGGTGGTCGGGAACGAGCCGCTCCCGGTCGAGGGACTGCCGACGCTGGAGCAGCTGTCACCGCCGCAGATCGCCCTCGACGAACTGGCCGATGTCGTCGGCACAGATGAGTTGCTGCGCGAGGTCGGCGCTGTCTGACCTGTTGGTCAACACCAGGATTCGTCCCGGCCGTCATCTCCGGCCGGGGCGAATGCTGTTGTGCACGATCAGCGTCTGCATCGCCCTGTTGTTGATCACGCCCGCGGTCTATCTCGTCGTTCGGGTCGCCGACATCGGGATCGATCAGGCGACCGCGCTTCTGTTCCGCCCGCGCACCGGTCAACTTCTCTGGCGCACGGTTCAGCTCGCAGCGATCGTCACGTGCGCGTCGATCATCATCGGGGTCGTGCTGGCGTGGTGTGTGTCCCGCGGGGTGGGGCGCGGGCGCGCATTCGTCATCGCGTTACTCGCGGCGCCGCTCGCGATCCCCTCGTACGTATCGGGCTTTGTGTGGACCCGTCTGTTCCCGGGATTCGAGGGCCTGGGGGCGGCTGCACTCGTCTTGACCCTGGCCTGTTATCCCCTGGTCATGCTGCCGACGGTGGCGCTGCTTTCCGGTACCGGCCGCACTGATGAGGATGCCGCCCGCACTCTGGGCTGTGGTCCGCTCGAAGCCTTTGTGCGCGTGACTCTCCCGCGTGTTCGCACGGGGGTCGTTGCGGGTGGACTGCTGGTTGCGCTGTACGCGATCAGCGATTTCGGTGGACCCGCGATCGTCCGCTTCGAGCCGTTCACCGTGGGGATCTACAACGCCTACAACGGAACCCTGGACCGTTCGGTCGCCGCACTCTACGGTGTGGTTCTCGCACTCGTCGCGGTGGCGCTCGCCGTCGTCGAACGGCGAGCACGACGCCACGTCGATCCAAGTGCCACCCCGTCGCGGTCGAGGGTCTCGAAGAACCGGCCGGTGGCCTGGGGTCTCGTCACAGCCACCGTCGCGGTGGGCGTCTGCCTTCCGATCGTCGGGCTGTTACGCGAGATCAGCGAGTCCCGCCGGCTCGGATTCGACAGCGTCGGCGAACTGCTGGCCTGGGTGGGTCCGTACGCCCGGACCACGACGTTGCTCTCGGTACAGGCGGCCATCGTCATCGCCCTTCTCGCATTGCCGTTGGCATTCTTCATATCTCGTCCGCGTAGCAGGACCGGGGACACTGTCGAGGCCGTGTCCTACCTCGGTTATACGTTGCCGGGTGTGACCGTTGCGCTCTCGATGGTCTTCTTGGGCACCCGCGTCGTCCCGGACCTCTACCTCACCGCCACGATGCTCATCGCCACCTATGCGGTCCTGTTCCTGCCGGTCTGTCTGGGTCCGATCCGATCCGGTGTCGACTCCATCCCGTGTGCGGTGTCCGAGGTCTCGCGCACTCTCGGTGCGGGACCGCTGACGACCGCGGTGCGTGTGCAACTCCCGTTGGTGATGCCGGCGATCATGGCCGGCTCCGCTCTCGCGTTCTTGTCGGTTGCCAAGGAACTACCCGCCACCTTGATGCTTGCCCCGATCGGCACACGAACTCTCGCAACGGATATGTGGAGTCTGAACAACGACTTGAGTTACGGTCGCGCAGCCGTCCTCGGGTTGGTTCTGATCGTCGTCTCGTCGCTACCCACCGCGGCGCTATCCGCACTGTTCGGAAGGGCACGCCACGCATGAGGAACGCGGTTCGTGTAGACGACGTCTCGGTCGTGTACGGCAGCACGACCGTTCTCGACGGCGTGTCCTTTCACGTTCCCGCCGGGTCGATCACGGCGGTCATCGGTCCATCGGGCTGCGGTAAGACGACCCTGTTGCGCGCGATCGCGGGTCTCGAGCCGATCCGAGCGGGTCGCATCGAGATCGACGGTGTCGAGGTCGCCTCGGCCGGCTCTGCCCGAACCCGCCCGGTGGGGGTTCGACCCGAACGTCGGAGGTTCGGGTTGGTGCCACAAGAGGGGGCGCTGTTCGACAATCTGACCGTCGCGGGCAACGTCGGGTTCGGACTCGGTCCCTGGTGGAGACGTATGCCCGGCCGGGCGGCCCGGATTGCTGAGTTGCTCGACGTGGTCGGGCTGGAGGAGTTCGGCGATCGACGGCCCAATTCGCTGTCCGGCGGTCAGCGCCAACGGGTGGCACTGGCCCGCGCGCTCGCACCCCGACCAGCTGTCATCGGGCTGGACGAACCGTTTTCGGCACTTGATGCCCAGCTGAGGACGCAGCTGCGCGAGCATGTCCGGGCCACGATCCTGGCGGAGGGTTCGAGTGGGCTGTTGGTCACTCACGACCGTGAGGAGGCGATGGCGATGGCCGACCACGTCGTGGTGTTGATGGCGGGTTGCGTGCGCCAGGTCGGGACACCCGAGGAGATCTACCTCGAGCCCGTCGACGCGGAGGTCGCGCGCATGTTCGGGGAGATGACGGATCTGCCGGGCGAAGCCGACGACGGCGAGGTCTCGTGCGCGGCAGGACGGTTACGCATTCGCCGGCCGGGCCACGGGGCAGGAGTGGTGATGCTGCGGCCCGGGGACCTGGAGATCGTATCCGGCGTCGCGAATGTCGGTTGCGCAGAGGTGCTCGCGGTACGACCTCGCGGTGACCACGTGGACGTCCGAGTATCGGTGCCTCCGGTCGAATCCGGCTGCCCCGCGGTCGAGTTGACCGTTCGGGCCGAGCCGGGATGGCATCGTCCGGCCGGCACCGTCGTCGAGTACCGGCAACGACGGCCGGTGCACTTTCGCGAGCGGCACTGAGGTGGTGTGCCGTCCGCTCACCACCAACCCAGCGACCGCTGTAGATCGGCTTCGACGGCAGGGATGAGGCTGCGGACGAAGGTCGCCGAGAGGTGGTGGAAGTCGTGCCACACCAGGATGTTCCCGACGACCGCGGGGCAGTACTCGTCGTCGCACATGGCGTCGGTGTAGTCGAGGAAGCTCATGTTGGGGAACTCGCCGGCGAGCGCGGCGGCGGGGTCGGCCGGCGCCATCGCCTGTGCTCGGGGCACGCCGCACACCTCGGGTTTGCGTCCGCTGGCGAGACACTCCGGCGGCTTGAGTTGTCCGGTCGCCCAGGGGTTGTCGCGGACCGCGACGACCCGCTGCCCGCGGTCGCGGAACTCGGCGAAGATCTCTTCGTAGTCCTTGGGGACGTAGTCGCCGTCGCCCGACTCGACGGGCCGGGTGCTGTTGGTGAACACGACATCCGGCTTGTCGACGGCGAGCCGCTCCATGACGCGACGCGACCAGTCGTTGCACTGGTAGTACTTCTGGCCGAACCACGTGAACACGTGCTCGGTCGTGAGGGCGCACCCGACCTTGAGGTAGGTGGTCACGCGGAAGTCGTGGCGCTTGCCGATGGCGTCGAGCGCGGTGATCCACTGTTCCGCATGCGAACCGCCGACCAGCGCGATGGTTCGGGTGGCGTTCACGTTGCCGTAGTACCCGACCTTGATGGACGGGTCCTTCCAGCCGCTGATGATCGAGTCGTAGGAGGTGATCGGCCAGTCCATGTCGACGACTTGGGGACTCGGTTGTGCGGTCACGTTCGGTACCGGAGCGCCGTCGAGGAATGCCCGCGCACCCGGGTACAGCCGTGGGTCGAGGTTCTGGGTGTCGAGGGTGGCGTTGGCGGCGTCGCGCTGCCAGGTCACCGCGGCGGCGCCGGCTGCGACGCTGATGACGACCAGTACCGCGACGAGGGCGCGCCGGTAGCCTCTGGTCTTCTCGAACGGCGGCCGCGCGACCACGCCATCGGCATCGGGCGGCACCGGGGACTGCTTCCGCTTCGCCGACCCGGCACGCAGCGGCGCCTCGACGTACTTCGTGGTCAGCCAGGCGAGCAGCACGGACACGGCCAGAATGGCGGAGCCCTCGAACCACGAGACGTCGTCCTGATAGCGCCACGCCAGGTAGAAGATGAGCAGCGGCCAGTGCCACAGGTACAGCGCGTAGGCGATCGAGCCCAGCCACACCAGCCGGGGATGGGCGAGACCGCGGCTCACCCCGGATCGGATCGAGGTCTGGCCGGACGCCGTCTTCTGATCGACGGGGGCCTGATCGATGGGGGCGGTCTGGGACGAGCCGACCCAGATGAGGATCAGCGTCGCTCCCACGGGGACGAGCGCCCACGCCGCGGGGTATTCCTGGACGCCGGCGATCCACCAGCCACACGTCACGATGAGGCCCAGGGCCACGAGTCCCAGTAGGTCACGCACCCGCTGCGACAGCGCGATCCGCGGCATCCACACCGCGAGGAGTCCGCCCACGAGCGGTTCCCACAGACGGGCCACGGTGTCGTAGTAGGTGAAGGGCTGGTTGATCCCGTGGCGGTAGTTGGCCCACGCGAAGGAGCCCAGTGCGACGACGCCGAGCGCGATCCCGACGACTCCACGGACCACCTTGGGGTCGGCGAAGAATGCGGATCGCCGGCCGAGGGCACGCAGCACCGCGCCCAGTGCCAGCGCGCAGACGAGGGTGAGGACGAAGAACTGGCCCTGCATCGACATGGACCAGAGATGCTGCATCGGGCTGTTCGCGGAGTCGGCGGCCGCGTAGTCCTGCGACTCGAACGCGAGGTGCCAGTTCTGGTAGTACAGGGCACTGGCCTGCAGTTCGGCCCCGAGCGGTCCCCAACGCGTCGTCGGCATGATCAGCGCGATCAGTCCGGCGGTGACCGCGAGGACCAGCAGCAGAGCGGGCAGCAACCGGCGCAGGAGCCGGGAGAATCGCGGCCACGGATTGATCGCCGCGCCCCAGGAACTCGTCGTGGGCTGGGTCGCCAGGACGTGCTTGAGCAGAGACGCGACGAAGAAGTAACCGGACAGGGTCAGGAAGACGTCGACGCCGCCGGACACCCGGCCGAACCAGACATGGAAGATCGCGACCAGCGCGATCGCGATGCCGCGCAGCCCGTCGAGGTCCAGCCGGTACCCGGACGTGTTGCCGGTCGCGGCGTCCTCGTTCGGGGTTGCGACGGGTGTCGCATCGGTCAGGGGCGTACGCACAGAGGGCGATGGTACTTGCCCGCACCTGAGGGAAGCCTGGCACGAGCGGGGTGTCGTCGGACCTCACAGCAGACTCGTGGATTCACCTGCTGCGTCGGAGTCCGCGACTGTGTCGGCGAGGCGTCGTAACATCCCCGCATGCTGCTCTTGTCGATGGGCGTCTCGGTGGACGGCTTCATCTCCGACCGCGACGGCAACTTCAACTGGTCGGTCCCCTCTGACGATCTGTTCGCCTTCCACACCGAACGGGTCGGCGAACTCGGTGCCTTCGTGTGCGGGCGACGGCTCTACGAGACGATGCTGGTCTGGGAGACCGACCCGCGGATGCGTGAGAACGACGCGGATGCCGCGTTCGCCGACATCTGGTCGGCGCTGCCCAAGGTGGTCTTCAGCCGCACCCTCGCGTCGGTCGAGGGCAACGCGCGGTTGGCGCAGGGATCGCTGGCCGACGAGCTCACCGCGGTGCTGGACTCGACCGACGGTGACGTGGAGATCGGCGGCGCCGACTTGGCCCGGCAGGCAAGCGAACTCGGATTCGTCGACGAGTTCCGCATCTTCCGCTACCCGGTCATCGTCGGTGGCGGTACCCCGTTGCTGCCGCCGGTCGCCGACACGATCCGGCTGTCGCTCGCCGAGACCCGGACCTACGGCGGACAGGTGATCTACGAGCGGTACCGCCGGGTTCGCGACGACGCGTAGCGTCCCCACCCGAGCCGGCGCCGACGCGCCGATTCGTTCTCGGTGCGTCTAACCCTTCAGCCACACCGATCGCCCCGGCACGCTGTCGAGCAGTCATTCCACGCCGACAACCAGGGGAGATCCACTCATGACAGCACGACGATCGGTCGCGATCATCGGGGCCGGGCTGGCCGGGACCAGCGCGGCACTCGGATTCGTCGACGCCGGATTCGACGTCACGCTCTACAGCGACCGGGACCGCGAGTCGCTGCGCGACAAGGTGCCGCCGACCGGGGTCGGGGTGCTCTTCGGAAAGCCGCGCGAGTGGGACGCCGAGATCATCGACGACCTGTACGAGGTCGGCAACACGACGGGTATCAGCGCTCGTCTGTACTCGGGTGCAGGCGACGAGCGCGCCGCGGTCCTCGAGTTCAATCCGGACTACGGCTACGTCGCACAGGCTGTCGACCTGCGCCTGCGTGCCGACGACCGCCTGGCCCGGTTCCTGGACCGCGGTGGACGATTCGAGGTGGGGCAGATCGGGCTCGACCGCCTCGACGCGATCGCCGCCGACGCCGACATCACCCTCGTCGCGACCGGCAAGGGCGGTTTGTCGACGCTCTTCCCGGTCGACGAATCACGTAGTCACTACCGGGAACCGCAGCGTCGTCTGCTGCAGGTCACCCTGACCGGCGTCGACCACGGCCCCGAATCCTTCGCTTACCGCAGCAGCGCGGGCGGCGACCACTCGCTGTTCAACCTGGATGCGCAGAACGGTGAGATCTTCGTCGGACCGTTCCTGCACAAGGACGCCGGCCCGACGTGGTCGTTCATCGTCTTCGCCAAGCCCGACGGGGCGTGGGCCGCCCGGATCGATGACGTCCACGACGCGGTCTCGGCCCGGCAGACCATCTCCGGCATTTTCGCCGAATACTTCCCGGAGGATGCGCCGGTCATCGACCGGTTGCAGGTCATCGAGTCCGATCCGGTGTCGTGGCTCAAGGGTGCGGTCACCCCGACCGTGCGGCAGGCTGTCGCCACCACCGCGGGCGGGCATCCGGTAGCGGCGATCGGTGACACCGCGATCGCCGTCGACCCGGTTGCGGGGCAGGGTGCGCAGAACTCGCTGATCCAGGTCGCCGAACTGGTGAAGGCCGCTCGCGGCCACGAGGGCGAGTTCACCGCCGAATGGCTGTCGGCGGAATTCGAGAAGCATTGGGAGCGACGCGGACGGGCCGCCGTCGAGGTCACCCGCCTTTACCTGGGCGACCCCGACTACGCGACCCACCTGGAGTTGTCGTTTCCGGCTGCCGCCGTCAGTCCCGCCATCGCGTCGGCCCTGTTCGGTCTCCTCTCCGAACCGAATCCGCTGCTCGGTCTGCGGACCCGCGAGGACGTGGAGGGCTTCATCGCCGCGGTGGCCGGAGAGCCGCACGACGAGGTCCTCGCCCGCTTCGCGCCGGCCGGACAATTCAGCAGCGCCGCCCCGGAGGCCGTGAGCGCCTGACTCTCGCTCCCTCCGGCGCCATGTGATACGAACAACATCGTCGTTCGAGCCGGTGCCGGAGGGGGCAGATGTGAAGTCGGGGTGGACGTTGGCCGACGCGCCTCCGCAAACCGGACGGGTCGCGGTGGTGACCGGGGCGAACTCGGGGATCGGGCGCGAGATCGCGCTCGGGCTGGCGACTCTGGGCGCGCGCGTGGTGCTGGCGTGCCGTAACCCGCAGACGTCGGCCGAGGCTCGCGACGACATCGTGGGCAAGGTCCCCGGGGCAGAGTTGGAGCTCGTCGATCTCGACCTTGCGAGTCTCAATTCCGTCCATGACGCCGCCGCCGAGATCCGGCGGCGTCATCCTCGGCTCGATCTGCTGGTCAACAACGCCGGGGTCATGCGGGCGCGGCGCGAACTGACCCCCGATGGTTTCGAGATGGACTTCGGCACGAATTATCTCGGTCACTACGCACTCACCGGGCTCCTGACCGATCGCCTGCTCGCCGCGGACTCGGCACGCGTGGTCACCGTGGGCAGCCATGTCCACCGGGCGGGCTCGATCGACTTCGCCGATCTGCCGATGGACCGCAGTTTCAGTACCGCCGCAGCGTATGCGCGTGCGAAGCTCGCCCAGATGCTGTTCGCAATGGAACTCGACCGCCGGATGAGAAATGCTGAAGTGTCTGCGATCTCGCTGGCGGCCCACCCCGGAGGCACCCGGACCGGGGTGATGCGTGAGCAGAGCCGGTTCCTCCAGTGGGCCTACCACGCACCGTCGCTGCGCTGGCTCACCGACCGGTTCATCATGGACCCGCCCGACGGTGCCCTGCCGGTTCTTCGTGCCGCCACCGATCCGAAGGCTCAGGGCGGCGACTACTACGGTCCGGTCGGCAGTCTCGGGCTCGTTGGTCCGCCCGTACTGGTCGAGCCGTCGGTGAAGGCCAAGGACCGCGACGTCGCCGCACGGCTGTGGGACATCGGTGCCGAGCTCACCGGGGTGACCATCGACCTCGGTTGACTTCTTGTCAGAGCTTGAACCGACCCCCATTGCTCCCTGAGGTGCGAGGAGCGAAGCGACCATTATTCTTGCTCCCTGAGGTGCGAGGAGCGCTAGCGACGAGCCACGAAGGGTCGCAACACGTTCCGTCAGATCGCGAACCGCCCGGCGAATGATCGCAGCGGGAGGTCGGCACTCGTCACGATGCCCGGAGGTGCCGCCACGACGGACCGGATCGAGTTGAGGGCCGGGAGTCCGGTGACGGTCATCCCGATGGACGCGAAGTTCTCCGGGTTGGAGAGGTCGAAACCCTTGCGCGGGAAGATCATGTGCTTGGAGTAGATGTTCGGGTCGCCGGTGACCTGGGTGATGTAGCAGGCCTGGATGTTCCACGACGGATCGGTGTGCGGTGTCATCTGCCATTCGAGGTGGGATTCGACGCGCGCCACACCGTCGACCATGCCCTGGTATTTGATGTAGCTGCCGCCCAGCGAACCCTGCGGCAGCTGATACCAGCCGAGGTCGACGTCCTTGGTGCAGGCGCCCAGTTCGTAGGAGAAGGTCACCTCGTCGAGTCCGAGATCGAAGGCGTCGGCCATCAGGTAGACCGAGTCCGCGAACACCGCGGTGTACTTGTACAGCGAATCGGGGATGCTGGGGTCGTCGACGGGCAGGCCGTATCCGACCGCCTTCCAGGTGTCGACGGAATGGTGGCAGGAGACGTCGACGGATTCGATCACCGTGACGTTCTCGATGTCGGCGACGTCGGCGGTGTGCACGATCCCGAGGATCTGTGCCAGGCCGGGATTCATGCCGGTGCCGTAGAAGGTTGCGCCGCCGCGCTCGCAGGCCTCGGCGATCACCTCGCTGACCTTGCGTCCGGAGTGGTGCGGGTGATTGGTGTCGCGATGGAATCCGGTGATCCAGTCCGCCGTGGTCACGACGTTGATTCCGGCCTCGAGAACCTGGACGTAGAGGTCCTCGTCGGGGAAGACGCCGTGGAAGGTGAGGACATCCGGACGGGCGGCGATGATCTCCTCGACCGTGCCGGTTGCGGTCACACCGACCGGATCGAGGCCGACGATCTCGCCTGCGTCGCGACCGATCTTGTCGGGCGTATAGCAGTGCAGGCCAACCAGTTCGAGATCTGGATGCGACTGGATGCGCCCGATCATCTCGGTGCCGAGATTGCCGGTGGCGACTTGGAAGACCCGGACTTGTTCGGTGGTGGTCATGACAGATCCTCTCGGGCGGAACGTATGTCAGGATTGCGTGGCGGCGCGTAGCGCCTCGAGCTCGGAACGGCGGATGCGGACGAAGTCATCGCCTTGTGGCAGCACCGCTCCACTCGACGACGACGGATCGGCATCGTCGGGCCCGCCGTCGGGGTAGAACTGTCGCGCCCACTTGCGAAGTGCCGTGAAGCCCTCGAACTCCTTGCGGGACAGTGCGGGTGGATCGGAGTAGCGCTGGTGTGCCCAGATGTCGATGTCAGCGGCGAACTGCTCGATGACGAGATCGGCCATGACGGTGCCGTAGCGGGTGATCTCGCCGGTCTCCTCGCCCGGTTTGCGGCCGATCCACACGGTGAACCGGACGTCGGAGGTGTGCTCGTCGACCGGGGTGACCGCCGGCATCGTGCGATTGTCGACCATGCCCCAGCTCTTCGTGACCGAACAGCCCAATCCGGCATTGATGGATTCGACTCCGCTGGTGGCGTTCTCGAGCGTCGCGCCCTCGTCGAAGGCGATCGTGAAGTCGACGTGGGACACCGGGCCGTCGAAGTCGTGCCGGGTGAACTCCGGCATGAACGGGGTCTTGTGGACGAACTTGAAGTGGGCGAAGTCGACGCCGTTCTCCATGATGTACTGCGGATGGATCTCGAGTCCCGGCCGGAAGAGGGTGGCCGCGGGCACCGGCGGGTAGTAGTCGGCGGCGGTGCGATCGTCGTCGAAGTCGCCGAAGATGTCGGGAACGTCGAAATGCGGTGGGCGACCCTCGATGTCGTGCCAGATCCAGACGGCCTCGTTGCGCTCGACGACCGGATAGCTGCGGATGCGGCGTCCCCGGTTGGGGTGTTTCTCGTACGGGATGCACACGTTGCGCCCCTCGCGGTTCCACTCCCAGCCGTGGAACGGACACACCAGGCTCTCGCCGTCGACGTGGCCGCCGTGCCCGAGATGGGCGCCGAGGTGTTCGCAGTAGGCATCGAAGACGGAGACCGCACCGGAGCGGGATCGCCAGGCGACCATCTCGCGCCCGAAGTACTTCATCGTGTGGACCGCCCCGACCGGGATCTCCGAGCACCAGGCGACCTGGAACCAACCGGTGGGTTTCATCGACAGCGGCGTTCTCGCCATGCGGCAACCGTAGGTCCCGCGCGACGAGAATGCAAGAGGGCTCTATGAAAAAGGGCGTGCCTGGTCAGCTGGCGGTTTCGGCGAGCTCCGGACTCGGTGACGCGGAATGCATGACCCGATGGATCTCGGCCGTGAAGTCCTCGGCCGCCTCGATGTTCGACGCGTGACCGGTGTCGAGGACGACCAGGCGATCGAGGTAGCCGCGAACCGACAGAGCATGCGCGATGCGCTGGGTCATCGCGTGCGGGAGAAGGAGGTCGTGCCGACCGCCGATGACCGTGGTCGGCACGGTGATGGCGTCGGCGCCGGCGGGTCCCATCGCCAACTGGAGAAGGGCCACGGCGGACTTCGCGCGCGAGCTGGGCGAGCACGAGCGGGTCATCGCGAGAACGAAGGCGGCGTGATCGACGGTCGCCGATCGGCCGTTCAGGATGCGATGCCGGATGACGCTCCGTGTGAACCGATCTCCCGGGAAAGGAACCGGTATGGACAGCGCCATCTGGAGCAGCCACAGCGGCGCCTTGATCGGGCCGTTGACGAGTGGCAGCACCCGGCTCTCGGTGGCGACCCCGCCCCAGGTGGTGTTGGCGAGAACCATTGCGGTGGCTCGTGACTCGGCCTGATCACGATGCCGGTGGGCCCAGGCCTGCAGGGTGATGCCGCCCATGCTGTGCCCGACGAACACGGCTGTGGCTGCTTCGGGGAGTGTCTGGGAGACAACGGTGTACAGGTCATCGGCCAAGACGTCGGTGTCGAACGCGCGCCGGCCCCAGGTGCTCTCGCCGTGGCCGCGCTGGTCGTAGGCGATGACGTGGTAACGCTCGGCCAGCGCATTGATCTGCGGATTCCAGTACTCGACACAACACGACCAACCATGCACGAGAACAAGTACGGGAGCGTCCGCCGGCCCGTGGTGGACGACGCGCAACCGCGCGCCGTCATCGGTCACCGCCCATGAGGTCCGTTCGGGTTCGCGGCTGTTGAACAGCGTGTCCACGTAGACGCGGTTGCGGAGTCGGCGACGTGCCTCGGCCGGCAGCAGTCCGGACAGTGCGTGTCGGGCGGCTCCGATGCCGGTTGCTGCATTCATGTCGTCCCCCTCGGACCGCCGGTGACTTGTGTCACATCGGCTGCACAATGATACAAACTCCAATTGTCTGTATCTACCGCTTCGGGTAACGGTTTGTGCCAATTGTCGGGTTGTGTCCGAACGGGCCGGCTGCCTGGTCGGACGATGGTCGTCCGCACTTCGTCGCGGTCGGCCCGACGGACGGGTAGCCGAGCGAACGACCGCCAAACATCGCGCCGGTCAGCGCATTGCCGCTACGCCATGACCGCGGTCGGCAGCGGCTACGATCGGCAGCCATGGCTCCCGGCGAATCCCGAACCTCCGACGTCCGCGCGGTGGACGACGGATCCCCCGACGGCGGTACGGGCAGCGTCACCCGGCGGGTGAACAGGCGCGGCCAGGCGACGCGCGAGGCGATGCTCGACGCCGCGCTCGCCTCGTTGGCCACCGGCGATCCCGCCTCCGTGTCGGGCAATCGGATCGCCAAGGACATCGGCGCGACATGGGGCGCGGTCAAGTACCAGTTCGACGACATCGACGGCCTGTGGGCGGCGGTGCTGCATCGGACCGCGGAACATCGCGGCGACCTCCCGATGAGTGTGAAACCCGATGCGCCGCTGGCGGAGCGGGTCGCGGCCATCGTCGACCTCATGTACGACGGACTGACCGCGCCCGAATCCCGTGCGATCGAGACCCTGCGGGCGGCCCTGCCGCGCGATCCGGACGAGTTGCGTCGGATGTTTCCCAAGACCGCCGCCGAGTTCGCGTCGTGGGGGCCGTCGTGGATCGATTCGTGCCAGCGCGCTTTCGCCGACCTCGACGTCGATCCGGAGCGGGTACGTGAGGTCGCGGCGTTCCTGCCCGGGGCCATGCGAGGCCTGGTGTCGGAGAAGCAACTCGGCACCTTCCAGGATCAGCAACTGGCCCGACGTGGCCTGGCGAGGGCCATCGTCGCGCTGCTCGCGGGCTGAGGAACCGCCCCGACGGGTCAAACTCCGCGCTCGGGGGCATCGCCGACCAGTGGATTGCGCATGACCGGTGCCGGTTTCGCTCGCTGTCCCGCGGGCTATTCCACGAGGCGGCCTGGCGGACGCGGGCGGCCGTCGAGAGGCCGACGCTACCGACGACAACGTGCTCGCGCCACGTGTGCGCGGCGGCGACGTCGAGATGCCACGCGCCTTCGACCATTTCGATCTCACCGTCTCGCTCCGAGCCGCGCCCTGACATCCCGGGTCACGCAGGGTTGACGAGAGCCTGTCCTGGGTATGAACAGCGCACCGATCAGCGGTTGACGTCGGACGCCCGGACGCCGAGACAAGGACAGGGCGGTCCACGGACCGCGATGCCCAATGGTGGGTTTCGGTGCGGCACGATAGGAGACGACCGATGGGGTCTCACTGCAGGACTACGCGCGATCACGACGAGATCCGAGAGTGGGCGACCACCCACCGGGGTGTGCCCGCCCGCGTTCGCGACATCCGGAGCGTCGGCGGAACAGGAATGCTCCGCATCGACTTCGACGGTGCGGTCGACGGCGACCTCGAGCACATCACCTGGGACGAGTGGTTCCAGAACTTCGAGCGCGCCGAACTGGCTCTCGTCTACGAAGCGGAGAAGTCCGACGCCAGCAGGACCTTCGCGAAAGTCGTGCCTGCGCCGGACTTCTGAGCCGAGCTCAGACCCGCCGGGCCGCGTACCGGGCGCCCTCGAGCGTCATGCCGTTGACCGAGTAGAGCACGTGCAGGGCATTCGGGCCGCCGACCGGCGCGCCGTCGCAGATGGTGTCGCCGGGGATGCAGTAGCGAACGGTGCGGCTTCGGTACGGTGCGGCCACCTTGACCGGGGGAGCGCCGATGTCGTCGATGAAGCGATCCGACGGCGCGCCGTAGAGCACGATCGCGGCGACGTTGCGCGCCATCTTCGCCGGCAGCGGCGGCGGCACGAACCGGTCGTAGGCGGCGTACCGGGCGGGCAGGTCCAGCCCGGCGTGGACGGCGTAGCCGGCGACGACGGCGCCCTGGGAGTAGCCGCCGAGGACGACCTTGGTGTCCGGGCACTTCGCGGCCAGGTACTTGATGCGGTTCTGGGTGGTGCGGACGCCGTCGGCCACCGTGCGCGCGAACTTCAAACGGTTGTTGAACTGGTCGCTGGCAGGGTAGGGAACGCCGTAGCTGGTGACGGACTTGCCGGGCAGCTGCGAGCGGACGGCTTCGACGAAGGAGACGCCGGTGAGACCCAGCGGCGGAGCCGACTCGACGGTGCCGCGCGCGAACACCACCTCGACGTCAGAGCACAATGGTGCGGCCTGCGCGGTCGGTGTGCCGACGGCCACCGCCCCCGTGATCGCAGCGATGACACAGAGAACCGAGACACTCAAGCGTTTGATCACCAGGCCCATGGTAGAGATCACGATCGCCCTAATTAAGGGATTGATCGTCCCAAAGATCGAGGCATTCGGGGGCCATCCGGTCGGCGGTCTGCCACGAACAACCGGGTTGAGCACGTGCAAGATTCTGTACGATCACGAGGTTCGCGGGACAGATCCCGGGCAAGACGAGTCGAGGTTGAGTGCCAGTGGCAACTGATGTTCATTTCAAGATCGCGGAGCTGGCGCGGCAGATGCACGCCGTGCCGGAGAGTGCCGCCGACACGACCGGCCAGGTCATGGACTCCATCACTGCCGGGGCCGTGGAATATGTCCCGGGAGCCCAGTACGCCGGTGTCCTGCTCGTCGACCAGAAGAAGAACTTCGACACATTGGCGCCCACCGACCCGCTGATGACCCTCGCCGACCGGATCCAGATGGAGACCGGCGAGGGTCCGTGCCTGCAAGCGGCCTGGGATCACCACACCGTGCTCGTGAACGACATCGCCCGCGACGAGCGATTCCCCGCCTTCTCCGCTCGCATCCTCGACGAGAGTCCGCTGCGGTCCAGCCTGTCGTTCAAGCTGTTCACCGACAAGGGGACCATCGGCGCGCTCAACATGTTCGCCGATACGCCCGACGCCTTCGGCGACGAGTCCCTGGAAGTCGGCCTGCTGTTCGCGACCCACGCCGCCCTGGCGTTGCGTGCCGCGCGGCAGCAACAACACTTCCGCAGTGCGCTGGCCAGCCGGGACATCATCGGTCAGGCCAAGGGCATGATCATGTACCGCTTCCGCATCGATGCGGTCGCCGCCTTCGCTCTGCTCCGACGCCTGTCCCAGGACACCAACACGCCGCTGGCCAAGGTCGCCGAACAGCTCATCGAGAGGGAACTGGCCGAGCCCACCGGGGGGGACGCAGGGTCGCTCTCCTGACCGGGCAGATCGGCGTCGGGATCGGTAGGCGGCAGCATGCTGTCACGACTACGTTGGCCACATGCGCAGCCGGCACGTGAGTGTGGTCATCAACGCCGAACCCGCGAAGGTCTACGACTTCGCGGCCGAGCCCGACAATCTGCCGCGCTGGGCCGCGGGGCTGGCGAAGTCGGAGGTGGTCCGGCGGGGTGACGAGTTGCTCGTGGAGTCGCCGATGGGCACCGTGACCGTCCGGTTCGTCCCGCGGAACGGACTCGGCGTCGTCGACCACGAGGTGGTGCTTCCCACCGGGGACACCGTGCTCAATCCGCTTCGGGTGCTGGCACATCCAGAAGGTGCCGAAGTCGTCTTCACGATCCGGCAGCTGGCCATGTCCGACGACGAGTTCGACCGCGACACCCAGATGGTGGAAAAAGATCTCGCACAACTGAAATCGCTGCTGGAGACGGCCGGCCCGGCCTAGTGTCGAACCGGGTCGACCCGGCCGGCGTCACTTCCGGTGCACCGTGAAGTCGACGGAGTCCGCGTGCCGCAGAGCTTCCCACGCGGCCGAACTGACGCCGAGCGCGTCGAGTAGATAGGCCGCGACGGCGTCGGCCACCAGCGCGACCCGGGCCGGGTTCTCATCGGTGGTCTCCCGGACCGCCTCACCGGCGATACCGCCGAGAGTGTGTTCGCCGTCCGGAATCCACATCAGGTCCGTCGCGCCGGGGGAGAGGTGGAAGGCATCGGTCAGCCACTCCGGACCACGTGTCGACAGTGCCGAGTCGTCCTTGCCGCCGGCGACGACGAGCGCCGGGGTGGACATCGTCGAGAAGTCCGGCCGCATGAACGGCAGGTGTTCGCGCGCGTACTCGCTCAGGCTGTCGCCCGTCCCGGCCGTCGCTATCAGTGCGCCCGCTCGCACGGCGGGGTGTGCGAGATCCGGGCCGACGACCCCGTCCGGCCCGATCACACGCGCGCCGAGGAGAGTGCCGACGGTCTGACCGCCCCATGAGTGGCCGGCCGCGGCGAGCAGGCCGATGTCGACGCGCGGGCGCAGGTCCCCGCCGGCCGCGATCAGGATCTCGTCGAGATGGTCGATCACCGCGTGCGCGTCCTGCACTCGCGTGCGCCAGATGGACGTGAATCGCGGGTCGTCGAATCCGATCCCGTGGCGCCGGGAATCGAGATGCGTCGGCTGTACGACGACGAAACCTGATGCGGCCCAACGATCGACGAGTGGTGCGTAACCGTCCATCGACCAGGCGTTGCCGTGGGAGAACACGAGGACCGGGAGCCGATCCCCGGTGACCGGTGCGGTGACCCTCGCCGTCAACGGGAACGGGCGGTCCGAGGTGGGGACGACGATGGGCTTGACGGAGACGATCTGACGAACGAGCACTTCCGTGGACATGAGATTTCCCTTCGGGACGGGGCCGGTGCGCGATAACCTGGACGGAACGATGTTCCGCCAAACTAGCGGAACAGTGTTCCGCGAGCAAGGGGTGGACGGTGTCCGCAGGAAAAACAGCACGACAGATGCAGGCCGAACGGAGCCGTACGGCACTTCTCGAGGCGGCGGCCGCGGCCTTCGTCGATGCGGGCGTGCAGGCCCCGGTGCGGGACATCGCCACGCGTGCCGGTGTCGGCGTCGGCACCGTGTACCGGCATTTTTCGACCCGGGCGGAACTGGTCACCGCGGTGTACCGGCACCAGGTCGACGAATGTGCGGCACTGGCGGAACAGCTTCTCACCGAACAGGTCCCGCCGCGTGCCGCGCTGTGTCGGTGGACGTCGGCGTTCACCGACTTCCTCGTCACCAAACACGGCTTGAGTGACGCGCTCAGCTCCGACGACCCGAGCCTCGTCGATCTGCACGCGCTCATCTTCGACACCCTTGTGCCGGCGTTCGCCTCGCTACTCGAACCGGCGCAGGCCGCGGGAGAGGTCAGCCGGGACATCTGCGCGCTGACCTTCCTACGGGCGATCGGCAACCTGTGCATCATCGGACCCGGGTACACCGACGCCGACGCCAGGGCAATGGTCGGTCTGTTGCTGATCGGCTCCGGTGCATCGTCGGTAGGGAGTGAGTACGCATGACGCAGCGTCGGCTGTTCTTCATCCACGGCGCGGGCGGGTACGCCGACGACGGCCCGCTCGCCGAGGCGCTGGCCGCGGCACTCGACGCGACGCTGGACATGCCTCGGTTCTCCGACGATGACATGTCGATCGAGGCGTGGGCCCGGCCGATCCGCGAGCGTCTCGCTGGGCTGGACGCCGACGATCACGTCGTCGCGCACTCGTTCGGGGCGACGGTGCTGATGCATGTCTTCGCCGAGGCCCGCCTCGCTCCGAGAAACGCTGTACTGCTTGCGATGCCGAACTGGGGACCGGACGGTTGGGATATTCCGCAGTACGTGTTCCCCGGTACCGGCTCTCTGCTCCCTTCGTTCCACCACTGCGTCGACGACGACGTGGTGCCCGTTGAGCACCTGGACCTGAACGCGGCGTTCCTTCCGTCGGCGCCGCTGCATCGTCATCCGGTGGGCGGTCACCAGTTCGACGGGCTCGCCGACGTCGTCGCCGCCGAGCTCATCACCGCCGAGAACCGATGAGCGAGAACAGCGCGGCCGACGCCGACGCCCAAGGAGTGCCGGCCGCGTCGGCGGCGGGGCGGTGGCTGATCGTCGCCGCGGTGCTCGGTTCGGGTGTCGCCTTCATCGACGGCACCGTCGTCAACGTCGCACTGCCGGCCATCGCGCGCGACCTCGATACCGGTCTACGCGGTCAGCAGTGGGTACTCGACGGGTATCTGCTCACGCTGAGCGCGTTGTTGTTGATCGGTGGTGTCGCCGGCGACCGGTATGGGCGTCGGCTCGTCTTCGCCGGAGGTCTCGCCGTGTTCGCGGTGGCCACGGTCGCGTGCGGGCTGGCGCCGACCGTCGAACTTCTCGTCGCCGCACGGATCGTGCAGGGGATCGCCGCCGCCGCGGTGGTGCCGGGCAGTCTGGCGTTGATCAACGCCGAGATCCGTCCGTCGGACCGCGGTGCGGCGGTCGGTCTGTGGGCCGGGATGTCCGGCGCGACCACGGCTCTGGGCCCGTTCCTCGGTGGCTGGCTCGTCGACGCGGCGTCGTGGCGGTGGACATTCCTGCTCAGTGTGCCGCTCGCCCTGGGAGCGTTGTGGATCGCGATCCGGCATGTCCCCGAATCGCGAGGCGCGCCGTCGAACGCCCGGCTGGACGTGGCGGGCGCCCTGGCGATGACCGTCGGGCTCGCGGGCGTCATCTACGCCCTGATCGAGGGGCCGTCGAACGGGTGGAACGGGGTGACGGTTGCGGCGGGGGTGGTCGGAGTCGTCGCGCTGGTGGGCTTCGTGGTGATCGAGTCGCGGGTGCCGGCGCCGCTGCTGCCGCTCGGGCTGTTCCGGTCGTCGCAGTTCACCGGCGCCAATTCGACGACGCTGCTGGTCTATGCGGCGCTGGGCGGTGCGCTGTTCCTGCTGGCCCTGCAGTTGCAGCAGAGCCTCGGTTACTCGGCGTTCGAGGCCGGCGCGGCGATGTTCCCGAGCACGTTCATCATGCTGTTCGGGTCGCCCTTGGTCGGCAAGCTGGCGCAGCGGACCGGGCCACGGCTGCCGATGACGGTCGGCCCGCTCATCGCGGCCGGTGGTTTCGCGCTGATGTCCCGCGTCGAGCCGGGATCGGGCTACGTCGACTCCGTGCTGCCCGGGGTGCTGCTGTTCGGCCTCGGCATGACAGTGACGGTCGCGCCGCTCACCTCAGCGGCGCTCGCCGCCGTCGACGACGCGCTCGCCGGCACCGCGTCGGGCGTGAACAACGCGGTGGCGCGGCTCGCGGGGTTGCTCGCGGTGGCGGTGCTGCCCGCCGTGGCGGGGATCGATGCGGGCCCCGGCGATCCGCTCGGCGACGGCTTCCGGGCGGCCATGTACATCTGCGCGGGATGCTGCGCGGTCGGCGGGCTGGTGGCGGCGTGCACGATCCGCTCGAGCACGGAGGTGCGGCCGCAGGTCCGTGCGGGTGTGGACACCGCCTGCCAGGATGCGGCTACCCGGGCAGGTTAGGCCCGGCGTTCGCCCGTGCCGGCCGCGATGGCCCAGAGCACCAGGACGGGCTGGAAGAACAGTCGCGTGAGCCGCTTCTCGTCGGTGTCGAGGCCGAAGGCGTCGATGTGCTCGACGTACTGGTTGATGTTGCCGGGGAAGATGACCACGAAGAACGCGGCCACGATCCACGACACCACCTTGCGGTGGCGGGGCAGCGCGATCAACGCGGCGCCCAGGGCGATCTCGACGCCGCCGGAGGCCAGCACCACGAAGTCCTTGCTGAACGGCACCCAGTCGGGGACCTGTGCCTGGAACTCCTCGCGCTGGGCGGTGAGGTGGCCGACGCCGGCAATCACCAGCACCGCTCCCAGGGCGATCCGGGCGATAGCCCGGCCCAGCGGCTGACGAGTGGTGGTCGGCGTGACGATCGACATGTGGGCTCCTCGGGTGGGTGTCGGTTCGGTTCTACCGCGCTTCGTGGCGGGCGGGGTTTCGGACGGTCAGCGCCGGAGGGTTCGGGTCGGGATGAGTCTTGATGACTATTTGTGGCACAGAAGTACTTACTTGTGATTGAGTGTTGTGATTGCGACCACAACGGTGTGGTCGCTCGTTGTATGCAGAGGACCGCCCATGACCCCCGATGTCGCACCCGCACACCGACTCTCCGTGTCCTGGCTGCATACGGTGCCGAGTGCGCTGCGCGGGGCGGCCGGTGTCGTCGTGACCACCGCGGCGTTCTTCGTCGCGGTCGCGGTTCTGGTGATCGCCCAGATCGTCGTCCTCGCCACCCGCGCCGCGGTCGACCTCACCTGAGGTTCGCCCGGCTGACGCTCACGCCCACCGTCCCGACCGGACGGCTTCACCTGGGCCGCCGCACCCCGTTCGCTCTTGGCATAAATCGCCCGGGAACAAGATTCCTGCCACCTGGGTTGAGTCGGTCAGACTTAACTCTGGAGGTTTCATGTCGCAGACATATTCACTGCCGGTTCTCTTCGTTCCCGACGTCGTCGTGCTGCCCGGCATGGTCGTGCCCATCCCGCTCGACGATGCCGCGCAGGCCACGGTCGACGCGGCCCGGGCGAGCGAGACCGGAAAACTGCTGGTCGCCCCACGTCTGGACGATCGGTATCCCACCTACGGTGTCATCGCGTCGATCGTGCAGGTCGGCCGCATCCCGGGCGGCGGGATGGCAGCCGTCGTCAAGGGTGAGCAGCGCGCGCAGATCGGGACCGGGACACCCGGTCACGGTGCGGCGCTGTGGGTCGAGGTGACCGAGGTCGACGAGGTTGACGCCACCGACGAAGACCGTGAACTCGCCGGTGAGTACAAGAAGCTCGTGCTGGCGATGCTCCAGCGCCGCGAGGCATGGCAGCTCATCGACGCCGTCAACAAGATGTCCGATCCGGCGGATCTCGCCGACACCTCGGGCTACGCGTCGTGGCTGTCCGACGAACAGAAGCGTGAGCTGCTTGAGACGCCGGTGACCGCGGAGCGGTTGCGGCTGCTCATCGAGTGGACGGGCGATCATCTGGCCGAGTCCGAGGTGACCGAGAAGATCGCCGAGGACGTCCGCGCGGGCATGGACAAGCAGCAGAAGGAATTCCTGCTTCGCCAGCAGCTCGCCGCCATCCGCAAGGAGCTCGGCGAGGACGAACCCGAGGGCGCCGACGACTACCGCGGCCGCGTCGAGGAAGCCGACCTGCCCGAGAAGGTGCGCGAGGCCGCGCTCCGCGAGGTGGGCAAGCTCGAACGTGCCAGCGACCAGTCGCCGGAGACCGGATGGATCCGCACCTGGCTCGACACCGTCCTCGACCTGCCGTGGAACACCCGGACCGAGGACTCGACCGACGTCAAGGGCGCGCGCGAGATCCTCGACGCCGACCACCACGGCCTCGACGACGTGAAGGACCGCATCGTCGAATATCTCGCGGTGCGTGCTCGTCGCGCCGAACGCGGCCTGCAGGTCGTCGGCGGACGCGGGTCGGGCGCCGTGATGGTGCTCGCCGGTCCTCCCGGTGTCGGCAAGACATCGCTCGGTGAGAGCGTCGCCCGGGCGCTGGGCCGCAAGTTCGTGCGCGTCGCCCTCGGTGGTGTGCGCGACGAGTCGGAGATCCGCGGCCACCGGCGTACCTACGTCGGTGCGCTGCCCGGCCGGATCGTGCGGGCCATCGGTGAGGCGGGATCGATGAATCCCGTTGTGCTGCTGGACGAGATCGACAAGGTGGGCTCGGACTACCGGGGCGACCCGGCCGCCGCGCTGCTCGAGGTCCTCGACCCCGCGCAGAACCACACCTTCCGCGATCACTACCTCGATCTCGATCTCGACCTGTCCGATGTGCTGTTCCTCGCGACCGCCAACGTCATCGAGAACATCCCGTCGGCCCTGCTCGACCGTATGGAGCTCGTGACCCTCGACGGGTACACCGAGGATGACAAGGTCGCCATCGCCCGCGACTACCTGCTGCCCCGGCAGGCCGAGCGGGCGGCGCTGACACCCGACGAGGTGACCGTCACCGATGCGGCGCTGCGGGAGATCGCGGCCAACTACACCCGCGAACCCGGTGTGCGGCAGTTCGAACGGCTGCTGGCGAAGGCGCTGCGCAAGGCCGCGACCAACCTCGCGGTCGAATCGGGAGACGGGGGAACCGCGACGGCGCCCGTCATCATCGACGAGCCCGATCTGCGCGACTACCTGGGGCGTCCGCGTTTCACGCCGGAATCGGCGGAGCGGACGGCGGTCCCCGGTGTCGCAACCGGTCTCGCGGTCACGGGCATGGGCGGCGACGTCCTGTTCATCGAGGTGAACGCCACCGAGGGTGAGCCGGGTCTGAAGTTGACCGGCCAGCTCGGCGACGTGATGAAGGAGTCGGCGCAGATCGCACTGTCGTACGTGCGGGCGCACGCCGAGCAGCTCGGCGTCGACCCGAAGGCGCTCGACAGGACCATCCACGTGCACGTTCCGGCCGGAGCCGTGCCGAAGGACGGTCCGAGTGCCGGCGTCACCATGGTCACCGCGCTGGTGTCGATGGCGACGGGACGTCAGGTGCGCAGCGATGTCGGGATGACCGGCGAGGTCACGCTCAACGGGCGGGTCCTGCCGATCGGTGGGGTCAAGCAGAAACTGCTTGCCGCACAACGCAGCGGGCTGAAGACCATCTTCATCCCGCAGCGCAACGAGCCCGACCTCGACGACGTGCCGGCCGAGGTGCTCGACGCCCTCGACGTGCGGCCGATGACCGACGTCGCCGAGATCGTCTCGCAGGCGCTGGAAGTCGCCGTCGACGCGCAGGTGACCGCGGCCTGATCCCGCGCGCTGTAGCCCAGGCCCAGCCCAACGCCCCGGTGGTTCGTGGACGATCACGTTCCGCCGGGGTGTTGGCGTCTGTCAGAAGGGTGGCGGGTCGTCGGGCGTGTCGGGTTGATGGCTGGCTGCCTCGACTCGGGCTAGTCGATCCGCTTCGCGTTGTTTCTTGTTGCGGGCACGTTCTTCTCGCCGCTTCGCGTGTTTGGCGGCGGTGCGTTCGGTGATCGTGCGCGGTTGTCGGCCTTGCTGTTGTCTGCCTTGCCGTTCGGGCACGATGATCCGCGGACTGGGTGGAGCTTTCGCGGCTTGTTCGAATCGGATGCGACGCAGGTTGGGGAAGAGGTCTTCGAGGGTTTCGGCCTCGCCGGGGATCACAAAGCCCTCGGGCGTGACGTATTCGATGACCAGGCGGCCCTCGTCGTCGCGGTACTGCACATCGATCCAGTCACCGTGGGTCTTGTGCAGATGACCGGGACGGCATTTGGCGTTGAGGTTCTCACTCGAGGTCGCACCCCCGCGGGCGGGTCGGGCGTGGTCGTACTCGGCGACGTGATCGACATCGGCGGTGAATGCCGAACGCGTGCAACCCGGCTCGGTGCAGTAGCCGTCGCGCACCCGCACGAACTCCGCGCACGCACTCGTCGGCCGGTACGGGTCACCAGGCAGGGCAGCCGGGTAGACCACCACCATCTCCGACGACACCGGCTCCGTCGACGATGAGGTCGAAGTCGGGGGTGTCGACGCGTCACCCGCGCCGCCGGCATCGGCGTTCGTGTCGGTGTCGCTGCCCGCCGTATCCTGCTGTGGCGCGGCGATGTTCGCCGTCCGCGTGGTGTCGTCGTCATATCCGTCCTCGCCGGTCACGGCTGGGCCTCCGGCGACAACCTGCGACGGTGGTGTGCGGACCGGGGTGACCGGCCTGATCGTCGCGTCGGGCCGGGCGGCGAGGTCGCGCACATGGTCATCGGAGATCACCCCATGCCCGTCGACCCAGCCGGGTCCGGACCCGCCGGCCAGGGTGTCGGCGTCGGTGACGACATGGATCACGATCTCGGTACCCGCGGTGGCGCCGGCAGGATCGGGCAATGTTGCGGTGCAGTCGGACTGACCGCACGCGCAGGTGAACGCTGTTCGGGTGAGCAACGCGTACATGGCGTCGGACTTGCGTTCCCCGAGGGTGCGGCCATCCCGGTCGCAGACGGAGGCGGCGAGCTCCCGTACCGAGGCGTCGGAAGCTCGGATGTTCTCGGCGGCCATGACCGCGGTGATCTCACCGCTGCCGTCACCGTGGTTCTCGGTCCACACGCCTCGTTTGTCGAGCGCTTCGCGGCGCCGTTCGCGGACGGCGTCGGCGTCGTGGCCGAAGACCAGGCGGTCGATCATGTCGCGCAGACCTGACGTCGACCACGACCCGGACCGGGAGCGCAGCAGGTCGGCGATCGATTCATCGAGCACCTCGATGATCCGACGGCTGTCGGGGTCGTCGGGGTCGTCGGGGTCGAGAAGGTGATCATCGGACACCAGGTGGGTGCGTCCGATGATCTCGCGGATCTGGTGCGGCCCGATGACACCGTCGCGCAACGTCTCCAACACCCGCGGCAGTCGGTCACGAAGACACAGTGCCTCGTCGACCAGCATCCCCGCCCGGTAGCGGGTGATCCCGGCCTCGCGCGAGACCCGGGCGACGATGTCACCGAAACCGTCGGACACGTAACTGTTGCCGACCGTGGTCAACAGCCGATCACACAACACCAGGATCGTCTGGTAGCGACACCACGCCAGATACGACTCGCCCGCGCGGATCGACCCCAGACGCTGCATATGGGTAGCGGTGTCGGCATCGGCCGGACAAGCAGGATCGACCCCGGCGAGGAACCCGCCCGGCAGATCCGTCCATGCCCCCACCGTGACTCCCCCCGAAGTCGTTGCCGCCCGGCCTGGTTGACCGGTCCAACTAATACATCCAAGATAGACCCGACCACCGACAAGAATGCTCGGCCGAGCCGCTACGTGAGCCCGACGGTGCGAGCGATCCTCTCCGACAACAGATACAGCGCATAGGCGAAGTAGGCCACGATCGCGGCGGGCAGGACCCACAAGGCGGCCACGGCCGCAACGAGACTCGCCGCCCACTGGCGCCCCCACAGCGGCGCGGCGACGAAAATCATCAGCAGGGAGAGCAGGAGAGAGACCGCCGGCGATGATGTCGGCCACGACCAATCGAACAGCAACGCCCCGCCCGAACCGACCGCCGCGCAGATGCCGACGAGGCTCAGCACCAGCCACGCGACCACACTGAGACGTCGCCATCCGCCGGCGACCCATCGCGTGCGAAGTGCCACGGCCGACCACATGATCCACCGCTTGAGCCAGGGGACGCCGGACGCCCGCATCATCTCGCGGAAGAACCGGTCGGACAGGGTGTCACTCCCGAGCGCGCCGGAGTTGACGGTGCCCGTGATGAGCTCGTCGTGGATGAGCGCCGCGAGTGAGTGTCTGCCGTAGGGGTTCTCAAACCAGCGCAGGAACCGGGGGATCGAGGCGAGGTCGGTGGGGTTGTCGTCGCCGGGCACAAACGTGCGGGCCGCGTCGACGGCGCCCCGCGCATGGGCTTCCGTCTGTCCTCGCTCGACCAGTTGTGTTACGAGGTACTCCTCGACCGCGGGATCGGAGAACCGAAAGGCGTTGCGCACGAGAAACTGTCGCTCGTCGATCTGCGCGATCTCGACCTCGCCACGCCCGGTCGGGTCGTCGACCTCGAAGCCAGACGCCGGCGCGACGCGCCACAGCACCCATCGCGGATCGCTCGGTGTGGTCTTGGTCATCGCCACCTCCGCGTCGAGGGGATGTATCGACCGTAGCCCCCACGCGACCGGGACCGATGGGTAACGGAGGCGCAGCGTGTTGGGGTGGTGGCGTACTGACCACCGTGGAAGTTGCGGGGCCGGGGCCCCGGCGATGGCGAGGTCGAAGAAGCCACGCATCCGTATGACGTTGTGCCCGGAAACCGGGCGCAACGTCATACGCGTTTGAGGCCCCGGCCGACATTGAGCGAACTCCGCTCAACTTTTTTGGCCGACCGGGGAACAATCCGTCGACCACCCCCGTTACACACTTCGAGAAACCTGAGCGATGAAGACTCAAGTCGGTTTGACTCGGATCTACTTTTTCAGTAGGACATGAGTCGGACGCACTGAAGTCCGGTCCCGCAGAGTTTCGCCACTACATCCCCGCGGTCGCGAGACCCCGGGACAAGGACTCGGGTGCACACCCGCAAACTAGGAGGAAGCCAAACATGTCTCGTGCTGTTGGAATCGACCTCGGTACCACCAACTCGGTGGTGGCCGTGCTCGAAGGCGGCGAAGCCGCTGTCATCGCCAACGCCGAAGGCGCGCGGACCACACCGTCCGTGGTCGCGTTCGCGCGCAACGGCGAGGTGCTGGTCGGTCAGCCCGCCAAGAACCAGGCGGTCACCAACGTCGACCGCACCATCCGCTCCGTCAAGCGCCACATGGGCGAGGGCGACTGGACCGTCGAGATCGACGACAAGAAGTACACCCCGCAGGAGATCAGCGCGCGCACGCTCATGAAGCTCAAGCGCGACGCCGAGTCGTACCTGGGTGAGGACGTGACCGACGCGGTCATCACCGTCCCGGCGTACTTCAACGACGCGCAGCGTCAGGCCACCAAGGAAGCCGGCCAGATCGCCGGCCTCAACGTGCTCCGCATCGTCAACGAGCCGACCGCGGCCGCCCTGGCCTACGGGCTCGACAAGGGTGAGAAGGAACAGACCATCCTGGTCTTCGACCTCGGTGGCGGTACCTTCGACGTCTCGCTGCTCGAGATCGGCGACGGCGTGGTCGAGGTCCGTGCGACCTCCGGTGACAACCACCTCGGTGGTGACGACTGGGATCAGCGCGTCGTCGACTGGCTCGTCGAGAAGTTCAAGAGCCAGAACGGCATCGATCTGACCAAGGACAAGATGGCCCTGCAGCGTCTCCGTGAGGCCGCCGAGAAGGCGAAGATCGAACTCTCGAGCTCGCAGAGCACCTCGATCAACCTGCCCTACATCACCGTCGACGCCGACAAGAACCCGCTGTTCCTCGACGAGCAGCTCTCGCGCAGCGAGTTCCAGAAGATCACCTCTGATCTGCTGGAGCGCACCCGCGCACCGTTCCAGGCCGTCATCAAGGATGCGGGCATCTCCGTCGGCGACATCGACCACGTCGTGCTCGTCGGTGGTTCGACCCGTATGCCGGCCGTCACCGACCTGGTGAAGGAACTGACCGGTGGCCGCGAGCCCAACAAGGGCGTCAACCCGGACGAGGTCGTCGCCGTCGGCGCCGCACTGCAGGCCGGTGTGCTCCGCGGTGAGGTCAAGGACGTGCTGCTGCTCGACGTCACCCCGCTCTCCCTCGGTATCGAGACCAAGGGCGGCGTGATGCACAAGCTGATCGAGCGCAACACCACGATCCCGACCAAGCGGTCGGAGACCTACACGACCGCTGAGGACAACCAGCCGTCGGTGCAGATCCAGGTCTATCAGGGTGAGCGCGAGATCGCCTCGCACAACAAGCTGCTCGGCAGCTTCGAGCTCGGCGGCATCGCTCCGGCCCCGCAGGGTGTCCCGCAGATCGAGGTGACCTTCGACATCGACGCCAACGGCATCGTGCACGTCACCGCGAAGGACAAGGGCACCGGCAAGGAGAACTCGATCCGCATCCAGGACGGTTCGGGCCTGAGCAAGGACGAGATCGACCGCATGATCAAGGACGCGGAGGCGCACGCCGACGAGGACCGCAAGCGCCGCGAGGAGGCCGAGACCCGCAACCAGGCGGAGTCGCTGGTCCACCAGACCGAGAAGTTCCTCAAGGAGAACGAGGACAAGGTCCCGGCGGAGCTGAAGGAGAAGGTCGAGGCGGCCGTCGCCGGGGCGCAGGAAGCGCTCAAGGGCAACGACACCGCGGCGATCAAGTCCGCGATCGAGAAGCTGTCGGAGGAGTCGCAGGCCCTCGGCCAGGCGATCTACGCCAACGCCGCTGCCGAGTCCCCCAACGGTGAGTCCGCCGCGGCCGACACCGATCCCGACGTCGTCGACGCCGAGGTCGTCGACGATGCCGACTCGAAGGAGAACAAGTGACCGCAGGAGCCCATTCGTCGAATGGGTCCGGCGAGGAGCCGGTGACGGTGACCGACCGTCGTCGTATCGACCCGGAGACGGGTGAGGTGCGCGACGAGCCGGCCGCCGGACCCGGCCCGGCCGATGCCGGACCGGTCGTCGACGAGCAGACCGACATGTCACAGGCCACCGAGGAGCAGCCGGACGCCGCAGCCGACGAACCGGATGCCCGCGTCGCCGAGCTGACGGCCGACCTGCAGCGAGAACGCGCCCAGTTCGCCAACTTCCGGCGGCGTGCCGCCGAGGAGAAGCAGGGTTCGGTCGCCTACGGCAAGCAGATCCTGATCGACAAGCTGCTGCCGATCATCGACGATCTCGACCGTGCCCGTGAACACGGCGACCTCGACAGCGGTCCGCTGCGTTCGGTCGCCGACAAGCTGACCGGTGTGCTGGCCGCCGAAGGTCTCGTGGCCTTCGGTGCGGCGGGTGACGAGTTCGATCCCGAACTCCACGAAGCCGTGCAGCACGACGGCACCGGGGCACATCCGGTGATCGGATCGGTGTACCGATGCGGCTACCGCCTGGGCGAGAAGGTGATCCGCACCGCGATGGTGACGGTCACCGATCCCGCTCCCGCGGGCGACGCGCCCGGTGCACAATAGAACGACCGTCGCTCGATCCTGGGTGGGCGAACTCACCACTGATCCCTGAGGTGCGAGGAGCGCAAGCGACGAGCCACGAAGGGCGACGAACCCTTCGTGGCTCGCTTCGCTCGCACCTCAGGGAGCAGGTGGTCGGCTCGCACCTCAGGGAGCAGGTGGTCTGCTCGCACCTCAGGGAGCAGGTGACCCCAACTGAAACTTCAATCCAGACAACAGAACTCAAGGAGGTGACGTCTGGTGGCACCACAACGTGAGTGGTTAGAACACGACTTCTACAAGGACCTGGGCGTTGCTTCTGACGCTTCGGCTGAAGAGATCAAGAAGGCCTACCGCAAGCTCGCGCGCGAGCTGCATCCGGATGCGAATCCAGGTGACAGCGCGGCCGAAGAGCGCTTCAAGCGGGTGTCCGAAGCCCACAGCGTCCTCGGCGATGCCGAGAAGCGCAAGGAATACGACGAGACACGCGCCATGTTCGCCGGCGGACGATTCCGCGGCGGCGGCAACGGCTTCCCGGGTGGCTTCCCCGGCGGCGGAACCACCTACACCACCGGCGGCGGTGGCGACTTCGACCTCGGCGACCTGTTCGGCGGGGCGCAGACCGGCGGCGGCGGTGGCGGTTTCGGCGACATCTTCGACGGCCTGTTCAACCGCGGCGGCGGAACGCAACGTACTTCGACGGCGAGCCGGCCGCGTCGTGGCAAGGACCTCGAGACCGAGACGACGCTCTCGTTCTCCGACGCCGCGCTCGGCACGACCGTCCCCCTGCGGGTGACGAGTCCGTCACCCTGCACCACCTGCCACGGCTCGGGCGCCAAGCCCGGGACCAGTCCGCGGGTGTGCGCGAACTGCAACGGTTCCGGGTTCGTGAGCCGCAACCAGGGCGCGTTCGGATTCAGCGAGCCCTGCCAGGACTGCCAGGGCACCGGGTCGCGGATCGACGACCCGTGCACCGATTGCGACGGCAGCGGCGTGAAGGTCCGCGCGCGCACCATCAACGTCCGGATCCCCGCCGGCGTCGAGGACGGTCAGCGCATCCGGCTCGCCGGGCAGGGCGAGGCCGGTCGTCGTGGCGCCCCGTCGGGTGACCTCTACGTCGTCGTGCACGTGACCCCGCACAAGCAGTTCACCCGCAGCGGCAACGACCTTCGGGTGCAGCTGCCGGTGCGGATCTCCGAACTCGTTCTCGGAGCGACGGTCTCGGTTCCGACCCTGGAGGGTTCGGTCGGGGTGAAGATCCCGCCGAACACCACTGACGGCCGCACGCTGCGCGTGCGCGGTCGTGGAGTGCCCAAGCGCTCCGGCGGGGCGGGCGACCTGCTCGTCACCGTGAAGGTCGCGGTTCCGAACAAGCTCGACGAGGCCGCGGTCGAGGCGATGCGCGCCTACGACCAGGCCGAGCGGGCAAGCGGTTTCGACCCGCGGGCGGACTGGGGGCGATGAGTGATGGCCGGTGCGGGCAACTTCGACGGCGACGGCGCGACCTTCCTGATCTCGGTGGCCGCCGAACTCGCCGGCATGCACGCCCAGACCCTGCGGACGTATGACCGCCTGGGCCTGGTCACCCCGCAACGGACGAGTGGCGGTGGCCGCCGCTACTCGTCCCGCGACGTCGAACTCCTGCGCGAGATCCAGCGTCTCTCGCAGGAGGAAGGCGTCAACCTCGCGGGCATCAAACGCATCATCGACCTGAGCAATCAGGTCGAGGCGCTCCAGCACCGCGTGCGCGAGCTGACCGACGAGGTGCAGGCGTCGCGGACCCGCCGCGGCGGCGAACTCGTCCCCGTGCCGCGCACCAACGCCCTGGTCGTCTGGCAGCCGCGACGCAAACGCACCACCGACTGACGCGGTTTCGACGCGAGCCCACGGACGTGCGTAACGTTGAGCGTATGGCTCCTGAACCCGTCACCACCGTCGACTCCGGCCCGCACAAGGTCTCGCGCCGGGTCGTCGTGAACGCCCCGGTCGCCGATGTGTTCGCGCTCGTGTCGAATCCGCATCGGCATCCGGAGCTCGACGGTTCCGGCACGGTCCGCGACACCCCCGTGGACGGGCCCGAGACGCTGACCCGTGGGGCGCGTTTCAGCGTCGGGATGAAGCAGTACGGCGTGCCGTACAAGATCACCTCGACCGTCACCGACTTCGAACCCGGCCGGGTCGTCGAATGGCAGCACCCGATGGGGCACCGCTGGCGGTGGGAACTCGACTCGACGTCACCGACCACGACCGCGGTCACCGAGACCTTCGACTACTCGACGCTCCGGGTACCGAAGATCATGGAACTCATCGGCTACGACAAGAAGAACGGCAAGGGGATCGAGGGCACCCTGCGGGCCCTCGCGGCCCGGTTCGCCTGAGCCGGACCGTCACCCTTGATGGACTCCTCTTCCCCCGAGTCGTTCCCCGAGCCCGGCACCTCGGATGAACCCGTCGTCGTCCTCGGCATCGTCGCCGCGCCGGGCCAGGCGATCGACCTCGCCCGCAAGCTCATCGAAGCCGACCTCACCGACCACATCCAGACGACCTTCCCTGGCGCGCGCTGGCAGCTGGATCTCCTCGAGGCCGGCGTCGTACAGCCGCCGGCCGGCGACGCCGAGATCGTCGACGCCACAAGAGATCTTCTGCTCGAACACGAGTGGGATCTGGTGCTCTGCCTGACCGACCTGCCGCTACACGTCGGCAAACGTCCGGTCGTCGCGCACGCCAACGCAGTGCACGGCGTCGCGGTCCTCTCGGTGCCGGCGCTCGGCGCCACCGGAGTGCGGCAGCGGGCCCGCGGCATCATCACCGGACTCGTCGGTCAACTCCTCGGTGCCGACGCCGACGACCTCCGCGGTCACCAGAAGTCGCCGGCGCGGTCGGCGCTGCGCCATCGCGTGCGCCAACTCGGGACCGACGTCGACGAGGCGGGCACCGCGTTCACCGCGCGTGTCCTGACCGGGAACCTGCGTCTGCTCACCGGCATGGTGCGCGCCAACCGCCCGTGGCGGCTGGCACTCGGCCTGAGCCGCGCACTCACCGGCGCTATCGCGGCCGGGGTTTTCGCACTGGTGACCGCCGACATCTGGCTGCTCGCAGACACTTTCGGTGGGATTCGGCTCACCGGCGTGGCACTCGGTTCGATCATCGCGATCACCGCGACCCTGATCATCGGCGCCGACCTGTGGGAACGCGGCGGCTCCCGACAGACGCGAGAACAGGTGGTGCTGTTCAACATCGTCACCATGATCACAGTCGTTCTCGGTGTGGGCGCGTTCTACGCGGCGCTGTTCGTCTTGTCCGCGATCGGCGCGCTCTGCCTCGTGGTGCCGCAGGTCATCGGTGCGACGCTCGACCACCCTGTCGGCTTCACCGACTATCTGGAGGTTGCCTGGCTGACGTGCTCCCTCGCGACCGTCGGCGGCGCCCTGGGCGCCGGCCTGGAAACCGACGAGGCGGTGCGCGACGCCGCGTACACCCAGCACGCTGCCGAGTCGATCTGAGCCGGACGCCGGACACAGCCGGATGCCCCGGTCCTCGCGTCAGCCGCTAGGCTTGCGGGTCAGAACGCCACAGCAAGGTCGGCGACGGGAGGTGAACCATGTCCGAGGTACCGGCAAACGGCCCGATGCCGGGGTTCGTGGTCCTGGGTATCTCCGTCGTCGACGACCAGATCAGCTCGGTGGTCCGCGACGCCGACGGCCACGTCCTGGCGAGCAATCTCGTCGACCTCCCGGACGCGTCGGCGGCCGGTGCCGAGGCCGCGATCCTCGAACTCGTCGATTCCGTCCCTGTGGAGGTCGACCGCATCGGGATCTCGGCGTCCCGCGCAGACGTCCGCGACCACCTGGCTCGGGCCTTCGCGCCGGGCGTCGGCACCGGGCCGTCGTGGACGGAGAAGGTCGTCGTCACCGGCTATGCCGCCGCACTCGCCGAGATCGCATGCACGCATGCGACGCGCGGTGGGGTGGTGGCCGTCGTCGACCTGGATCGCGATGCCGCGCCGGCCGCCGGCACGACCCTCGCCACCGTCGACACGTCCTCCGGCGCCGTGCTCGGCACGACCGACTTCGCGCCGGGCGAGGTCGCCTCGGTCACCGACACCGACGCGGCGACCCGGCTCGCGACGGCGGTCACCCGCCTGCCGCGCGGGCGTGACATCACGTCGGTCATCGTGGTCGGCCCCGGCGCGCAACTCCCCGGCATCGCGCCGGCCTTCGAGTACGCGGCGCAACGCCCCGTCACCGTCGCGGACAACCCGGCGCTGGCCTCGGCCCTCGGTGCGGCCGACGCCGCGGTGGTAGCCGCGGCAGCACCCCCCGTCGCCCCGCGGACGTCGACGGGACGTCGCTGGTGGTTCGTCGGCGCCGCCATCGGCGCGGCCGTGTTCCTGGCCGCCGTCGGGATGACGCTGATCCTCACCGCCGAGTCGACGGTCGCCGAACCCGCGCCCGTCACCGTGACCGAGACACCGGCAGCGGTCACCTCGACCCAGGAGGCGACGGTCACCGAGACCGAGACGGAGACCTCCGTCCGCACGACGACGGTCACCAGCACCCCGCGTCCGGTCACTCGAACGGAGACGGTGACTGAGTCGGCTCCCGAGACGTACACCGTGACCGAGACCGAAACGGTCACGGCTCCGGCCGGCGGCGAGCCGAGCCTCGAAGTCCCCTGAGCCGCAACCGGTTCGGGGAATTCAACTCTTGTGCCGGCTCAGAACACCGGGTCGTGCTGGATGCGGCTGGCCCGGACGCCCGCGATGATCAGCGTGCGTCGGGTGTTTTCTATCATCTGCGGTGATCCCGCGATGAGCACCTGACGGTCCTGCCAGTCACCGGACCGGGCCACGACGTCGGCGAGGGTGCCGATCTCGTGGTCGATGCCGAGCTCGGCGGGTGTCGCCACCGCGTTGATCCACCACGGATCGCTCTCCTCCTGGGACACGGCGGTGACCCGCAGCCAGGGATTGGTCGACGCGATGCGGCGCAGGACGGTCAGGTCGTAGAGCTCGCCCGGGTAGCGCATGCCGTAGAAGATGTGCGTCTCCGGCGAATCCGCGCGCATGGACATCTCGATCAACAACGCCCGCAGCGGTGCGAGCCCGGTCCCGCCCGCCACCATGAGGACCTTGCTGTCGCGGTCGACGTGAAGCGTCCCGTGCCCCTGGGCGAGGGTCCACACATCGCCGATGCTGGTCTCGCTCACGATCGCGGTGCTGACCGTTCCACGGGGGATCGCACGCACGTGGAACTCCAGTTCACCGGCCGGGTTGGGCGGGATGGCGGGGGAGAGATTGCGCCACTGCTTGGGCCATTGCGGGGTGTGCACCTCGAGGTACTGGCCCGTGTTGAACGTGAGCGGCGAGTGGGCGAGGAGTCGGACGACCGCGAGGTCCCGGGTGATCCGGTACTTCTCGACGACCTCGGCGGTCCAGCGCGCGGGATGGGTCGCGCTCTCGGCCGCGCCCCGCATGACCCCGGTGACCAGCATCATCGCCTGCGAGACGGTCTGTTCGGTCTCGGCGTCCCAGTAACCGGCCATGAGGCTGCCGAACTCGCCCATCAGGGCGGCGTACATCACGTGGTAATGCTCGGGCTCGACCCCGAACTTGCGATGGTCGCGTCCGAGCTGCGCGAGGAACTCCACGAGTTCGGCGTGACCCGACTCGGCCGGGATCGCTTCCAGCACATGGTCGATGACCCGATGGAAGGCCACTCGCTGGGCCGCCATCGACACCCCGAACAGGTCACGCAGGTCGGGATCGATCGCGAACATCCGGGTGTAGACGTTGGTGACGAACCGGTCGGGTTGCCGATTGACAGCCGTCCGCAGCTGATGCAGCGCGTGGCGCGTATGTGTCGCCATCTCGAAAAGATCACACCTCCGTCGCGGCTCGTCTCCCCGCCCGGTTCAAGATAGTCCTCAACACGGCACAATTCATGATCCGGCATCCCATGTCGGACAGTGATGAGGTGTGGCAAGGTACGGGGATGACGTCCCTCGAAGGGGTCCTCACGGGCATCGTTGATGCCCATGTGCAGCACTGGAACCCGCGGCGCACCCCGTGGGCGGCCACGCGGGCGTCGCGGCTGTACGGGTTCGTCCCCACCTTGGGCGACCGGGTGTTTCCGCTCGTGGTCTCGCGCGCCGACCGCGAGTACATCCTGACCCCGCGCACCGTGGCCCGGGCCTACGAGCCGCGTCAGTACGCCACCGATGCGGCGCTGGTGCCGACCGTGGTGGGGGTACCGATCGACACGGTGGTGCACGTCGAGTCGCATTGGCGCCGCGAGGTCGCCGACGCCGCGGAGCCCCCGGTGGACAGCACCGCCGTCGAGGAGACCCGATATCTCGAGAGCCTGCCGTTCGGCCAGGCCGGCACCCCCCGCCTCGGCGCCGTCATCTCGCACGGCGATCCGCGGACCCGCACGTTCGCGACCATGCTCGACGAACAGTTCGCGGCCTCCCCGCGGTTCCGCGGCATCCGCATCGTCGCGTCCCGACATCCTGATCCGCGCGTCCGCGATGGCGGGGACACCGACAACCTGCTGTCCTCGACGGCGTTCCTCGAGGGGTTCGCCGAACTCGCGAGCCGCGATCTGGTCTTCGAGGCGTCGGTGTACTCCCATCAGCTGTACGACGTCATCCTGCTGGCCCGGGAGTACCCGGACACGACGATCGTCCTCGACCACTTCGGCATCCCGGCGGGGGTCTTCGGTCCCGTCGGTGTCCGCACCGGCGCGACAGCCGCTGCGCGCGCGGACATCTGGCGATTGTGGCGAGAACGGATGACGACCCTCGCGAACCACCGCAACGTCGTCGTCAAGCTGTCGGGTCTGGCGATGCCGATACTGGGTTACGGTCACGAACGGTGGGGCAACATCGGCGGTCAGGCCACGCTCGCCGAGATGATCGGTCCCTTCGTCGAGCACATCGTCACCCATTTCGGGTCGGACCGCATCATGTTCGGGTCCAACTATCCGATCGATCGGCCGAACGCCGCGGTCGACGTGCTGGTCGGCGCACTCGTCGACTGTGTGTCCCAGTGGGGTTCGGAGGCTTTGCGGAAGATATTCCGCGACACCGCTGTTCGTGTCTATGCGATCGACGACGCGGCGGGTTGACCGCTCACCGGCCGCGGGGCCACCAGGTCGAGCGTTGCGGCGACTCCGGAACGGGCACGTCCCGCATGAGCCGGGTCAGGATCTCGACGAGGGCGGTGCACGAGGGATACCGGTCGTCCGGTGACTTCGCCAGCGCCTTGGCGAAGATCGAGTTCATCGCCGACGGCAGCCAGGGGCGGCGTCGGGTGAGTTTCGGCGGGTCGTCGTTGAGGTGGGCATAGGTGATCGCGAAAGCGGTGTTCCGCGGATACGGCGGTGTGCCCGTGATGAGTTCGACGAGCGTGCACGCGAATGCGTAGAAATCGGTTGCCGGGGTGAGCTTCTGGGCCTGCAGTAGTTCGGGCGAGGCGTAGCCGATGGAACCCTGCACACGACCGTTGCGCGCGAGTGGACGGGTGTCGTCGAGGAACTGGGCGATCCCGAAGTCCGAGAGGTAGGCGTCGAGGGGTGTACCCACAGATCGCGGGGTGCGGGAGAGGAGGATGTTCGCGGGTTTCACGTCGCGATGCAGGATGTCCTGCGAATGCGCATGATCCAGCGCATCGGCGATCTGCATCGCCACCCGCAGGATGGTGTCCATGTCCGGCTCGTCGCCGCGCTCGGGGACGAGGGCGGTCGCCGCGGGGCCGCCGATGTACTGCATGGTCAGCCACATCGACGGCAGGTGCCGCGGCCCGAGCGACCCGCGCGGCGAGGCGATCTCGCCGTGCTCGATCATGCGCACGATGTGCGGATGGTCGAGCAGCGACGCGATCCCGAATTCCCGTTCGAAGCGCTCCCGGACCCGCGCGTGGTCGGACGCGTTCGGGTGCAGGACCTTCAGGGCCAGCGGCCCATCGCACGACGGGCCCCCGTCGTCGCCGGTGCGATGGACCCGGAACACATCTGCGCTCGCCCCGCCACCGAGGAAGTCGTCGATGGTGAAGCCGGCCACGCTCTCGCCAACCTCGAACACCCTGCCAGGGTAGTGGCGTTCGAGGGCCGGCCGCGGTAACCGCGGTGCCCGCGAGCCGGGGTCAGCGAGCCGGTGTCAGCTTGAAGATCGGGAACCGCCGGCCCTGCGCGGTCTCGGTGTACTTCAGGAACTGCTCGGATGCCGAGATGAACTTCTGCCACGCGGGTTCCCAGTCGTCACCCTCGACTTCGGTCACCGCGGTGTCGAGCCGTTCGACGCCGTTCTCCGCCGGTGCCTCCACAGCGACCGATTCGGGATGGGCCCGCAGGTTGTGCACCCACGCCGGGGCCTTCGGCGAACCGGCGTACGAGCCGATGACCAGCCAGCTGTCGGCGTCGGGCAGCGCGAACAGGGGACTGATCCGCGGCTCGCCGGACTTGGCGCCCAGCGTGTGCAGGAGCACGAGGTTCTTGCCGAAGCCGGCGGTGTCCACATGCCCGTTGTTGGAGCGGAACTCGTTGATGACGGTCGCGTTGAAATCGTTCACGTTGCTCATTGTCGCGGTGCCCGGCGTTTCCGGCCATGTATCAATCTGAAACCGTGGTCGTTCGGTCTGCGAATACTCTGAACAGATGAGTGTCGACCCGAGTTCGCTGGCCGCTTCCCTCCCCAACGGCATGGTGGTCACCGACGCCGACATCCTGGCCGGCTACCGGCAGGACCGTGCCGCCGATCCGACGGCCGGCACCCCGCTCGCGCTGGTTCGGCCGACCACCACCGCCGAAGTGCAGGACACCGTCCGCTGGTGTGCCGCCAACGGTGTCCCGGTCATCACGCGGGGTGCGGGTACCAGTCTGTCGGGCGGGTCGACGGCCGTCGACGGCGCGATCATGCTCTCCACCGAGAAGATGCGGGACATCGACGTCGACCCGGCGACGCGCACCGCGGTCGTGCAACCCGGACTGTTCAACTCGGAGGTGAAGGCCGCGGCCGCCGCGTCGGGTCTGTGGTATCCGCCGGACCCGTCGTCGTTCGAGATCTGCTCGATCGGGGGGAACGTCGCCACCAACGCCGGCGGGCTGTGCTGCGTCAAGTACGGCGTCACCACGGACTACGTCCTGGGCCTCGAGGTGGTGCTGGCCGACGGCCGGGCGGTACGCGTCGGCGGCAAGCAGCTCAAGGACTCCGCGGGCCTGCCGCTGACCAAGCTGTTCGTGGGCAGCGAGGGGCTTCTCGGGATCATCACTGAGGTCACCTTGCGGCTGTTGCCACCGCAGGGCCCGGCCAGCACCGTCGTCGGTGTGTTCGGTTCGGTGCACGACGCCAGCCGGGCGGTGTTGGCGGTCACCGGGGACATGCGTCCCGCGATGCTCGAGTTCATGGACTCGGTGGCCATCAACGCCGTCGAGGACCTGTTGCGGATGGGCCTCGACCGGGAGGCCGGGGCGCTCCTCGTCGCCCAGTCCGACGCCCCGGGTGCGGCCGGCGCGGCCGAGGTCGAGTTCATCCGGAAGGCGTTCGAGACGAACGGCGCCGGGGAGGTCTTCGCGACCGACGACCCCGTCGAGGGCGAGGCGTTCACCGCGGCCCGCCGCGCGGCGATCCCGGCGGTGGAGAAGCTGGGATCGCTGTTGCTCGAGGATGTCGGCGTACCGCTGCCCTCGCTGCCCGACCTCATCGACGGTGTCGCCGAGATCGCGGCCGACAACCGGGTGATGATCTCGGTGATCGCCCACGCCGGCGACGGCAACACGCACCCGCTGATCGTCTTCGACCCCGCCGATGTGGACGAGGCGGAGCGCGCGCAGGTCGCCTTCGGTCAGATCATGGACCTCGCGATCGAGTTGGGCGGCACCATCACCGGCGAGCACGGGGTGGGGCGACTGAAGAAGGGCTGGCTGCCCGACCAGGTGGGGCCCGACGTCATGGAACTGACGGCTCGGATCAAGCAGGCTCTCGACCCCGACGGTCTGCTGAACCCGGGCGTGCTGTTGTAGCCGGGCGTCCTTCGGTGGGCCGGGGGGCGGCGGTGCGCCCCGCCACCACATAGGTGTCGCGGCCTGCGGCCTTGGCGTCGAAGAGCGCGTCGTCGGCGACGTCGAACTCGTGCCGGATGAAGGCGTCGGCGTCGTCGGGGGACATGTGGCCGCCCGGTGTGACACCCACGGCGATCCCCAGGCTCATCGTCGCGGTCGCACCACCGGGGATCGTGATGCGCCGCGCGCGGATGCGTTCGGCGAGCGCGCGCACCGAGGTCTCGTCGGCGAGCGTCGCGATCGCGAACTCGTCACCGCCGAGCCGCGCGACGATGGCCTGCTCGTCGGTGGCCCCCTGCAGAATTGCCGCGACCCGCTCCAGGACGTCGTCACCCGTCGCGTGACCGTGTTCGTCGTTGATGGCCTTGAACCGGTCGACATCCGCGGTGACCAATGCGAACGGGTGAGCGGGGCTGCGACGGAGCATTGTCGTCGTCGCGTAGATGAAGCCGCGACGATTCAGCAATCCGGTGAGCGAATCGGTATTCGCCATGATGAGCTGATGTTTCAGTGATCGCTGGAAATCGGATGTGTAACTGCGATGAAGGGCCGTGGTGCCATTGGTGACGACCAACAAAGCGAGTGTGGTGAACAGGACGTTCAACACCGGAGTGCCATCTGCCCACGACATGAGGCCCATCGCGCAGACCGCGATGCTCGAGTAGATCATGTGGGCGTACGCGACCGGGGACCGGACGAAATGGGCCACATATGACCCGATGACGGCGAAGATCACGGCGCAGAACTGGGCCAGGATGATGTCGGAGATGGCGAGGATCGCGACGGTCAGCACTGCGTCGGCCCACAGGACGAACAGGGTGTTGAATCCTCTGATCGACGACTGCTTGGTCCACCAGATCACGCCGAGGTGGACCCGGCTGACCACGTAAGCCATCGGGATCGTGGTGGCGACTACGATGCCGAGGGCGATCGAGCGCGGGACGGATCCCTGTGTGCCACTCGGCGTGAAGAGGGCGATCGTGCCGAGCGCCCCGCACACCGCGACCAGTACGGCGATGGTGACGCGGACATGCCATTCGCGCATCCGGACCTGTTTGAGGACGTGATCGGCGTTGTCGTAGAAAAGGTGATGATGGCCGGATATCTCACCGGTGGCCGGTCCGTGGCGAAGAGCCCGGAAATGAGCGGCGGGCCGTTCATCCTGGTCTCCGCGTTGTCGGTGCTCGATGGCCGCATCCTCTTTCACTCGTGATGCGCGTGACGCGCATGCATGTCGCGACGACGAATCGTCGAACACACGTTACGGAGTTTAGAGGACGATTAAAGATCGTTTCTTCTCGAAATCCGCGATATGACCCAACGGAGCGAAAGATGTAAGAATCGGCAGAATTGCCGTCGATCTGATGCGCGCTGAGACGGTCGTGCCGATCGGGCCCGATCAGCCGCCTCCTGCTGGGGTCCTCCCGTCCCCTCCGCGGGAGGGACCCCAGCAGGTAGTCCGAATGCGATGTGGCCGGCGCGAACCTGGCCTCGCGGAATTCAGCATATTGGCTCGATGGTCAACCTACAATCACATCAATCGGGATAACTGACAGGAGATCGTTGATGAATGGTCCCGGGGAGCCCGGACTACGTGATATCGACCTCCGACGACTGCGAATGTTCGTCGTCGTGATGGAGGCGCCCAGCCTTCGTGTCGCCGCGGATGACCTGTTCATCAGCCAGCAAGCGCTCTCCTCGGCGATCCGCGAACTCGAGCGACACCTGGGGGTGGAGCTCTTCTCGCGGTCGCGCCGAAGCCTCACGCCGACGCCCGCGGGTGAGGCGCTCTACCGTGGTGCAGTGCCGTTGCTGGCCGGTGGCGAACAGCTCGCGACGCAGGTACGACGGGTGGACGCCGGCTCGCCTGCGCCGTTCGTGATCGGTCACGCCCCGGACCTCGCCTCCTCCGAGGTCTTCCGGATCATCGAACCGGTGGTGCTCGCCGACTCGTCGGTGCCGATCACGGTACGACCGGTCTTCGCCGAACTCATTCGCGACGAGTTGCTGTCGGGAGCCATCGACATGGCTCTCGGACGAGGCGTGGCGGCCCCGCCGGACATGGCCACCACGATCGCGACACAACACGAACTGCGTCTGGCGGTGCGTGCCGATCACCCGCTGGCCGCGCACGACCGGGTCGACATGGCCGACCTCGCCGGCTACGAGATCGTCGTCTGGGGTCCCGAGCACGAGTACGAGTACACCGACATCCTCGTCGGCATGTGCCGGCGCGCCGGATTCGAACCGAAGATCATCCTGTCGACCCTGCTTGGTACGCCCCCGCACACGGCGGTGATCGCACACCCCAAGGCGTGCGCCTTCGTCACCAATGAACCCGGCTGGATCTACGTCAACCGCATCCGGATCGTCGAGTTCACCGATCCGCCGTTCGCGCCCGTCCGCGCGATGTGGCTGCCCAACACCTCGTCGACCCTCCGGCGACAGATCCTCGCCGCGGCCGAGAACTCGCTCTGAGACAGGCTCCGGCCGCAGGCCTCAGGTGCCGGCGAGCCTGCTGACCTGCACCGCGGTCACGTCGAAGATCCGCGGGTACCCGACCGTCGAGTCGGGGACGGCGCGGATGGACGGATCTCGCGCATGGTCACCTCGAACCGACCTCCCCGATCGGTTGGCGGAGAACGGGGTTGCCACGCGCGAATACCGCATCTTCGACTCGGAATGGTGGTTGTACGTGCTCAACCGCATCGCCGAAGACCCGACGCGGGTGTTCCATGCCATCGTCGACCTGGGGCGGTGACCTCGCGGCGGCGACCCCGCGCTCAGTTCTTCTCGGTCGGGTCGTCGTCGAGGGGGTTCTCCGGTTCGTGCTCTGCGGAGACGGAGAACGAACCTGTCTCGGGGTTGACCGTCACGGCGTGGTGGGGCACCTCGCGGACCGCGAGCACGATGGGCGAGCCGTCGCGGTTGCGGGCCGCTCCCTCGCCCGGTAGGCCCGCGAAGGTCGCCGACACCGGTTGGCGGGCCCTGCGGTGCCGCTGGTGCTGTGCCGCAGCCGAACCCGCGTCGCCCGTCGCCGCTCCCTCGGCTTGTTCGGTGGTACTCAGCTGTACGTAGCGCGGACGGACCGCGACGTCGTAGTGGAACGCGCGGAGCAACGAGACACATGCCAGGACCATGACGATCGAGAAGGGGACCGCGGTGGCGATGGACATCGTCTGGAGGGCGGTCAGCGAACTGGTGCCGCCGATCAGGAGCAGGACCGCGGCCGCCACACCCTGCAGGGACGCCCAGTAGACCCGGGTGAGCTTGGGCGTGTCGATCTTGCCGCCGGTCGCCAGCATGTCGATCACCAGCGACCCCGAGTCCGAGGACGTGACGAAGAACAGCACGACGATGACGATCGCGATGACGCTGCTGATGGCCGACATCGGCAGGGTGTCGAGGAGTTGGAACAACGACGTGTTGGTGTCGACCTCGCCGTCGACGAGCATGTCGCCGAACTCCATCTGCCGCAGGATGCCCGAGTCGCCGAACACGGTGAACCATATGGTGCTGACCAGGGTCGGCGTGATGAGCACGCCACCGATGAACTGCCGAATCGTCCGACCCCGCGAGATCCGCGCGATGAACATGCCGACGAACGGCGCCCAGCTGATCCACCAGCCCCAGTAGAAGATCGTCCACGCGCCCTCCCAGCCGTCGTCGGTGAACGGCGCGGTGCGCAGCATCAGATCCGGGAAGGCCTGGATGTAGTTGCCGATGTTCTGCACCCACGACTGGATCAGGAAGAGCGTCGAACCGAGCACCAGGACGAAGACGGTCAGTGCCGCCGCCACGGCCATGTTGAGGTTGGACAACCATCGCAGGCCCTTGGTCACCCCGGTGACCACCGAGAAGATGGCCAGGCCGGTGATGCCGATGATCAGCGCGACGATGATCCAGTTGTTGACGTCGACCCATCCGAGGTAATCGAGACCGGCGCTGATCTGCTGGATGCCGAAGCCGAGCGAGGTCGCGACGCCGAACAGAGTGCCGACGATGGCGACGATGTCGACCGCGTGACCCAGCCAGCCCTCGACGCGTTCGCGGCCGAGGAGCGGCTCGAGCAGCCACCGGACGGACAACGGCCGTCCCTTGCGGAAGGTCATGTAGGCCAGGCCGAGTCCGACGACGACGTAGATCGCCCAGGCGTGCAGACCCCAGTGATAGAGCGTCAGTTCCATCGCCTGATTGGCCGCGGCGTCGGTGCCACCCGGGATGCCGCCGGCCTCGGGCGGGTTCACGTAGTGCGAGAGAGGTTCGGCCACGCCGTAGAACACGAGTCCGATGCCCATCCCGGCAGCGAAGAGCATGGCGAACCAGGAGAGCACCCCGAACTCGGGGTCCTCGTCGTCCGCGCCGAGCTTGATGGTGCCGATCCGGCTGATCGCGCAGTACACCGCGAACAGGACGAAGCCGGTGGCGATCAGGACGTACCACCAGCCCACGCCGTCGGTGATTCATGTGTTCAGTTTGTCGAAGGCGTCGGCCGCGGTCTGAGCGTAGATCACCGCGAAGATGATCAGACCGAAGATGACGGCCGACGCGGTGAGGAACACCGGTTTGTGCAGTTCGCGCCACGCGTTGCGGAACATGGGGGACTCCCTCGGCTCAAGAGCTGTACGTGCTACGGCGGCGACAGCGAATCGCCGTGTCCGATTTTCGACCTTACGGACACCGCGATCTCGCGGCCGACCGGGGTGAGGCCGCGATCCGCGACGGCTTGATCCTCACGACGTCACGTCGACGGCCACCGCTCGGTGATCAGCTCGACCATCTCCTCGACCCACGCGTCGTCGAGTGCGGCGTCGCTGCGGATGAGGATGCGGAAGATCGCGGTACCGGCGACGACCTCCGCGAGCATGGGCAACCGGTCGTCGCCCCGGCGTTCCTGACCGAACCGGGATTCGAAGGCGGTGAGGTCGCCGGCGAGCCGGGCGATCATCTGACTGTGCAGCTCGGGTGAGGCCACGGTGTCGGCGATGAGACCGGGTAGCGCCACGCGCACCTCCGGCCGGTTGAACATCGCCCGCACGATCTCGACGAGCGCCCGGATGTCCTGTCGGGCGTCGCCCGAACCTGTTGGCGGCGCCAGGGTTTCGGCGGCCAGAACTGCTTCGTGGACGAGCTGGGCCTTGCCGGACCAGCGCCGGTAGATGGCCGCGGTGGTGGTGCCCGCGCGGGCCGCGATCGCCGAGAGGGACAGCGCCGGGTAGCCCGTCTCGAGGATGAGTTCGCGGGTGGCCGCGATGATCGCGGTATCGATCCGCCCGTCGCGGGGCCGTCCGGGCGACGCAGGGTTCGACCTCTTGTGTTCCCTTCGGCCATCTGCTGTCATGAGTCCCAGCATAGTTGCAATACGGTGTGCATCGTATTTATGGGAGGGTCCGTGGAACTCAGTCCACTCGACGAATATCCGATCCATCAGGCCCCGGCGCCGATCACCTGGCCGGCGACCTCCGACCGGAACTTCTACGACCGTTCGTACTTCAACGTCCTCGACCGCGAGGGCCGGTTCATGGCGCTGACCGGCATCGGCTACTACCCGCGGCTCGGGGTCAAGGACGCCTACTTCGTCGTCCGCCGCGGTGACACCCAGACCGCGGTGCACCTCAGCGACGCCATCGACGACGACCGCCTGCGGCAGAACGTCAACGGCTACCGCCTGGATGTGCTGGAGCCGTTGCAGGAACTGCATCTGACGCTGGCCGAGACCGAGGGGATCTCCGCCGACCTGACCTGGCGCGGTCTCTTCCCCGCGGCGCTGGAGAAGCCGCACGACATGCTCACCGAACGGCGGGTCACCCTGCAGGCGTGCCGGTTTGCGCAAGTGGGCAGCTGGCAGGGATGGATCGATGTCGACGGGGAGCGGTTGACGGTCGAGCACGACACCAGCGTGGCGAGCCGGGACCGGTCGTGGGGCATCCGCCCCGTCGGTGAGCCCGAACCCGCGGGCCGGCCCGACACCGCCTTCCGCGGTATGTGGTGGCTGTACCTGCCGTTGGCCTTCGACGACTTCCAGTTGTTCCTGATCCTGCAAGAGGATCCCGACGGTCATCGCAGTCTCTACGACTGCACGCGGCGCTGGCGGGACGGTCGCGTCGAGCAACTCGACGGTGTGCGCGTCGCCATCGACTACACGCCGGGCACACGGATCCCCCGGGGCGCGCACGTCGAGTTCCTGACCCGTGCCGGTGACCGGGTGGTCCTCGATGTCGAGTCGAAACTGTTCGCTCCCATCGCGTTCGGATCGGGGTACGGCGGCGACTCGTCGTGGGGACACGGCACATGGAAAGACGGACCGTTCGCCGAACGCGTCAGCTTCGACCTCACCGACCCGGAGGTGATGGCGCGGGCGCCCTTCAGTCTGATCGACCACGTCGGGTCGGCCGTCTGTACCGAACCGGACGGCACCGTCCGGCATGGTGCCGGTCTGTTCGAGCACGGCGTCATCGGTCCTCATCACCCGTCGGGATTCTCCGACTGGACCGATGTGATCGGCTAGGACATCGACATGAAGATCATGACGGCATTGTTCGATCCGGTCGGAGCAGTCGATCGCGTACGGGCGCTACAGGAGGCCGGCGCGTCGGGCGTGTTCACCTTCGAGGGTCCGCACGACGTGTTCACCCCGCTCGCGCTCGCGACCGCGGTCGACGGGCTCGACATCATGTCCAACGTGGCGATCGCGCTCCCGCGCAACCCGATCCAGCTCGCACACCAGGCCAACGACCTGCACTTGCTCAGTGAGGGCAGGTTCATTCTCGGACTCGGTACCCAGGTGCGCGCGCAGATCGAGAAGCGGTACGGCGCCGAGTTCGACCGACCCGTGGAGCGGATGAAGGAGATGGTCGGCGCCCTGCGCGCGATCTTCGCGACGTGGAACGACGGTGAGCGTCTGGACTTCCGGGGTCAGTACCACCGGCACACCCTGATGACGCCGACCTTCGTGCCCGGCCCCAACCCGTACGGGCCGCCACCGATCTACCTGGGCGCGCTGGGGCCCCGCCTGACCCGTGCCACCGCGGAGGTCGCGGACGGCCTGCTGGTGATGCCGTTCGGATCGAAGCGGTTCCTGCACGGCACGACGCTGCCCGCGGTCCGCGACGGTCTCGCGGCAGCCGGTCGGAGCGAGGACGACTTCGAGGTGGTGCCCGAGATCATCGTCTCGGTCGGCACGGGCGACGACGACCATGCCTCGACGCGAATGCTGTTGGCGTTCTACGGTTCCACTCCCGCATACCGGCCCGTGCTCGATGCGCACGGATGGGGCGACCTGCAGCCGGAACTCAACACGATGTCCAAACAGGGACGCTGGCAGGAGATGGCCGGACTCATCGACGACGAGATCCTCCACACCATCGCCGCCTGCGGCACTCCGGCCGAGATCGCCGCACACATCCGCGACCGCGTCGACGGTGTGTCGGACCGCATCTGCCTCTATCAACCGGGACCCATCGGTGTGGAACCGCTGGCCGAGATCGTCGACTCCCTGAGTGGTGAGGCGAGATGAGTTCGCAAACGGTCGAATTCGAGGAGATCGCCGACGACCGGTACGGCGGCAAGGCGGCCGGACTCGCACGTCTGCGGCGCCTGGGTCTCCGGGTGCCGCCCGGGTACGTCATCGCCGGCGTGTCGGGGGTGTCCGACGCTGCGACAGCACGATTCGACGAGATGGCCGCCGCCGGATGGACACCGGTCGCGGTCCGGTCCTCGGCCGTGGGGGAGGACGGGGACGACCAGTCCTTCGCCGGTCAGTACGACACCGTGCTGGGGGTCGACACCGTCGACCGCTTCGTCGACGCGGTTCGCGCCTGTGCCGACTCGGTGCACTCGCTCCGCGCGTCGTCGTACAGCGGGAATGCCTCGGCCACCATGAATGTGGTGGTCCAGCGGATGGTCGATGCGCGCGCCGCGGGCGTGGTGTTCACCGCGGACCCGGTCTCAGGTCGGCGGGACCTGACGGTGATCGACGTCGTTTCCGGACTCGGCGAGGCGCTCGTTGACGGGACGGTTGCTCCCGATCACGTCGTGCTCGATGCCGACGGAACCGCGGTGGTCAACGAAACCGTTGCGGCGCCGGTTCTGTCGCCGGTCGAGATCGCGGCGATCCAGTCCGGCGCCCGCCGGGCCGAGCAGGAGTGGGGCCGGCCGATGGACCTCGAATGGGCCATCGACAAATCCGGTGAACTCTGGTGGTTGCAGGCCCGGCCGATCACCACGCTGCCCGGTGACCTGAACGAGATGGACTCGCCGGTGGCCGGCGCCGACCATGTGTACACACGATGCAACATCGGCGAGATGATGCCGGGCGCGTTCTGCCCGCTGACCGCATCGGTCTCCGGGTTCGCGATCGACTACGCGATGCAGATGGTGCAGGTGGTCGCCCGGGCACAGGAGCGATACGAGAAACCCTGGCTGCAGGTGGGTTACTTCTACGGGCACATGTTCCTGAACCTGACCGAGGGCACGGCACTGAGTTCCGGCATCCTCGGGAACTCGCTGGAACAGTTCTCGACCTCGATCTGCGGGCGGGTCATCGACGAACTCGAACCCAAGCCGCCACAACCGTTCCGGCGCAAGCTCGGGAACACCGTCCGGCTGACCTCGCATGCGCTGTCGGTCGGTCCCGCCATTCGTCGACTGCCCGGTGAGATCGCCGGGTTCGCGGTGCCGACGAGCCGCGACCCCCGGATCGTATGGCAGGAGCTGGAAGCCGGGGTCGCCCAGTACTGCGACGTCACCCTCATCCATGTGCGGTCGTCCTCACGCGCTGCCGTCGCGGCGAATGTGCTCGAGAGCGTGCTGGTCCGGCGCGCGGAGAAGTACGGCCGCACCGAGGACGACGGCAAGGCCGAGGCCGCCCGGCTCATGGCCGGTGCGTCGGAAGTCGAGAGCGCGCTGATGCTCGCCGAACTCGACGCCGTCGTACGGACGATCGCCGCCGATTCCGCGGTGGCCGAGGAGTTCCTCTCCGCCGCACCGGACGTGGCGGTCGCCGGGCTGCGGTCGGCCTCCGGTGACGCAGGTCGCGCGTTGCAGCGTTTCCTCGAGCGGCACGGTCACCGCGGGTACCGCGAACTGTGTATCCGCGACCCGTCCTGGGCCGACGACCCCGGTGGTCTGGGGGCGATGATGCAGGTGATGCTGCGGTCTGCGCTCGACCCCGCCGTTCGGAATTCGGCCCCGGCGGCTGTCGACGAAACGCCGCCCGCCGCGATCAGGCTTCTCGCCCGCCTGGCGCAGGGGGGTGCACGGGGGCGCGAGGAGACGAAGTCGCGGATGGCGCTGATGGCACATCGGCTCAAGCGCGGTTACCGGCACCTCGGCGAGGTGTTGGCCGAGACCGGGCGGCTTCCCGACGCCGATCTCGTCTTCTTTGTCGACCGTGCGGAGCTGCAACGGGTTGTCGGTACCGGCGACATCACCGACCTCGTCGAGAGCGCGCAGAAGCGTCGGGAGGCGTTGTCGTATCAGGATCGGCTCGAGTTCGACGATGTGTCGGTCGGCCGCCCGTCCCCGCGCGTCGTAGCTCCCGAGCGGAATGTCGGCGATGGCCGGATCGTGGGTCGTCCGGCGGGCCGGGGAACCGTCGAAGGTGCGGTGCGCGTCGCGAAGTCGATCGTGGAGGCGCGTGATGTCCAGCGCGGTGAGATCCTCGTGGCACCCGTCACCGACGTCGGCTGGACGCCGTACTTCACCGTCATCGGCGCACTGGTCACCGACATCGGCAGTTCGGTCTCGCACGGTGCGGTGGTCGCCCGCGAATACGGGCTGCCGTGCGTCGTGAACACCCTGGTGGGCACCCAGGTGTTGCGAACGGGAGAGCGCGTGCGGGTCGATGGAGATCGCGGGATCGTCGAACGGCTCGAGAGTCGTTGACTGCCAGGCGGTAGGCGGGGATGTCGTCCGGAACAACCAACCGGTGCCGACTCTCGGCGTGCTGGACACCTGCGACGACACACGTCGAACACCGACACCGGCTGGTCACCATTGTCCGCGGTATCGGTGTTCGACCGGTGTACGAGCCCTCGGATCTCAGGTGCCCTTGGTGACCACCGGCTCGACTTCGACCACTGTGATATCCCCGGTCATCTTCGGATTCGCTTCCACACCTGCTGTCCGGTCCCCACCGTCGAAGACCCGCAACCATATCGTCGCGGCGGCCGACAATGCAGCGGCACCGGCGATGTACACGCCGAACGCGACAACTGTGCCGGTCGATGCGAGGAGGGCTGCCGCCACCAGGGGGGTGAGCCCGCTGCCGAAGATCGAGCCGAGTTGATAGCCCATCGAGACGCCCGAGTAGCCGACACGGGAGTCGTAGATACCGGCGAAGAAGGCGGCCATCGTCCCATACGCTGCAGCGTATGGAATGAAGATCAAGGCGTAGCCGAGCATTGCGAGACCGAACTGACCGGTGTCGAGCAGGAGAACCCAGGGGACACCCATGAGTCCCATGCCGATGTTCCCGATCAAGAACACCTTCTTGATCCCGACCCGATCTGCGGTACGCGCGAACACGGGGATCAAGATCAGGGTGATGACCTGACACAGCAGGACCATCAGCAGCATCTGGCTGTAGCTGAAGTCCAGTCTGGTCGTTCCGTAACTCAGGCTGTACACAGCGGCACCGTAGATGACGACGCCGGTACCGAGATAGGCGATTGCCATCAGAACCACCTGCTTCGGGTAGTGCCGGAGCAGAGTGACCAGAGGACTCTTCTCCTTCTTGTCCAGCTGTTCGACGCGTTCGAACTCTGGGCTCTCCTCGACGGCCAGTCGGATGACAAGACCGACGACAACGAGCGCGAAGCTGGCCAGGAAGGGAATTCGCCAACCCCAGCCGAGCAACTGGTCCTCCGACATCAGAGCCGTCGTGATCAGAAAGACGCCGTTCGCCATGATCTGACCCGCCGGGGACCCGGCCTGCACCCAACTCCCGTACAACCCTCGCCTGGCCTTGGGCGCGTGCTCGACTGTCATCAGAACAGCGCCGGCATACTCGCCACCTACTGAGAGGCCCTGTAACACACGAAGAATCACCAACAACACGGGTGCGATGATGCCGATCGAATCGTAGGACGGCAGAAGCCCGACCAAGCCGGTCGCCACACCCATCATCACGAGTGTCACGACGAGCGTGGGCCGGCGGCCGATACGATCTCCGAAGTGGCCGAAGATGATCCCGCCCAGCGGCCTGGCGACGAAGGCGACTCCGAAGGTCGCGAACGAGAGCAGAGTACCTACGAGCGGGTCATGCGAAGGGAAGAACACATGTCGGAAAACGAGTGCGCTGGCAGTGCCGTAGATGAAGAAGTCGTACCATTCGATGGACGTTCCTACGAAACTGCCGAGTGCTGCCTTTTTGGCGGACGTTAACATTCGGGACCTTTCTACCCGCCTTGGTGCGGGGACATCTGCGATGACTGGAATGATGGATTAATCGATGTTTGTATCCAGACCATTTCTGGACAATCGGCACCACCATTGCTCCGAACCGTCACGACGCCGGGCCGTTCGGATGTGACATATTGCCCTCCATGCGGCGTGGATCAGGATGAGGATCTACCGCCGGGCGGGTTTCGAATTGCTATCGAAAGTGTAGTGGACAAGACATTACTGGGTCGGGTCCAGCCTGTTAATTGATCGTTTCACCGTGTCGGTTCACGCACGTCAGATCGCTGGGAAGGGCTATTGATCTTCCGTATCCGGGCAGGCTCGAATTCCTGCGATCCCGTGCTGCGCCTCCCTGCGGACGTGATCCATGGTATCGGGGTCTTCGACAATCGCACGCACAGCGAGTCGTGCAGCGGAATCTGCGAATCCGTCGATGTCGGACTCCTTACGACCATCCACGTGAAACCGATGTTGACTACCCTCGGTGAGGCTTAGGGCTGTGCGCACGAAGTCGCTTGCCGGCTCTGCACAGAAGACTCCCGTGGCGAGTCCGTCGTCGATGATCAGCTGAAGCAGTCTCACCAACTCGTGATAGTCCTCGTGAAAGTCACGAAATACTTCTGGCTGTTTCGTCGCGGCCTCTTCGAGATCGTAGAAATTCAGAGGTGCAGAGCACATTTGAATCACGTCTCGATATAACACGATGTACAAGCGGACGGCTGCGGACTCGGGGCGATCGGCAAGCGTCCGGGCCGCTATCAGAGATGCCCGATTCTGGTCCATGATTGCCCGGAGAATTGCATCTTTCGAATTGAACCAATAGTAGATCGATGACTGCTTCAAACCTGCGGCCTGGGCTATCTCCGCCATTCGGGTCGACGCGAATCCCTTTTCCGCGAAAAGCGATGCGGCCGCCGTGAGAATCCCTACCCGCGGCTCGCTCGTGACCATTCCGCTCTCCCGGGGGCGACCGCCCGCTGAGCCGCGTTTCGTCATGCGGCGATCCTAACAGCGCGAACCTGTCCGTATCGGCCACGCCTCAGCCCCCGATTGCCGTTCGAGCGTAGTCGTCGAACTCCAGATAACGTTCGATCTGGTGGTTCACTCCACCGGAGGCGTACTCTTCGCGAGTCCGCTGGTACTCGAAATGCAAGCGTGAGTACTCGACCATCTTGTTGGCCACCGGCAAGCGGTCTTCCTCGAACCTGCGCCCCGCCTCGACGACATCGTCGGTCTCGGTCAGGTAGCGCGCGAAGGTGGACCCGTCGATCAGGGCTTGGTTGGCGCCTTGCGCCATTCCGGGATACATCGGGTGCGCTGAATCGCCTATCAGGATTGCGCGGCGGTCTGTCCATCGCGGGAGGTGGCGACGGTAGTGGGCGATCTCGCGACCGATGATGCTGCCAGGTTCGCTGACGTCGACGATGCGCGGAATCGGTGTGTTGATCCAACTGCGTGCACACTCGGTGAAGTCGTCGTAGGAACTCAGTCCGTCCAGGCTGCCGTACCAGTACGCGTGAGTCTCGTCGATCGGTATCCACCCGATGTGACCGTTGGGTCCGAACACGTCGGCCTGGACGTCGGTGGGGACTCCGGCGGCAGCGCAGTCGAACACTCCGCGCCAGCGCACAACCCCCTCATCGGTGAATTCCGGGGGTGCCCCGAACATGAAGTTGCGAAGCTTGGAACCGATGCCATCGGTCCCCAGCAGGACGTCGCCGGTCGCCTGGGTGCCGTCTGCGAAATGCAGGGTGATGCTGTCTGCACTCTGCTCGTACCACTCCCCGCCACGGCTGTAGATGATCTCGTCAGGGCTGAGGCCCGATGCGAGGAGCGCGTTCAGCCGGACCCGGCGCGCACCGGTGATGGGTGCGCCGAGCTCGGTGGCCCAGCCGTCTACGTCGACGTCCGAGGTCCGGGTGCCGTCACAGTCGAGCGTCCACCATCGCTTCATGGCGGCCGCCTCTGCCAGGTAGCGTTCGCCGAGTCCCAGGCCGTCCAACACCCGGACGCCGTTCGGCCAGATGTTGAGACCGACTCCAGCAGTCCGTATTTCAGGGTCCTTCTCGAACAGTCTGATTGTCCAACCCTGTTGTTTGAGGTGAAGCGCAGACGACAGCCCCGCAATTCCCCCACCGCAGATCAGTGCTGTTGGCATGACGTGTGTCCTTTGAGTGTGTTGGGCGAGCACAGTCGCTCGATCACCGTGATCAGCGCCCCATGGTCGAGTCCGCCGTCTCCGGAGGCGCGTAGTGCTTGGACCAACTGGGTCACGACGGCGGCGACGGGTGTGGCGAGACCGGCTTGATCGGCCGCCGATTGCGCGATCAAGAGATCCTTGTAATGCAGATCGACGCGGAAACCCGGCGTGAAGTCACGGTCGATCATCTTGCGAGCCTTGTTCTCCAGCACCCTGCTGGCAGCCAGGCCGCCGTTGAGCACACTGATCGCGGCGTCCATGTCGACATCTGTTCTCTGCAGGAGACTCAGTGCCTCGGCCACCAGAGCGATGTTGCCGGCCACGATCATCTGGTTGGCCGCCTTCACCAACTGTCCGGAACCCACCGGTCCGACATGTGCGACAACACCGGAGAAGGCGGCAATCGCAGATGTCGCTGTGGCGATGTCGGAGGGCGAGCCGCCCATCATGACTGCGAGGTTGCCTGTGTGAGCGCCGTGTTCGCCACCGCTGACCGGCGCGTCGACGAAGCCGATGGCCGACTCGCTCAGGGTTGCGGCGATGGTCACGGCCCGCTCGGGGGCTATCGTGCTGCAGTCGACCACTACTCGGCCGGGTCTGGCTGTGGTGGTGACGCCGTCGGTTCCGAACAACACCTTCTCGACATCGGGCGCGTCCGGGAGCATCGTGATGATGGTGTCTGCCCGTTCGGCGACCTCCGCCGGACTCGCCGCCCCGACCGCACCTGCGGCGACCAGGTCGTCGACCGCCGTCTGCGACCGATTGTGGACGACGACCGTGAGTCCGGCGTTCACCAGATGGGCAGCCATCGGCCTTCCCATCACTCCCAACCCGATGAAGCCGATCGTGCCGGTGCCGCTCATCTCAGTACCCCCGATCCAGGTTGACGACATTCCGGAACGGCTGTGCAGCACCCAGTCGTCGGAGGTTGTCCACGAAGAGGTCGACCTGGCGGTCGCCGAGTAGCTGCGAAGCATGCGAATCGTGCGGCAGCACCAGGGCGCCGGGGGCGGTCCACAGCGGGTCGTCCGCCGGAAGTGGCTCCATCGCATGGCAATCGATCAGCGCGCCGCGCAGGTGGCCGTCCTCGAGAGCTGCTACCAGTGCGCCGGCGTCGTGGATGGGACCCCGCGCAACGTTGGCGATCCACCCACCGGGTTTCATCGCAGCGATCGCACGGGCGTCGATCAGTCCTCTGGTCTGCGGGGTCAACGGCGCAGCGATCACCAGGAAGTCGGACGTGGCGAGAGCGTCCAGAAGTGATCCGGTCGACACGACCTCGTCAAAGCCTCTGACCTCGTTGCCTTGTCGATTGATTCCGATGGTCCGGATTCCCAGCGCGGACGCAATCCGCGAGGTCTGCGACCCGATGTTGCCGGTGCCGAGGATCGTCATGACCGAGCCGTCGAGTTCTCGAGCGGGCAATTCGACCCACTTGCGCGCAGCCTGGTTCTGCCATCGGGTGTGCAGCATCTTGGCGTCGGCCAGAATGGCTCCGATGACGGTTTCCGCGATGGCTTTTGCGGCGACGCCGGACGCGTTGGCCAGCACAACCCCCTGCGGCACGATCGTCGTCAGATGTTCCGCACCGGCGCTCATCGACTGAATCAGCTGAAGATCAGGGTTGATGAGCTGGTCGTACCCCTTCTGGGTCAGGATGCCGACTTCGCTCTCGATGGATTCGACGGTTCCGCTGGTCTCCACCATTATCGCGTGTGGTGGCCGTTGTGGTGGTAGGCCGCCGTTCAGGTGGGACACCGGAATGTGCTCGAGCCACACATCGTCGGCGACCGCCAGAATTCTTGCTCGTTGTTGCTCGGTGAGCCAGATCCCCTCCACGGGGTCACTCGCTCCCTGTACTGCTTTGGGTAGCCCCGCTACCACGATGTTGAGCGACACTGACGTCGACTCCTCTCAGATTGTTGGTTGTGAGCTGGGGTTCTTCCGCTTCAACTCAGCGAGAAGCTCTCGGAGGCAGGCGTCTACGACGTTCTGCTCTCGTGCTCGTACACCGGGACGGCCGGCGACGTGGCCCAACGACGACTCCAGGACACGCAGTTCGCCGTGCCGCAGCGCTTGTACCTCCACAGAGTTCTCGGCCAACGTGAAGTACGCGTCCGTCGAGCACGGCATCAACACGGTTCTGGCTTTGATGCGACCAAGACCTGCACAGAGTCCACCCCGGTTCCGCCCGATGTCGGCGTCCCGCCACATCCTCAGACATGTCATCAGATCGCCGGCGTCGAACGCCTCATGGTCTTCACCCCAACGCACCAGAACATCAGCGGCGCTGCGATATCCGAGATCCTTGTAGATCCCGTCGGTGAAGAAGGCCGGTGAGTACGCCCAGCCTGCGTACACTCGCCCGAAGGCGTTCAGTCCGCGCGCCGGGCGAACGCCCAGACCGAAGTTCGGATCGGCTTCCAATGCGGCCGCCACCGAGTCGAGGAACACCTGATTCACCGTGGAACAGCGGGCAGCCGAACACAGAGCCATGACCGAGTCCACATCGTCCGGGAACATCGCGGCGAATTCCAATGCCTGAGTGCCGCCGAGAGACCACCCCGCCGCCAGCTGAACTCGTGCGACTCCCAGAGCATCCAGGACGAGGCGTGCGGCACGGGCGTTGTCTCCTACGGTGATCCTCGGAAAGGTTTGTCGCACAACGTCAGGTGTGGTCGACGGAGAGACCGACTTCCCGTTGCCGAGGTGGTTGACGATGACCACGCGGTGATGCGTCGGATCGATCGGGCGCCCTTCACCGATCCACGGTGCGTAATCGGCATCGGTGCCGGTGTAATAGGTGAACAACAGTACGACGTCGCCCGCGCCGAACAGATCGCCGTAGGTGCGAAAACGGATGTGCGCATCCGACAGTCGTTCGCCCGACTCGAGCGGGAAGTCGTCGACCACGATCGTTCTCGTGCCGTCCATCGGGGCTCTCAGAAGAAGGTGAGGTAGCGGTCACGTTCCCAGTCGGTGACTGCGGTGCAGTAGTCTTCCCACTCGCCGCGCTTGTAGTCGATGAACGATCGCCAACCCTTCTCTCCGAACACTTCTCTGGTGAACGGATCCGCTTCGAAAGCGTCAATGGCGTCCTCCAGTGTTCGCGGAAGCAGCGTGAGGCCACGCGCTGCGTATTCGGACAGCGGAACCTCGTACAGGTTCTCGGTGTGGAAGCTCTCGAGTTCGGCCTTCTCGCGGATTCCTTCCAGGCCCGCGGCCAAGAGCACGGCGGCCGCGAGGTGCGGATTGCAACTCGAGTCGACCGCTCGGCACTCCACCCGGCCTCCACCGAGCGGCACACGAAGCATGTTCGTGCGGTTGTTGTTTCCGCAACTGGCGAAGATCGGCGCCCACGTGGAACCGGACATGCTGCCCTTGCGGACCAGCCGCTTGTAGCTGTTGACCGTCGGTGCGATGACTGCGCAGATCGCGGCGGCGTGACGAACGATCCCGGCAGCGAAGTGGTAGCCCAGCTCGCTCAGCCCGACGCCGGCCGGATCCTCCTGCGCGTCGAACAGATTGGAGGTGTTCGCCAGGTCGGCGAGGGACATGTTGAAATGGGCACCCGACCCCGTTCGGTCGGCGAACGGCTTGGGCATGAAGGATGCCATCAGCCCGTCTTCGCGGGCGATCTCGCCGGCCATCATCCGGAAGATGACGACGCGATCGGCCATTGTCATCCCATCCGCGTAGGTGAAGTCGATCTCGAACTGCCCCTGCGCGTCCTCGTGATCGAATGAGTAGACATCCCAACCCAATTCGTTCATTGCATCGACCAGCCTGCTGAGCCAGGGGAGATTGTCGAGCAAGGTGGGTATCGCGTAACAGGATTTCTCCAGAGTGTCGCGGTCGCTGACGTTCTGGGGATTGCGGGGATCGCCGGAGAAGACGAAGAACTCTGTCTCGACACCCAGGTTGAAAGTGAACCCCATGTCGGCGGCCGCGTCGATCTGACGTCTCAGGATGTTACGGCTGGACGCCTCGAACGGCTGACCGCCCTCATACAGGTCGGAGAGAAACAGTGCGACGTCACGACGCCAGGGGAGGACCACCCCGCGCGACAGATCCGGACGCGCTGACAGCTCCTCGTCGCTGACATCCTGAGGGAGGCCGTCGAGCGCAGCGCCGGTGAACAGCTCGGAACCACCTGCCATGTGTGTGAAATGGTCGATCGGCACGACCTTGCCTTTGAGGTTTCCGTGCAGATCCGTGTAGCCCGCGATGGCGTAGCGGACTCTCTCTTCCTTCAGTTTGGCGCCGAGAGATGCTGCGTGCGAGTCGATTGCGGTCATGGAGACCCTTTCAGACGTAGTTTCGACGAGGTATTGAAACAGTAGCCCCAGGCAATTTCGATGACATATCGAAACTGTTTCCAGTGCGTTTCGCCGTTTCGGGGGAGGGCTCAGATAGGCTCGTGCGCTTGGTCGTTCAGTGACCGTGTAAGAGAGACAACGGATTTCGGCGGAAACTCGGCCGTGCGGAGAATCCGAAGCGAGGTAGTACTCTGCGCTGCGTGGCCTTCAGGCGCGAGAGGGATCGTGCGGTAGCTCGGCGTAGCCCCATTGGTGCTGCCGCGCCAGGTTGCAGGCGATGTCGAAGTCCCCGCTGGTCAGCGAGTCGAGAAGGGCCTGATGGTCGTCGGCGATCGTGGTCAGCTCGGGAGTGGACGCCAACATCGTCACCGACGTCCACGCCTCGATCTGGAGATTCTCCCAGGTGCGAGCTATGAGATCGTTGCCGGCAGCTTCTATGATGTGTCGGTGGAATGCGACGGTCTGCACTCCGACTGCTTCGACGTCTTTCTTTTCGGCCATTCGATACATCTCCGCGATGTCCCGCTCGAGGTGATCAATGGGCACCGAACCAGTCAACAAGACCAGTCGTGTGGCAGTTTCCTCCAACGCGGCCCGAAGGACGTAGCTCTCCCGCAGCGCCTCTCTGATGGAGGACCGGATGAAAGTACCGCGACGCGGCTTGATCTCGACCAGTCCGAAGGCCTCGAGCTCGCGCAGTGCCTCGCGGACCGGAGCCTGACTCGTTCCGAACTGAGCCGCGACCTTTGTCTCGACCAGACGCTCGCCGGGCCCCAGCTCCCCGAACACGATCTGGTGCACGAGCGTATCGCGGATCTGTTGACTGAGTGTTCGACGCAGGCCCGTCTGGTGACTCGCAGGCATGGTCTCAAGATACGGAATCATCCTGCTCCGGGTCGCACCGGTCGGAGAACCGCTGGTACGCGCGGGCATCGTTTGCTCCGACACACTCGACCCTCGCAGTGAGATCGGAACTTCGCGCGCGCCGACGGCGATGGAGACAGGACCGTGTGGCCGAGCCGCACTCCTCCTCATCAGATGTCGAGTACCAGGACCGACGACTTCGATCGCGACACACACGGCAAGATGACTTCGTTCGACGACCGCTCCTCGTCATCGAGGATGTCGTCGTTGTGCTCCGGGACACCGCCGACAACCCGGACCTCGCAGGTGCCACAGATGCCCGCGCGACAGGAGTTGTCGATTGCCAGTCCGGCCTCTTCGAGGATCTCGAGGAGGTCTCGATCTGCCGGCACCCGGAGTGTTCTTCCTGTCCTCGCCAGCCGTACTTCGAACTCACCGGCCGGCCGGGCGGGAGCTGAACTCGGCGCGAAGCGTTCGCGATGTAAGGCGGGCGATGGCCAAGCGGCACAGCACTGCTCGACCGCATCGATCAACGGTCCGGGCCCACAGCAATAGACGGCCGTGTCCTGCAACGGTTCGCTCAGGAACTCCTCGAAGTCGAGCAAGCCGTACTCATCCTGGGGCAACACGTGCAGGTCTCCCCCGAGGAGTCCTCGCAGTTCATCGACGAAGGCCATCGAGTTGCGGGTCCGCCCGCCGTACACGACCGTCCAGGACCTTCCACGCCTGGCCGCCTCGTGGATCATCGGCAGAAGTGGCGTGATCCCGATGCCGCCGGCGACGAAGATGTAGCGTGCTGCGTCCACGAGCTGGAAGTTGTTGCGCGGCCCCCGCGCCGACACGACATGACCCCGCTCCAGCTTCTCGTGGATGATCTTGGACCCGCCACGGCTGGCCTGTTCGCGTAGGACCGCAATTCTCCACGTACGTTTGTCCCCCGGCGCGCCGCACAGCGAGTACTGGCGGACGAGGTCGTCTGCCAGTTCGAGTTCGATATGCGCACCGGGTGTCCAGCTCGGCAGCTCCGACCCGTCATCAGCGCACAACTCGAGACTCACGATGTCGTCGGCTTCTCGCCGTTTCGAAGCAACTCTCAGTCGCGTCTGCATACTTCCCGCATCCCGGGCGTTGAGGTCGCATGACCGGCGTTTCACGGTGAGCCCAGCCCGGCCGCTGTCGCATTCGCGTTTCGAAACCGCACTCATGGCTGGGGAGTCATCAGACGGGTGGCGGTTTCGGGCCTGAACATGTGCAGAGCGATGTCGTGCATTCCGCGCATGGCTCGGAGAATCTCTTTCCGGTCCTCGTCCGTGCGGGCATACCGCGCGAGAATCTGCCTTCCGAGCCCCACGTGGAACTTCTCGTCGATCTCGATCTTTCGATGCACCCGCACGACCTCGTCGAAGCCGTGTTGTTCACCAGCGAGGAATGTCGGTTCGAGACTGCCGGTTGCCGAAGTCTCGGACGCATTCCACGCGGCGATCGCAGCCAGTGGATGGCGGTCGAGACAGTCCCAGAGAAACTCGCTCCACTGGAGACTGTCCGCAGGGACCGAGGTCGGGACCGTACCGCCCAGCGACTCCACCGCGTTGCCGACCAGCTCGTAGTGCTCAGCCTCCTGAAAGGCCTGTTTCGCGAGCAGTGTGACGTGCTTCCGCTCGAAACCCATTCCATAGCGCTGGATCTCAGCGTTCAGTAGGAATACGTAGTCGATCTCCCGCCACGCGCGCGTCGCGAGCCACTCGGCCAGGATGATGGGTTTCGGATCCCTGCTGAAGTTGTCGAAGAAATCCTTGCTGGTTCGCCGCGCGTTGCTGAAGATGGCGTCGAGGATCTCGTTCACCTCGTCGATGATCGGATCAAGCCCCGTTCCGCCTCTCACGTTCCGCACACTGACCATGACCCGCACCTTTCGTAGACGTTGCTATCGATTATCGATTATCGATCGCCCGTGTGCGGTCGTCAAACGGAACGGCAGCAGGTGTCCAGGCGCGCATTAAAACGTCCGGGTCGGCGGGCGGGCCTGCGCCCGCCCTGCCGACCCGGAGTCGTGGTGAGTTGCCGGACTCGTTCAGTCGGCGACGGCGGGATACGCGTCGAGCATCAGGCCGGCGACCGCACCGAGAGCATCGGACCAGGCGGTGGTCATCTCGTCGGTCCACTCCGCGCCGCCGCGCTCGGCCATCGTCGCGATGAGCGCATCAGCCACCCAGCCGTACATCTCGGGCGTCACGCCGAGATCGTTGTGCCGGCGTCCCAGTGCGCCGAGCGTGCGGCCGAGCCACTCGGCGTCGTCGAGGCGGTCGAGGACCGCCGCTATGGCCTGCTGCAGCATTGTGGCCTGTGGTTGGAGATCGGCGCCGAACATCGGCCGGACCTCCGGATGTTCGGTGAACAATCGGTCGTAGAAGTCGAGCATCAACTTCTGTTCGTCGTCGATGACCAGGGAAAGGCTGTCCTGCAATACTTCTGGGTTCAACATGGTGGGGCTGCACCTCGTCGGAGTCGTGCGGTGTGACAATGACACAGTGTTTGTATCTCTGTAACATCTAGCACGACGCAAGGCGTTTTATCAGCGGAACGGCCGGACCGGCAGGATCTGACTGACGCGCGACTCAGAAGCCGGCGACCTCACTGGCCGCATAGGAAGCGAGCAATTGCAGGCGTTCCGCGCTGGGGGAGCCGGGCTCGGCGGTGTAGATCATCAGGATCGTCCCGGGATCGGCGGTGACGGCGAGTTCCTCGTAGGCCAGGGTCAGTTCGCCGACCACCGGGTGGTGGAAGCGTTTCGTCCCGGTGCCGTGTGTCCGGACGTTGTGCGCGGCCCAGAGTGCGCGGAAAGTGTCACTGCGCGTGGACAATTCACCCACCAGATCCTGGAGCGCCTTGTCGTGCGGATCGCGTCCCGCCTCGGCCCGCATGATGGCGACGCACATCTCGGCGAACAATTCCCAGTCCGGATAGAAGTCGCGGCTCGCCGGATCGAGGAACTGGAAGCGGGCCAGGTTCGGCGTGCGGCCGCCGTCGCCGATGACCGGCGAATAGAAGGCGCGGCCGAGGGCATTGGTGGCCAGCAGGTCCTGATGCGAGTCGCGCACGAAGGCGACGGCGTCGGTGATGGCGGCGAGTGCCCAGGTCAGGCTGTGGCGAGAGGCCGTGGCCTTCGCCGAACGACGCCTCGGCCGTCCGGAGGCGGGTATCCCGTCGGCGGCCCGGGCGAGGTCGAGAAGGTGGGCGCGCTCCGTGTCGTCGAGTTGCAGGGCTCGCGCGAGTGATTCGAGAACCGACGACGACGCACCGGCGATGGTGCCCCGTTCCAGGCGGGAGTAGTACTCGACGCTCACCCCGGCGAGGGTCGCCACCTCGCTGCGTCGAAGACCGGGTACGCGGCGATTACCGCCGGCCGGGAGCCCTGCGGTCTCGGGCGAGATCTTCGCGCGTCGCGACATCAGGAATTCGCGGACCTCGGCTCGGTTGTCCATGTGCCCAGCGTAGGACGGTCGGAAGCGTGCAGGGGTGCCCTGTCAGTACACCTCCCGACAGGAACTGTCGCGGACGCGACGCATGCGGTTGCCTTGATGGGTGACCGCATCTGCCGTCGTGCTCGTCTCGTGAGGCGAGCAGGTGGCGGAACCGACTGACGAGGAGAACACATGCGCGGAGTGATCATGGATGCCCCCGGCACCATCCGGGTGGACGATCGCGAGAACCCGACCATCCAGGAACCGACCGACGCGATCATCAAGGTCGCCGCGACCTGCGTCTGCGGGTCGGATCTGTGGCCGTACCGCGGCATCGAAGACGTCGATCACGCGCCGATGGGCCACGAGTACGTCGGCACCGTCACCGAGGTCGGCGACCAGGTGTCGTCGATCAAGGTGGGCGACTTCGTGGTGGGTTCGTTCTTCGCCTCGGACAACACGTGCGAGATCTGCCGTGCCGGCTATCAGTCCCGGTGTGTGCACGCCGAGCCGATGGGCGCCCTCGGTACGCAGGCCGAATACGCCCGGATTCCGCACGCCGACGGCACGCTCGTGGCAACACCCGGTCAGCCGGATGCCGACCTCATCCCGTCGCTGCTCGCGGCGTCGGACGTGCTCGGCACCGGTTGGTTCGGTGCCGTGGCGGCTGAGGTGGGTCCGGGTAAGACCGTGGCCGTCGTCGGCGACGGCGCGGTCGGACTGCTCGGTGTGCTGGCCGCGAAACACCTGGGCGCCGAACGCATCATCGCGATGAGCAGGCACGCGGACCGGCAGGCGCTTGCGCGCGAGTTCGGGGCGACCGACATCGTGTCCGAACGGGGCGACGAGGGCGTGGCACGTATCAAGGAGCTCACCGACGGGCTCGGTGCGCATTCGGTCATCGAAGCCGTCGGCACGCAGGAGTCGATGATGCAGGCCATCCGGTCGACCCGGCCGGGCGGCCACGTCGGTTACGTCGGCGTCTCGCACGACGTCGAACTCCCCGGCCTGGAGCTGTTCTTCTCCGGCGTCCACCTGCACGGCGGACCCGCCCCGGTCCGACGCTTCCTGCCCGACCTGATCGACCTCATCTGGACGCGGGAGATCGATCCCGGCAAGGTCTTCGACCTCGCCCTCCCGCTCGACGACGCCGCCGAGGGATACCGCGCCATGGACGAGCGCCGCGCGACCAAGGTACTGCTCACCGTCTGACCTCGGTCGGTACCCTCACGGCAAACGAAAGGTGTTCAGCATGAAGATCACTCGCAGTTCCATCGACACCGTCAAAGGTCCCGGCGACTGGTTCACCGGCGACGTCTACATCGATGCGGCGGCCGCCTCGCCACCGCCGTCCCGGGTGTCGGCAAGCCTCGTCCATTTCATGCCGGGGGCGCGGACGCACTGGCACCGGCACCCGCTCAGCCAGACGGTCTTCGTCACCGAGGGGATCGGCCTGTGCCAGCGGCGCGGTGGCCCCATCGAGGTCATCCGCCCCGGCGATCGCGTCCTCTTCGAAGCCGACGAGGAGCACTGGCACGGAGCCGCCCCCACGCGCCTGATGGTCCATCTCGCGATCAACGAGGGCGACGACGACCACGATGTCGTGCAGTGGCTGCAACCGGTCACCGACGAGGAGTACGGGCAGGCGCCGGATCTCGGGATCTGATCAGTCGAACCCGACGGTGGCCGGGGTCTTCGGGGTTGCCTGACACGTCAGCAGCCTGGATCGTTCTGTCATGATCGAGCTCGGCCATGCCGCAATGCCGTCGTCACCGACTCGAACATCGTCGACTTGATGGCCCCGAGGGTCGCCCGGTCCTTGCCGACAATCGGAGACAGCGTCTCCAGGGCTGCCCCGACAATCTCCCCCTCGGCCGCAGTGCCGTCGATCAAGCCGGCGTCCAGAGCTTCGGCGGCGCCGTACCGGTGGCCGGTGCTCATCGCGGTGAGCGCAGATCGGGGGGAGAGCTTGGCCTGGATGAGCGCGGCCATCCCGGGGGTGAACGGGATGTTGATGTCCACTTCCGGGAAGCAGTAGTAACCGCGGTCGGCGCGCATGATCCGGAAGTCATGAGCGATGGCGAACATCGCTCCCGCCCCGAAGGCGTGACCGTTGACCGCTGCAACGGTCGGCAGCGAGAACGTGAGGATGCGCGCGAGCAGCGTTTGCACGGCCTCGACGTACCAGTCGGCTCGATCGCCGTTGGCGATGAGCCAGTCCAGGTCCAGACCATTGGAGTAGAACTTGCCGTCGCCCACGGTGATCAGGCCTTTGGCGTTCGCCTCGGCGTCGTTGAGGAGTGAACCGACGGCGTCGAGCCAATCGGGGGAGAACCGGTTCTCGTCGTCGCCGATGGTCAGGATGGCGATGTCGTCCCGATAGTCCAGTGAAGCTGTCATGACGGGTCCTTTCGCGAAGAAGTGGACTGATGCGATGGTTCGGTTGGGGTGAGGGACAATACGGCGCGGACCGCCGTTGCAATGCGTTCGCGGGTTGCGGCATCGGGGGTTCTCCTGCCGCGCAGAAGCAATGCAGTCGGAAGTTCGACCACGCAGTCTCTGATGACGGACACGGCGTCACGGTCTGCGCGCTGCCAGACCGCCTGGGACAACTCGACGAACAACGACGTCAACGACCGGTCGAGACCGCGGAGCTCCCTCGCGAGGTCGTCGGGAAGGTCATCGGACCCAAGCAGTTCTCCGCGATCGACCGTGAGTAGGAAGCCACCCCGCACAGGAGCTTCGAGCAAGAACCGTGCGGGCGCATCCGCGGCGACGACGACGGCTTCGACTGCGGAGTCACTGCGGCCGTCGCCGCCGGTGAGGACCGCGTCGACCGCTTCGCGCTGAGCGGCGAGGAATTGCTCGGCAGCGCGCAACCACACCCTTCCCACGAGACCCGCGCGCGACCCGAACGCGTGATAGATCGCGCCGTTGGACATCGAGGTGAGCTCCGACAGCGCACGAACCGTCACCGCCGCAGGGCCGGCCCGGACCGCCAAGCCCTCGGCCGCATCCATCAACTGCTCGAGGTCGTGCCTGCGAGGACGAGGCATGACGAAACTCTAACAGAGCACGCGCTCTGTAATGCCACCGCAGCCCGGGTCGACCCCGACTCGGGTTCGATGCCGTTCTTCCCGGCGACTGTCGCCGAGGTGCCCGTGCTTCGAGAAGCCTGACGGTTGCGCGAAAAGGCCGCCTGAAGTCCGGATCGCGTGGTTTCACCCACCTCGCGACGCGCCGTACTCGCGCGTAGCGATTTGACTCGTAAGAATCACAGCGTCGAACCACCCCGCGCGTCCCGGATCGCCACTGAGCTGGGCCGCTGCGCTGTACCGTACCTGCGGACCTTCAACCGCACGACGACGACGTGAATGGAGCCGGTGTTGTTTTCTCGTATCGCCATCGTGAACCGAGGTGAGGCCGCGATGCGGCTCATCCACGCCGTTCGGGGCCTCTCGGAAGAGACCGGGCAACCCATCGAGGTCATCGCGCTGCACACCGACGTGGATCGCAATGCCACGTTCGTACGTGAGGCGGACGTCGCATACGACCTCGGGCCTGCCGCGTCGCGTCCGTACCTGAACATGAAGGTGCTCGAGCACGCCCTGCTGGAGACCGGTGCCGACGCGGCATGGGTCGGTTGGGGCTTCGTGGCCGAGGATCCGCTGTTCGCCGAACTCTGCGACCGCATCGGCGTCACCTTCGTCGGGCCGTCGGCCGAGGCGATGCGCAAACTGGGCGACAAGATCGGCGCCAAGCTGATCGCCGAGGAAGTGGGCGTGCCGGTGGCGGCGTGGAGCCGCGGCGGTGTGGACACTCTCGACGAGGCCGTGGCCGCGGCAGCCCAGATCGGCTACCCGCTGATGCTGAAGGCCACCGCCGGCGGTGGCGGCCGCGGCATCCGCAAGGTCACCAGCGATGCCGATCTCCGGGACGCCTACACCCGCACCCGCGAGGAGGCCGAGCGCGCCTTCGGTAGTGGCGTGGTGTTCCTCGAACGACTCGTCACCGGCGCGCGCCACGTGGAGGTCCAGGTCATCGCCGACGGCCAGGGCACCGCGTGGGCGCTGGGCGTCCGCGACTGCTCGGTTCAGCGACGCAACCAGAAGATCATCGAGGAATCCGCGTCGCCGGTACTTCCCGCCGACCGGGTCGCCGAGCTCAAGGCGTCGGCCGAGCGGCTCGCCGTGGCCGTGGGATACCGCGGCGCGGCCACCGTCGAGTTCCTCTACCACCCGGGCGAGAACCTGCTCGCGTTCCTCGAGGTCAACACCCGCCTGCAGGTGGAACACCCCATCACCGAGGCGACGACCGGCTTCGACCTGGTCCGTGCCCAGCTGCACGTGGCGTCGGGCGGCCGCCTCGAGGGTGAGCCCCCGGTCGAGCGCGGGCATGCCATCGAAGCCCGCCTCAACGCCGAGGATCCCGACCGCGACTTCGCCCCCGCGCCCGGCCGTATCGACCTGCTCGAGCTGCCCGCCGGGCCGGGCATCCGCGTCGACACCGGGGTCAGCGAAGGCGACACCATCCCCGCCGACTTCGACTCGATGATCGCCAAGATCATCGCCTACGGACGGAACCGCGACGAGGCACTCGGCCGCCTCCGCCGGGCCATGCGCGAGACCCGCGTGATCATCGCCGGCGGCGCGACCAACAAGAGCTTCGTGCTGGAGCTGCTCGCGCAGCCGCAGGTCATCGACGGGAGCGCGGACACCGGCTGGATCGACCGCGTGCGTGCCGAGGGCGGCCTCGTCGCCAACCGGCACTCGGCGATCGCGCTGATCGCCGCCGCCATCGACGCGTACGAGGAAGAGGAACTCGTCGAGCGGCAGCGGCTGATGTCGACGGCCTCCGGCGGTCGTCCGCAGGTGCAGCACGACAGCGGCCGTCCGCTCGATCTGAAGCTGCGCGGCGTCGCGTATCGCGTCCGGGTCGGGGCCATCGGCGCGCATCGCTTCCGCGTGACCATCGAGGCGCCGGGCGAGATCCGGACCGCCGATGTCGACCTCGAACGCTTCGACGAGCACGCCGCGCAGCTCGTGGTCAACCGGGTGCGCTACCGCCTGCTCACCGACACCCACGGGCCGATCCACCTCGTCGACGTGGACGGCGTCACCCACCGCGTCAGCCGCGACGAGGGCGGTGTGGTGCGCTCGCCCGCGCCGGCGCTCGTCGTCGCGACGCCGCTGCAGGCCGGCGACGAGGTCGACGCGGGCGCCCCCATCCTCGTGCTGGAGAGCATGAAGATGGAGACCGTCCTGCGCGCGCCGGTGCGCTCACGTGTCAAGGAGTGCGCGGTGTCGGTCGGCACCCAGGTGGAGACGGGCGCGACCCTGATGCGCCTCGAACCGCTCGCCGACGACGAGGACGACGCCGTCGAGGAGGTGGCCGCCGACGCCGTCGACCTGGAGCTGCCTGCCGAGCTCGAGGTCGATCCCACCGAACGCACCACCCGCAGTCAGGAAGACCTCCGCAGCCAGCTGCTCGGCTTCGACGTCGACCCGAACCACCGGATGCGCCTGCTCGACGAGTACCTCGCCGTCCGGCGCGCCGCGTTCGACAGCGGCCGTCGTCCGCTGGCCGACGAGCTCGAACTGGTGACGGTGTTCGCCGACCTGGCCGAGCTGAGCCAGAACCGGCCGTCGAGTCATGACGTCGGTGTCGAGCACGTGCACAGCGCACGCGAGAACTTCCACACCTACCTGCAGAGTCTGGACGTCGAACGCGACGGGCTGCCCGCGGCGTTCCACGACCAGCTGAGCCGCGCGCTCAGCCACTACGGCGTGACCGACCTCGAGCGCACCCCGGAGCTCGAGGCCGCAGTGTTCCGGATCTTCCTCGCGCTGCAGAACCCGAACGACTCGGCCGCGGTGATCAGCTCGCTGCTGTTGGAATGGCTCGACGAGCCGACCCCGCGCGACGAACTGCGCGACGCGGTGGGCACCGCCCTCGACCGCCTCGTCGCCGCCACCCAGGTCCGCTTCCCGGCCGTCGCCGACCTCGCCCGCGGCGTCATCTACGCCTGGTACGGCCAGCCGCTGCTGCTGCGTGACCGCGCCCGCGTCTACAGCAATGTGCGCAAACAGCTCAAGTACCTCGACGAGAACCCCGACGCCGCCGACCGCACCAGCCGCATCGACGACATGGTGCGCAGCACCGAACCGCTCGTCCGGCTTCTCGGCCAGCGCATCGAACGGCACGCCGACAACACGGTGATGCTCGAGGTGCTGACCCGGCGCTACTACGGCAACCGCGGCCTCGCCGACATCCGGACCCGGCAGGCCGGCGGTGCGACATTCGTGGTCGCCCGGCGAGATGCCGGTGACATCGCTTCGGCCGCAGTCGGTTTCGACGCCCTGCCGGCGACGATCGGCGGACTCGCCGAACTCGCCCGCGACACCGCCGCGGTCGATGCCGACATCTACCTGGCGTGGGAGCAGCAACCCGACGACTTCGACGTGCTCGCCGGGACACTGCACGACATCGTCGCCACCAGTTCGCTTCCGCCGCAGGTGCACCGCGTCACCATCACGGTCGCCGGCAGTGCCGATGCGCGGATGCATCACCACGTGACCTTCCGGCCGTCGGCGACCGGTATGGCCGAGGAACGCCTGATCCGCGGACTGCACCCCTACATCGCGCAGCGCATGCAGATGGAACGGCTCCGCAAGTTCGACCTCACCCGACTGCCGTCGTCGGACGACGAAGAGGTCTACCTCTTCCGTTGTGTCGCACGGGAGAACGCGTCGGATCGCCGTCTCGTCGCCTTCGCTCAGGTCCGCGACCTGACCGCACTGCGCGACCAGGACGGCCGCCTGCTGACGCTGCCGACCGCCGAGGCGGCGCTCGCGTCGTGCGTCGACTCGATCCGGCGCGCGCAGCGCGGTTCCACCAACCTGTCCAGCGCCAACCGGATCATCATGTACGTGTGGCCGCCGATCGACGTCGACGCCGACGTCCTCGACGCGATCGCCGACCACATCCGCGGCACGACACAGGGAGTGGGGCTCGAAGAGGTCCAGCTCATCGCGCGTCGCCGCGACCGCGACACCGGCGAGCTGAGCAAGGTGTCGGTCCATTTCTCGGTCAACCCGACCGGCGGGTTCGACGTCCGGGTAGTCGACCCGACCGACGAGCCGATCGAACCGGTCGACGAGTACCGCCAGAAGGTGCTGCGGGCAGCGAAGCGCAACACCGTCTATCCGTACGAATTGGCCGCCATCCTGGGCGATTTCACCGAGTACGACCTCGACGCCGAGCAGCGTCTGGTGCCGGTCGACCGGGCCAAGGGTCGCAACTCCGCGGCGATCGTCGCCGGTGTGGTCACCACCCCGACCGAGAAGTACCCGCGCGGTGTCACCCGCGTGGTCCTGCTCGGCGACCCGACGAAATCGCTGGGCGCACTGGCGGAACCGGAGTGCAGCCGGCTGGTCGCGGCGCTCGACCTCGCCGAGCAGATGCAGGTCCCGCTCGAGTGGTACGCACTCTCCTCAGGCGCGCGGATCTCCATGGATTCCGGCACGGAGAACATGGACTGGATCGCCCGGGCGCTGAAGCGCATCGTCGAGTTCACGCAGGCCGGCGGTGAGATCAACATCGTCGTGGCGGGGATCAACGTGGGCGGGCAGCCGTACTGGAACGCCGAGGCGACGATGCTCATGCACACCAAGGGCATCCTCGTGATGACACCGGAGTCGGCCATGGTGCTCACCGGCAAGCAGTCGCTGGACTTCTCCGGCGGTGTGTCGGCGGAGGACAACTTCGGCATCGGCGGTTACGACCGCGTCATGGGCCCCAACGGTCAGGCGCAGTACTGGGCGCCGAATCTCGGTGCCGCACGGGATCTTCTGATGGCTCACTACGAGCACACCTACGTGGCGTCGGGCGAGCAGACCCCGCGTCGCGCGATCACGAGCGACCCGGTGGACCGCGACATCTCCGACTACCCGCACGTCCTGGCGGGCAGCGACTTCACCACGGTCGGACAGATCTTCTCGGCGGCCACCAACCCGGACCGCAAGAAGCCCTTCGACATCCGCACGGTGATCCGCGCCGTCGCCGACCAGGACCACCCGGTGCTGGAGCGCTGGGCGGGGATGGCCGACGCGGAGACCGCGGTCGTGTGCGATCTGCACATGGGCGGAATCCCGGTGTGCCTGTTGGGTATCGAGTCGAGGGAGGTGCCGCGCCGGGGATACACCCCCACGGACGGTCCCGACACCTACACGGCCGGCACGCTGTTCCCGCAGTCGTCGAAGAAGGCGGCGCGCGCGATCAACGTGGCCAGCGGAAACCGACCGCTCGTGGTGCTGGCCAACCTGTCCGGGTTCGACGGATCGCCGGAGTCGTTGCGCAAGCTCCAGCTGGAGTACGGCGCGGAGATCGGGCGGGCCATCGTGAACTTCGAGGGCCCCATCGTGTTCTGCGTGATCTCGCGCTACCACGGTGGTGCATTCGTGGTGTTCTCGAAGGCGTTGAACCCCAACATGACCGTGCTCGCGATCGACGGGTCGTTCGCGTCGGTGCTCGGCGGTGCCCCCGCGGCGGCGGTGGTCTTCGCCGGCGACGTGGCCAAGCGGGTCAGTGCCGACGCACGGGTGCGCGAACTCGAGGCGGAGACCGCACAGGCCACCGGCCCCGACCGCTCACGGCTCAACGCCGAGCTGGCCGATCTGCGTCAGTCGGTGCGCGCGGAGAAGATCAGCGAGATCGCCGCGGAGTTCGACGCGGTGCACAGCATCCGACGCGCCGTCGAGGTCGGTTCGGTCGACGCGGTCATCCAGGCCGACGAGCTCCGGCCCCAGATCATCGGCGCGATCGAGAAGTCGCCGGCGTGGGGTCGGCAGGACTCGCAGGTGGCCAGCTCGTAGAGCCTGCGCTCCTTGATCCGAAAGAGCCTGTTTGTGCTAGGAGCGAGCCCAACTACTGCTCCCTGAGGTGCGAGGAGCGCAAGCGACGAGCCTCGAAGGGCCTGGTGAGACGCCTTGCGGGACCCTTCGTGACGCTCGCAAGCTCGCTCCTCAGGGAGCGGGGCCAGGTCGTTCTTCCGGATCAGGGAGCAGAGACGCGTTCGACGATCTCCTTGATCGCCGCGAGGGTGACCGGGATCCCCGACAACGCGGCGTCGCGGCGCTGCTCGAGTTGGGCGTCGGCGTCGTCCCCGAACCGCTGCGCGAACAGCTCGAACCCGGCCGGCTGCACGGCCCACGATTCGGTCAGCGTCGTCCCGTCGTCGTCGGGTTCGATCGTGTACGACCACCGCACGGCGTCGCCGTTGACCATCCAGGCGAACTCGATGGGCTCCTGTGCGGCGACCACCCGCGACTGGGTCTCCCACACCCGCTCGGGTGTCTCGTTGCGGCCGAAGAACCACGCGCCCACCTCCGGTCCGGTCGCGGGCTCCTTCCACCAGCACGCCTTGCAGATCGGGCTCCACTCGCCGGTGCGAGCGATGTCGGTCACCAGATCCCAGACCTGCTGCGGCGTGGCGTCGATGTGGATGGACTCGGAACGGGTGAATCGAGCACTGCGGTCGATGTCGCTGGTCGTCATGGGCCCTTCCTGCGGTCGCGTACCGACCATCCTAGGGAGGGCGCCGCTCAGGGCGCGATGGTCCGGTACCGGGACGGGCTGACCCCGAAGGTCCGGCTGAACGCACGACTGAAGTGCGACGGGTCGCGGAACCCGACCTGTGCGCAGATGTCGGCGACGCCCAGATCGCTCTGGACGAGCAGGTTACGGGCCCGGTCGAGCCGCCGGGCGTAGAGCCACGCCCGAGGTGTGGTGCCGGTCGTGCTGAACAGCTTGTGGACGTAGCGCACCGACATCCCGAGCTCTGCGGCCACCAGTGCGATGGTGTGGTCGGGATCGTGGATGTGATCGGCCATCGCGTTCTGGACCGCGCGGAGGTCGGCGGCGTGTATCCGGTCGGTCGCGGTGCGGGGTGAGACCTGCTCGGTCATCGCGCCGGCGACCATGTCGAGGACCGCGCTCGCCACCGTGCTCGACGACGGCACGGAGATGCCCTGGACCTGGGCCGCGACATCGACCAGGAAGTTCGACACCAGCCGTCCGATGCCCGAGTCGACCGCGATGGCCCGGCCCGTCGCGTCGTCGACGACGTCGTGGGTTGCCCGCGCGATGAGCTGTTCCCGCGGGGCGCGCACGACGATCTGCTCGAACTCGGTTGCGCCACTGACGACGAAAGGTGCAGTGGCGTCGATGATCCCGAAGGCGCCGTGTTCCAGCAATCCGGTGCGCTCACCCTGTGAGATCGTCGCGGCCCCCTGGGTGATGAGGCACAGCAGATAGTCGTCGGCCGGATCGGATTCGATCATCGCCGGCGTGCGCACGACGGTGTGCGGATCGGCGCGGACCACGCTGACCGACAGGGCGCCGACGGGTCGGGCGACGATCTGTGCGGTGAACGGGCGTCGGTCCTGGGGCCAGTCGATGTCCATCTCGCAGAAGGTGGCGTCGAGGGCCTCGGCCCACCGCACCCGGCCCTCGGCACTCGCAAGCTCGCGGGTGCTCAGTTCCACGGATCCGGCGGTGCGCGCGGAGTCATCCATCGGTGCATTCGCAGTCATTCTCTCCCACCACCTCCACCCATAGTGTTCCAGATCACAAGACATCGCCGACGTGGCCGGCGGCATGACCGAACGAGCCGGCCCCAGACAACAGATATCCGGAACGACAACGGAGAGTCACATGACCGCAGTACAGCCCTCCCACGAGGTCACCCCGAAGTTCGTCGAAGAGATCACGATGGCCGAGCTGGAGGCCGATCCGTACCCCTTCTACGAGCGGCTCCGAAAGGAGGCGCCGGTGGCGTTCGTGCCGTCACTCGGGATGTACATCGTCTCGACCCGCGAACTCTGCATGCAGATCGCGAAGGACTCGGACACCTGGCCTGCGGTGATCTCCCCGGCCGGCGGACGCACGTTCGGCCACGGTGCGCTGCTCAACTCGAACGGCCCCGAGCATCGCGACCTGCGCGACATGGTCGAGCCGCATCTGCAACCGTCGGCTGTCGACGACTACATCGACGATCTGGTGCGTCCGTTCGCACGCGAACTGCTGGAGCGGATCGAGGACAACGGTTCGGCCGACATCGTCGCCGAGTACTGCGAACCGGTCAGTGTCCGTGCCCTCGGCGACCTGCTGGGCCTCGGAGATGTGAGCACGGACAAACTGCGGGAGTGGTTCCACAAGCTCAGCGGCTCGTTCACCAACTCCGCGATGACGCCCGACGGCGAGTTCGCCAATCCCGACGGCTTCGTCCCGGGGGACGAGGCGAAGGCCGAGATCATCGCGCACGTCGACCCCAAGATCGACGAGTGGATCGTCAACCCGGATCACAGCGCGATCTCGCACTGGCTCCACGACGGGATGCCGGAAGGCCAGACGCGCAGCCGCGACGTCATCTACCCCAACCTGTATGTGTTCCTTCTCGGGGCGATGCAGGAGCCGGGACATGCGATGGCGACCACACTCGCCGGTCTGTTCAGCCGGCCGGAACAGCTGGAGCGGGTCGTCGACGATCCCGGCCTCATCCCCAGGGCGGTCGGTGAGGGTATGCGGTGGGTCGCGCCGATCTGGTCGGCGGCCGCGAAGATCGCCACCGACGAGGTCGTCGTCGGCGGTGTGACGATCCCGCAGAACTCCGTGGTGATGCTGTCCTACGGGTCGGCGAATCAGGACGAGAACGCCTACGACGCCCCGACCGCCTACGACCTCGACCGGGCCGTGATCCCGAACATGACCTTCGGTGGCGGCGTCCATGCCTGTGCCGGAACCCATTTCGCGAACAACGTGATCCGGATCGCGCTCGAGGAACTGCTGGAGACGATCCCGAACATCGAGCGAGACACCGACCACGAGGTCAACTTCTGGGGCTGGGGCTTCCGCGGTCCCAAGGAGCTCCACGTGAAGTGGGAGGTCTGAGCCGTGACCAGCACACATCGGGTTCGTATCCAGGGCTCGGACACCCCGTTCGAGGTCGCCGACGACCAGTCGGTTCTCGACGCGGTCCTACGTGCGGGGGAGTGGCTCCCGCACTCCTGCACGCAGGGTACCTGCGGGACCTGCAAGGTGCGGGTACTCGACGGCCAGGTGGCGCACAATGATTCGCCCGAGTACACGCTGACGCCGGCCGAACGGTGTGCCGGCCTGGCGCTGGGCTGTCTGGCCACGCCGTGCTCCGATCTGGTCGTCGAACCACTGGGCACCGCGTCGGACGATGGCGCACCACGGCATCCGCTGCGCGATTTCGACGGCACCGTCGTCGCCCTGGACGACATCGCCACCGACACGCGGCGACTCGTCGTCGACCTGGATGAACCGATGTCGTTCAACGCCGGTCAGTACGCGGAACTGCAGATCCCCGGTACCGGTCTCGGACGTCAGTATTCGATGGCCAACCAGCCGTCGGAACCGAAGCGCCTGGAGTTCCACGTCAAGCGCACCGTCGGTGGAAGGGCAACGGACGGTTGGATCTTCAGCGCGCTGTCGGTGGGGGAGCGGGTGGGACTCCGTGGACCGCTGGGCCAGTTCCACCTCGTCCGCGAACAGAGCGAACCGGCCATCCTCATCGGTGGGGGCACCGGACTCGCCCCACTCAAGTCGATCGCCCGACATGCGCTCGATCACGGTCTGGTCCCCGAGCTGTACCTCTACCACGGTGGCCGACGCCGCGACGACCTTTACGACGTCGACTTCTTCCGCGACCTCGAGGCCGAGCACGGCAACTTCCACTACCGGCCCGTCCTGAGCGAGGAGCAATGGGATGGGTCGACCGGGATGGTCACCGACGCGGTCGTCGAGGACTTCCGGAGCTGTAAAGGGCTGAGCGCGTACCTGTGTGGCCCACCGGCCATGATCGAGGCCGGAGTCCGGGCGCTCAAACGTCGCCGGATGGCGCCCCGTCTCATCTTCCGCGAGGAATTCACCGTGGCGGCACCCGTGGCGACCACTGCAGCGTCGTGACATCCCGCTCGAACCCGAAAGGCAAGCCATGTACCGACTCACCGTGATCTACGGACACCCGCTCGACCCGGCGGCCTTCGACCGGCACTACGAGAACGAGCATGCCGAGCTGGTTCGCCGCATCCCCGGACTGCGGCGGTTCGCCGCAGGCAAATGCGAGTCCCTCGACGGCACCGAACCCGCCTCGTACAGTGTGGCCGAGCTGTACTTCGATTCAAAAGAGTCTCTTGGGCAGGCACTCGGCTCGCCCGAGGGGCAAGCCGCGGCCGGCGATGTCGCGAACTTCGCCACCGGCGGTGCCACCATGTTGTTCAGTGACGAGTCGACGGTGGGGCCCTGAGATGGCCGCGTTGCAGACCGTCCAGAAGATCGGCCCGGTGCTGGATCTGTTCACCGTCGAACGTCCGGAGTGGGGTGTGTCGGAGGTCGCGGGTGAGCTCGGCGTCCCCCGGTCGAGCGCACACGCGCTGCTGGCCTCACTGGTCGACATCGGCCTGCTCCAGTGCCGCGCCCGCGGCCGCTACCGCATCGGCTGGCGGGTCGTCGAGCTGAACCAGGCGTTGCAGGGCACGGTCGACGTCAAATCCTGTGCCGCACCGGCTTTGCAGGCGCTGTCGGAGAAGTTCGGCGAGACCACCCATCTCGCGGTCATGGAACGCTACCGGGTGATCTACGTCGACAAGGTGCTCGGCAATCACGTCATCAACGTGTCCGGCGCCCGGATCGGCGCCCAGCTCGACGCGCACTGCAGCGCGGTCGGCAAAGTGCTACTCGCGCACTGCGACCCGGCTCAGCTGGCCCGCAACGTGACCGACAAGCAGCTCCGGCGGTACACGTCGTCGACCGTCACGGACCCGGACGAACTGGCGGCCGAACTGAAGGGTGTGCTGCGTCGGGGGTGCGCCTTCGACCTGGCCGAAGCCGTTCCCGACGTGCATTGCGTCGCGGCTCCGATCCGCGACGAGATGGGGGTGGTCGTGGCGGCGATGTCGATCACCGCGCCCGCGACGAGATTCATCCCGGCCCAACACGAACTCCGGCGTGCGGTGATCGCGGCCGCCGCCGACGCGTCACGCGCGCTGAACACCTCGTCCGGCGACGTGTCCACGCCCATCCGGCTGCCCGAGCGCGAGGTCTCCGTCCTGCACGCGGTGGCGGGATGACCCCGCGGTCGCTGTCCCTCATCCCAGAAAGACCATGCCGCTCATGACTGACCATGCCGACGACGCCGACCTCGTCCGCACCGCCGCCGAGGCACTCCTCGACGCCTACCGCCACCACACCACGATCGAACCCCTGGCCTCGCGGTTCGCAGGCCACCCACTGTCGACCGCGTACGAGATCGCGCTCGCGCAGGTTCAGGACTGGGAGAAGAACGGCGATGCGGTGAAGGGCCACAAGGTCGGACTGGCCTCCCGCGCCATCCAACGGCAGATGGGCGTCGACCAGCCGGACTTCGGGCACCTCACCGCGAGCATGTTCCATCTCGAGCACGCCCCGATCCCGGCGGGCACCTTCATCCAGCCGCGCATCGAGCCAGAGGTCGCCTTCGTCCTCGCCAAACCGCTTCGCGGGCCGGGGGTCACGGTCGCAGAGGCCGCCGCGGCCGTCGACTTCGTGCTCCCCGCACTGGAGATCGTGGACTCGCGCATCCGCGACTGGCAGATCGGCATCTTCGACACCATCGCCGACAATGCGTCGTCGGGCGGGGTGATCCTGGGCGGACGGCCGGTGCCTCTCGTCGACGTCGACCTGCGGATGGCCGGTTGCAACCTGCATGTGAACGGTGAACTCGTCGACACCGGCGCCGGTGGTGCCGTGCTGGGATCCCCTATCAACTCGCTGGTGTGGCTGGCGAACACGGTCGGGCCGCTGGGTGTCACCCTCGAACCGGGCCACGTGGTCCTGCCCGGTTCGATGACCGCGGCCGTGCCGGTCGCACCGGGGGACACCGTGGTCGCCACCATCGCCGGACTTGGCAGCGTCACCGCGGTGCTGGCCGGCGCGTGAGTGCTCGTGTCCTCGAACCATCAGGAGAAGACGTGACAGACAACGCAATCGGCGATTGGAGTGCGGCCCGCGTCGCCGGCACGCTGCTCGCCGCCGAACGCTCGCGGACGGCGCGGACCTCGATCCACCACGAGTGGCCGGGCCTGACCCTCGACGTAGCCTATGCGGCTCAGGACATCGCGCTCGCCGATCGGCGCTCGCGCGGAGAGACCGTGACCGGGATCAAGCTGGGCCTGACATCGCGGGCCAAGCAGAAACAGATGGGCGTCGACGAACCGTCGGTCGCCTGGCTCACCGACGCGATGGTGCTGCCCGCCGGTCTGCCGGTTCCGCGTGAGCGACTCATCCATCCGCGCGCCGAGCCGGAGATCGCCTTTGTGCTCGGGCGGCCCCTCATCGGTCCCGGTGTCACCGCGGCCACAGCACTCGCCGCGGTCGACTATGCGATGGCCGCCATCGAGATCATCGACAGCCGGTACTCCGGATTCAAGTTCACCCTCGAGGATGCGGTCGCCGACAACAACTCTTCCGGCGTCTACGTGACCGGCCCGGTCATCCGCGACATCGCGGACGTCGACTTCGGGCTCGAGGCGTGCCTGTTGGAAGTCGACGGTGACATCGTCGCCACCGCGACGGGTTCAGCGGTGCTCGGTCATCCTGCCGAGGCATTGGCGTTCGCCGCCAACACCTTCGGCGCGCGGGGCGTCACCCTGGAAGCGGGCTGGGTCGTCCTCACCGGGGGGATGACCGACGCCGTCGCGGTGGAACCGGGCAGCCGGGTCGCAGCGCACTTCACCACGCTGGGCTCCATCACGATCGCCGGAGGTTGAGATGCCGTTCATCGATGTGACCATCGCCCAGGGGCGTTCACCCGACGAGGTGCGCGCGCTGATGCGCGAACTGACGGCGGCCGCCCACCGTGCGATCGGTGCGCCGATCGCGAACATCCGAGTGTGCGTCCGCGAGGTCCCGACCACCCACTGGTCGGCCGGCGACGTCACCGTCGCCGAACGCCAGGCGGCTATCACGGAATCGTGAGGCGCGGGAGACCATCTTGCGCCCACACCCCCGCTCCCTGATCCGAAAAGACCGCTACACCTGCGGTCCGGCCGGCGACCGGCAGACTCCAACTCGACCGATGGACTTCGATCGAAGTCTAGGAGTCGAGTTGAAGTCTGTTGGTGACGCGGCGCGTAGCCGCGAGGGCAGGGGCGCGTCCCGCTCCGCTCCCTGAGGAGCGGCCGGAGCTTGCGGAGGGCGCGTCAGCCCTGCTCCCTGAGGAGCGCCCGGAGCTTGCGGAGGGCGCGTCACGAAGGGTCTGGCGACCTGGATGCGTTGCAGCGACTGGCCAGGTTGGCGGAAGTGCTTCGTTCCAGCTCCACGACGTTCATTGGTGGTTGTAGACGCTGACCCGTGTGGCTGGTGGGGTTCTTGTTCACCACAGTCCACCACGGTTCACCGCTGGGGTGTGAGTGACATCCATTGCCCGACAAGTATCTTCATCGAAGATTGCTTGTGGATGAACCTCGTCGTCGAACGTGTCGGCGAGTACCTTGGTGTCATGCCCTCGATCACCGAGCTCCGCGACACTCTCATCGCCTTGCAGTCACCGCCCGACGACGGCAGTGGCCGCGCGGTGTTCGACCGACTCGACGAACTGCGTGTGCTGCGCAACGTCCTGGAACATCAGATCGCCGTCCATATCGCACTGTTCGACGCGTCGGGCGCGGCTGCGCGGGCGGGTTCGACGACGCGAGTCACGCTGGTCGAGATGGGGATGCCGCCTTCGGTCGCGTACGGGTGTGCGGGTCGCCGGCGGCCTGGCGTCGTTGCCGAATCTCGCCGACTGCGCGGCCGAGGGGTACCTGTCTGCCGAGTGTGTCGATGCGGTGGTGCGCGGAATCTGTGTGGCCGAGAAAGGTTCTGCCGCTGCGCTGTCGAATGAGGATCGGCAGGTGTTCGAGACCGAACTGCTCACCCAGGCATTTTCCGGGGCCACCCCGGCCGAGATCGACTCTCACGCCCGCGATCTCGCTGCCCGCCTCGCGGATGCCGACTCCGACACGGTTGCGGCGGCTGATGACGCGTCGTTGAACACCGTGCACACGCGGGTGACCGAGCAGGGCAGAGTCGCGTTCGCCGCGGATGTGACCGCGGTGATCGGGGAGAAGTTCCTGTCGATGATCGACGAACGGTCGTGCCCGCGGCCGGAATCCGACGGTGCCCAGGATCGGCGTGACGCCGGGCAACGCCGTGCTGATGGCCTGGAGTTGCTGCTGGATCAGGCGGCGGTCGGTGCGGCGATGACCACCGCTGGCGCGCCCCGCACCCAGGTGCTGGTGACCATCCCGGCCGACAACACCGATCCGGCGCGGTTGCCGTGGGTCGGTGCGGTCACGGCGTCGACGGCACGACGACTGTCCTGCGACGGTGGGGTGGCCGAGATCGTGCTCGACACCGAGGGCGTGCCGTTGCGGATGGGCACCACGAATCGGCTGTTCCCACACCACTCACGTCGAGCGATCATCGTTCGCGATATGTGCTGTGTGAAATGCGTTGCCCCCGCCGCGCATATGCAGGTCCACCATCTCGTCCATTGGGCTGATGGTGGTCCGACTGATCTGGACAACGGGTGCTTGCTGTGTCAGCGCTGCCATACCCAGGTCCATCACCATGGCTGGGAGGTGGTGATGGGTCCTGATCGGCATCCGTGGCTGATCCCGCCGGCCGACATCGACCCCCGACGGTTACCCCGGCCTGCCTACAACCGCCGCACCATGCGACTCGACGACGCCCTCGTGTAGTCGCCAACCCTAGAACCACCGCGCCCAGACTCTCCGGCGTCGACTCCGGCGCCACACGACCTCTGACAACTCCACAGTGTAGATGTGTCGGGCTCAGCGAGCCGCGCGGAGTGCGATCTCCGACGCCCGGACATCACTCGCCGGCACGCCGGCGATACCCCAATTCTCCGGCGCCACCTCGACAATCTGTCCACGGACGCCCGAGCGTTCAACGTCCAGGTGCTCGACGACGAGATCGGTGAACGCGGCCAGGAGGTCCGAACGCTGCTGCGCCGGACGGCCTGCGAGCACGATCGCGGTGAAGTACGGCGCGATCGTGCCGCCGTCGGCGACGAGCTGTCCGCCGACGGCGAGGTCGGTCGGGTCGTACTGCACGATGAAAGCGCGTACCCGCTCGATCGGTGAGTCGAGGATGCGGGAGTAGGTCCCGCTCGCGTCGGTCAGCAGAGCGGCGCGCTGCTCGGTGGACGCGGTGCCCGCGGGGATGTGAAAGTGTGCAACCGGCATGTCGGCTCCGATCGGAAGTGCCCGTGTCCGTGGGGGATCGGGCTACTGGATGCCGTGGCGAGTTCCGCCGTCGGCGTTGAGGACGCTGCCGTGCAGCACGGCGGCCTGGGGCTCGAGCAACATCTCGACGAGCCAGGCGATCTCGTCGAGGATGGGCAGGCGACCCAGCGAGGTCTTGGCTGTGTACCGGTCCCAGATGTCCTGCGGCGCAGCACCGGTCTCGCGCGATTCGGTGTCGACGAAGGCACGCAACCGAGGGGTGTCGATGGGTCCCGGCGCGATCGTGTGGACCGTGACCCCTCGGGGTCCGTACAACGCGCCGATCTGTCGCATCAGATTGAACAATGCGGCGTTGGCGGTGCCCGGGCCCGCGTCGAGGGGGCCCGGCTCGAGTCCGAGTGAACCCGCGACCGCGACGAACCGCGAGCCCTCGGCGAGATGGTCGCGGACGGCTCGCAGCAACCGGACAGTGCCGGCCACCTTGATGTTGGCGGCGGTGGCCAGCAGCGACGGCTCGATCGCGTCCGCGGAGCCTCGGACCGGCAGGCCGGCCGCGAACACCGCGAGCCGCACGGTTCCTTCGAGATGTCCGCGGATCGAGTCCACGGAGCCGTCCTCGGCGATGTCGGCGACGCACGAGACGATGAGATCGTCTGTCGCGGACAGCCGTTCGAGTTCATCGGCACGACGCCCCACCGCGAGAACCCGCATCCCCCGCGCCACCAGGCGTCGTGTGATCACGGTCCCCATCGCGCCGGTCGCGCCGACGACGACGCATGTCTCGGTTGCCGGCACGGTTCCTGTTCCCAACACGGGCCTACTTCCGGATGCGGAGCGTCACCGCGCGCGGCTCGGTGAAGAACTCCCGGGAGTACTGGCCACCCTCGCGACCCAGGCCGCTGATGCCCTCGCCGCCGAAGGGCAGTCGGAGATCGCGTTCGAAGAAGGTGTTGATCCACACCGTGCCGGCCTTCCAGCGAGCCGCCATCCGATGAGCCCGATCGAGGTTCTGCGTGAACAGGATTCCGGCGAGACCGTAGGGGGAGTCATTGGTGATGCGCAGCGCCTCCTCTTCGGTGTCGAAGCCCAGAACCGTCTCGACGGGACCGAAGATCTCCTCACGTGCCGTACGGGAGTCGTTGGTCAGGCCGGTGATGACGGTCGGCGGATAGTAGAAGCCGCCCGCCCGATCGGAGTCGGTGAGTCGTTCGCCGCCGGTGATGATCTTGCCGCCTTCATCCTGCGCGAGTTCGACGTAGCTGTGCACCTTGTCGAGGTGCCGCTGCTCGATGAGCGGCCCCATGAACGTCGTCGGGTCCTTCGGGTCCCCGACCACGAGCTTCCGCGCCTCCTCGACGAAGCGCTCGACGAACTGCTCGCGGATCGAGTTCTGCACCAGCAGTCGCGAACCCGACAGGCAGACCTGCCCGTTGCCGCCGAAGATGGCCCGAAGGGACATCGGCACGGCCACATCGAGATCGGCGTCGGCGAACACGATGTTGGCCGACTTGCCACCCATCTCGGCCGAGACCGGCGTGTGGTTCGCCGCGGCCGCCTGCAGGATCTTCACGCCGGTGGCGCTCGACCCGGTGAAGGTGATGCGGTCGACGCGTGGATCGGACGTCAGCGGCCCCGCGACGGCCTCGCCCCCGAAGCCGTGGACGACGTTGAGCACCCCCGGGGGCAGGCCGGCTTCGAGTGCGATCTGTGCGAACCGATTGGCGGTCAACGGGGTCTGGGGCGCGGGTTTGAGGACGACGGTGTTGCCGAAAGCCAACGCGGGCGCGATCTTCCACGTCGCCAACATGAGCGGCGCGTTCCACGGGCTGATCGCGGACACGACTCCGGCAGGTGGATAGAGGACGTAGGACAGCAGGTCGCCGTCCGGGTAGGCCTCGTTTGCGGCCATCGAGACGTAATCGGCAAAGAACCGCAGATTGTGGGCCACCCGCGGGACCTCGGCATGCAGCGACTGCGTGATCGTCTTGCCGCCGTCGCGGGTCTCGAGCTGCGCCAGCTCTTCTCGGTGGTCGTCGACTGCGTCGGCGACCGCATGCAGGATCGCCGCGCGTTCCTTGGCCGACATCTGCGGCCACGGCCCGTCGTCGAAAGCTGCTCGGGCAGAGTCGATCGCAGCGAGACCGTCGTCGGCGGTGCCGCGCGCCACCCGCGCGAGCAACGTGCCGTCATGCGGGTCGCGCGACTCGAACGTCGCACCGTCCGAAGCTGTGCGCCACTCATCCCCGATGAGGTGGCGGACCTCGGCGGTACCGTTCTGATCGGTGCTTGTCAGATGGCTGGAAAGAGTCATTGCGTCACACCTCTGCCGCGACGGGCGTCTCGTACGTGCGGCCCGCGAGTTCCGAGGCCACATCGATGATCATGTCTTCCTGGCCGCCGATCACCCCGCGCCGGCCGAGTTCGAGCAGGATGTCCCGGGCCGGGACCCCGAACTTCTTCGCAGCGCGCTTGGTGGGGTGGAAGAACGTCGAGTACACCCCGGCGTATCCCAGTACGAGAGCGGTCTCGTCGACGATCTGCGGCTCGGTCATCAGTGGGGCCACGACGTTCTCGGCGGTGTCGATGAGCGGGAACAGCTCGACGCCGGTGTCCCAGCCGGCGCGTTCGAATGCGGCGGCGAGGACTTCGGTCTGGGCGTTGCCCGCGCTCGCGCCGAGCCCTCGGAGCGAGCCGTCGATGTAGGTGGCGCCGTTCTCGGCGGCGGTGAGCGCGTTGGCGATCCCGACACCGAGGTTGTTGTGGGCATGGAAACCGATGTCCGCGGAGATCGCCTCGCGCAGTGCCGCGACCCGCTCGCCGGCCTGCCGCGGGACGAGCGCACCTGCGGAGTCGACGACGTACACGACGTCGGCGCCGTAGGAGTCGAGCTTGGCCGCCTGCTCGGCGAGTGCGTCGGGTTCGAGTTTGTGGCTCATCATGAGAAAGGTCATCACGGTGAGACCGTTCTCCTTCGCCCATTGGACAGGCTGCTGCCCGCAATCGGCTTCGGTGCAGTGGACGGCGACGCGGACGGTCGAGATGCCGGCGTCCACCGCCGCCTGCAGTTCGTTCAGCGTCGCGATGCCCGGTACGTAGAGGGCCGCGATGTCGGCGTTGTCGACCGCGTCGACGGCGGCGCGCACGTACTCGGGGTCGGTGGCCGCGGCGAAGCCGTACTGGACCGACGACGCACCGAGACCGATGCCGTGTGCCACTTCGATTGTCGGGACGCCGGCCCGGTCGAGGCCGGCCGCGATGGCGGCGACGTCGCGGGTGGTGAACCGGTGCGAGACACTCGACATCCCGTCACGCAGCGTCGTGTCGACGAGGGTGACCGATCGTGGCCCGCGGGCCGGGGACTGGCTGGTCATCGCAGTGCTCCTGTCTGAAGTGTCGCTGTGGCGGCCCTCTCCTGCGCCATCACCTCGGCGACCTGCACGGCGGCCGCGGTGATGATGTCGAGATTGCCTGCGTACGTGGGTAAGAAGTCGCCGGCGCCGACGACCTCGAGCATCACGGTCACCAGATCGCCATCGGTGTCGACGAGCTTGAGGGTGTAACCGGGGACGTAGCGCTGGACCTCGGCGACCATGTCGACCACGGCGCGTTCGATGGCCACGGGATCAGGGTTGCGCACTTTCGCATACACCGTGTCGCGCATGTTCATCGGCGGTTCGGCCGGGTTGATCACCGAGATCGCCTTGGCCCGGTCCGCTCCCGCGACCTGCGCCAGGGCGCGCCCCGTCTTCTCGCTGAACTCGCTCAGATTCTGCCGCGTTCCCGGACCCGCACTCGCCGACGCGATGGCCGCGACGATCTCTCCGTAGGCGGCGTCGGCGGCCTGGTTGATCGCGTGGAGGATCGGGATGGTGGCTTGCCCGGCGCAGCTCACCATGTTCACGTTGGGCGCGTTCACGTGTTCGCGGAGGTTGACCGCGGGGACGACGTAAGGGCCGACCGAGGCGGGCGTCAGATCGATCGCGGTGATCCCCGCGTCGGCGTAGCGGGGCGCGACGGCGGCGTGGACCTTGGCGGAGGTGGCCTCGAAGACGAGGTCGGGGGGCGAGGACTGCCGTAGCAACCAGTCCACGCCCTCGGCCGACGCCTCGAGTCCTTCCTCGCGCGCCCGGCGCAAACCCTCACTGGCGGAATCGATCCCGACCATGTGGACCGGTTCTACGTACTCGGACCGCAGCAGTTTGTACATCAGGTCCGTCCCGATGTTGCCCGATCCCACAATGGCGGCGGTCAACCGGCTCATCGCATGTCTCCTCTGCTCGTGCGCACGTTCGGTCTCGGTTGCCGTCGGCGTGCTCGACACCGAACCTAAGGAGCGGTTGCCGTCTCCGGGGCCAAGGCACGGGCAGTCCGAACGCGGAGCGCATCGGCGACACCGTTGTTCGGATATCCCGAATGGCGGTGACGGCAGTCACATCTCGTCGCCATGCTGAGGCTCATCAGCCAGCAGCCACCGAGATCCGGTGGCGCCCGATCCACAGGAGAAACGATGACCGAGAACGCCGCACGCTTCGATGTCGCGCACCTCGCCCGTGCCGAACTGTTGACCCCGAAGCCGCAGGAGACCCTCGACTTCTTCACCCGATTCCTGGGCATGTACGTCACCCGGCGCGAAGGCCAGTCCGTCTACCTGCGGGCCTACGAGGACCCCTACCCCTGGAGTCTGAAGATCACCGAGGCCGCCGAGCCCGGGATGGGTCATGCCGGCCTGCGGACCAGCTCTCCGGAGGCGCTCGAACGCCGTGCCGCCTCGCTGCAGGGTGCGAACATCGACACCTCCTGGCACGAAGACGAATTCGGCTACGGCAAGACGCTGGCATACAAGACCGCCGACGGTCACGACTTCGCGCTGGTGTGGGAAGCCGAGACCTACGTCGCGCCACCGGAACTGCAGAGCAAGATCCTCACCCGGCCGTCGAAGAAGCCGTTGCAGGGGATTCCGGTCAAGCGCATCGACCACCTCAACCTGATGGCCTCGGACGTCACCGCGGTCAAGACCGAGTTCGAACGCCACCTCGGGTTCCGCACCACCGAGCGCGTCGTCGACGGTGATGTCGAGATCGGCGCCTGGATGAGTTCGAACATCCTCGGCCACGAGGTCGCCTGCATGCGCGACATGACCGGCGGGCGCGGCAAACTGCATCACCTCGCCTTCTACTACGGCACGGGTCAGCACAACATCGACGCCGCGGAGATGTTCCGCGAGTACGACATCCGCATCGAGGCCGGCCCGGACCGACACGGGATCACCCAGGGTCAGTTCCTCTACGTGTTCGAACCCGGTGGCAACCGCATCGAGTTGTTCGGCGAGTCCGGATACCTGCATCTCGATCCGTCCGCCGAGACGAAGACCTGGCAGATGTCCGACATCGACACCGGTCTGGCCGTCGGCGGTGCGAAGCTGCCGTGGGAGACCTACTTCACCTACGGCACGCCCAATCCGCTCCCGCTCGACGAGCACATCACCGCCTTCGCCGACTTCGGACCGGGCGGGCCCGCGCCGGAGGCCGAGGCGGTCGTCGAACTGATGCCCGACGAGATCGAGCACTCCCGTGCCGTGGCCGATGCGCCGGTCTGAGCCGGGTCGATCGGTTCGATCAGAACAGGAGACTCCTTGACTGTCATCGACATCACCAGGGTGTCGTCGTCCGACGACATGCCCGACCATCCGCCGCGGATCGCCGACACCCTGTACCACGACCTCGTGTCGCCCGAGGAGGTAGTCGAGGTCCGTCGCAGGGTTCGGCAGGTCGCGCTTCGCGACGTCGCGCCGGTGGCCGACCGGATCGCGCGGGGCGACGAGCGACTCGACGGCTTCCCACGTGACGTGTTCGATCGGCTGGCCACGGCGGGGATCTACCGCATCCCCTTCGCGGCCGATGTCGGCGGCGACGGACTGGCTCACCCGGCCACCGCGACGGCCACCGCCGTCGAAGAAGTGGCGTACTTCTCCAACAGCGTCGCCGCGATCTTCGACGTCCACTGCATCCTCGCGGGCAATGCCGTCAACCAGGGCACGCCGGAGCAGCGCCGCAGGTGGCTGGCCCCGGTCGTCGCCGGCGAGATCGTCGGCTCCTTCGCCACCAGCGAGCCGGCCGCGTCGAGCGATCTCTCACCCGAGGCGGTCCGGACCGTGGCGCACCGCCGCGGCGACGGATGGGTGCTGAACGGGCGCAAGCGGTGGATCACCAATTCCGTCGTCGCCGCGTTCGTCGTGGTCCTCGCTCGCACCGGTGACCGGCTCTCGACGTTCATCGTCCCGACCGACACCCCGGGGGTCCGGGTGGGTACGCCGGATCGCAAGCTCGGGAACAAGGGCCAGATCACCGCCGACGTGCACCTCGACGAGGTGGAGCTGGGGCGTGAGTCCCTGCTCGGGACCGAGGGCGGCGGGCTGAAGGTCGCCCTGCAGACGCTGACCTACGGACGTATCGGGATCGCGGCGGCGGGTGTGGGCATGGCGCAAGCCGCCTTCGACCGCACCGCTGCCCACCTGCGCACCCGGGTGGCCTTCGGCGAACCGCTCGCAGCCCGGCAGCACTGGCAGTTCCTGATGGCCGACCGCGCGACCGAGATCGCGATCTCGCGCGACCTGTACATCAAGGCCGCGATGCGGCTCGACGCCGGAACGCGCTTTCCCGAACCGGAGGCGGCGATGGCCAAGCTGCGCGGCACCGAGGTCGCGGTCCAGATGGCCCGCGACGCGGTCCAGGCGTTCGGCGGCTTCGGATTCACGCAAGAGCTCGGCGACGACGACTCGTCGGGTCCGGTCGAGGCCCTGTACCGGGACAGCAAGATCGGGGAGATCTACGAGGGCGCCAGCGAGGTACAGCGGTGGGTGCTCGCGCGGCAGATCTTCGGTCGCGACGTCGTGGGCTGATCGACGCGCTGACGACCCTCCGGGCCGTCGTCCACCCCGGTGGGCGGCGGCCCTTGGCGTCGCGGGACCAAATCGGGGCATGGTGGTGTTGTGCACGGTGACGCCCTCCGAGCGCCGTCGCTCGACGGAGCCGAGGGAGCGTCAGCAGGAGGAAACGTGAGCAACACCTACCGCAAGACCCCCGAGGCGTTGAGCCGCCTCACCGACATCCAATACCGCGTCACCCAGCGTGACGGCACCGAGCGTGCCTTCGACAACGAGTACTGGGACAACCACGAACCCGGCCTCTACGTCGACGTCGTGTCCGGACAGCCGCTGTTCTCGTCCACCGACAAATACGACAGCGGCACCGGCTGGCCGAGCTTCACCAAGCCGATCGAGCCCGACGCGGTCGCCACCAAGACCGACCGCACGCTGTGGATGCGACGCACCGAGGTGCGCTCGTCCGGCGCCGACAGTCACCTCGGGCACGTCTTCGACGACGGGCCGCGCGAGGCCGGCGGACAGCGCTACTGCATGAACTCCGCCTCGTTGCGGTTCATCCCGGTTGGCGAGCTCGAGGCGGAGGGGTACGGCGAGTACGCCGGCCTGTTCGGCGGCACGCACACCACGAATTCCCACACCACCGATACCCAGGAGGAGAACGCATGACGACCGACCCCGGCCAGATCACCGTCCGTCCCGGCACCGAGACCGCGGTCCTCGCGGGCGGATGCTTCTGGGGGATGGAAGACCTGATCCGCAAGCAGCCCGGCGTCCTGGACACCCGGGTCGGCTACACCGGCGGACAGAACGACCACGCCACCTATCGCAACCACCCCGGTCACGCGGAGGCCGTCGAGATCGTGTTCGACCCGACCCAGACGTCGTATCGCGACATCCTGGCGTTCTTCTTCCAGATCCACGACCCGACCACGCGCAACCGGCAGGGGAACGATGTCGGCACGAGCTACCGCTCGGCGATCTTCCCGGTGACGCCGGAGCAGGAGCAGATCGCCCGGGACACCATCGCCGACGTCGACGCGTCAGGGCTGTGGCCCGGCAAGGCGGTCACGACGATCGAGGAGCTGGGTCCGTTCTGGCAGGCCGAGCCCGAACATCAGGACTACCTGCTCAATTTCCCGAACGGGTACACCTGCCACTTCCCGCGCCCGGGATGGGTGCTGCCGAAGCGGGACGCGGCGTCCACGCGGTGACGCGCGAGGCCGGCTGACAGTGCCGACGCCCGTCGACGGTCATGCGACAACGACCGTCGACGGGTTCGTCGGCGTATGCTGGGGCGATGTAGCACTCTGCTACACACGCGCGGGAGGTGTGCGATGAGCACCGGTACGGACAAGGTGACCCGGCTGTCTGCTGCATTGGTGACCGATGCGGCCCGGGAGGGCGCGCGAGAGCAGCGGTCGGCGCGGCAGCAACTCGAACACTGGGCGCGTCTGGGGCGCAGCGTCTCGCAGCGCACCACCGCGTCGCGTCAGCGGGTCGAGGCCGCGCTGGCGGGCGATCTGCCGGGAGAAGTGCTGACCGCAGAGGAAGCCGTCGTCTACGACGCCGAGATCGACGCTCATCTCGAAGCGCGGCTCACGACCGACGACCACGTGGTTCGTCGTGCCTCGGCCGGGTTGTCCTCGGTGGTCGTCGATGACGCCGGACGGCTCGTCGAACACCGCCCCGACGGGACGAGCGTCATCCTCGAGCAGTGACTCCGCGGCTCGATCTGGTCGTCGGATGCAACGGCGCGGGCAAGTCGACGCTGGTCGAGCGTCATCTGCAACCCCTGCTGCATGTGCCCTTCGTCAACGCCGATCTGATCGCCCGGCAGCGGTGGCCCGACTCCGCGGAAGCCCATTCCTACGACGCCGCCCGGTTGGCGGCGGCGACCCGCGACACTCTCATCGAGCGCGGCACCTCGTTCATCGCCGAGACGGTCTTCTCGCACCCCTCGAAACTGGAGCTCATTGAACGTGCGCATACCGCCGGATACCGAGTCGCGCTGCACGTCGTGATGATCCCCGAGGCTCTCGCGGTCCATCGCGTCCGATTGCGCGTGGACAGTGGCGGGCACGCGGTCCCGGAGGTCAAGATCCGCGAGCGGTTCCGACGCCTGTGGCCGCTCGTCCGGACGGCCATCGCGCGGAGTGACCTGGCAACCGTGTACGCCAATGAGCGACCGACCACGCGCATCGTCGCGCGGTACGTCGACGGTCTGGTCGCCGGCGTACCCGACTGGCCGGACTGGACGCCGGGTGCGCTGACGGATACGAAGGCACGATGACTTCCCTCGATCGAGCCGGCCGGCTTCTCGTCGTCGGCGCTGTCAACGACGATCTCGTGGTGGCGACCGACCGTCTGCCGGGGCCCGGTGAGACGGTCGTCGGTCCGAGCGTGACACGTCACGGCGGCGGCAAGGGTGCGAACGCCGCCGTCGCCGCGGCGCGTGCGGGTGCCGAGGTGCGCTATTGCGGCGCAGTGGGTTCCGACGACATGGGCGCGAGCGCACTCGCCGAACTGCGGGACTCCGGTGTCGACGTGACGGACGTGGACGTGCTCGACGGCGTCGCCACCGGGATGGCGCTGATCGTCGTCGATCCGCACGGGGAGAACCAGATCGCGGTCGGGGCAGGCGCGAATGCCGTCCTCGGTGCCGACGAGGTCCGTGCCGCGGTCGACCGTGCGGCGGGCTGGGCCGGCTGTGTCCTCGTCAGCACCGAGATCCCGGCCGACGCCGTCGCCGCGGCGGTCACGACGGCCGCCGCCCGGGGTATCCGCTGCGTCGTCAACCCCGCCCCGGTGTTGCCGTCGACCGTCGACCTGTTGGCGTCGGCGCCGGTACTGACGCCCAACTCCTCTGAACTGCGGGACCTGTACGGACTCGTCTCCGAGGGTGTGGCCGCGCCGGAGATATCGGCGGCCGAACAGGCGACGGCGGTCGCATCCCGAACGGGCGCACCGGTTCTCGTGACCCTCGGTGCCGATGGCGTCCTGATCGCCGACCCCGCGTCCGAGGTGATCTCGCTCCCCGCCGGACGGGTCGCGCGGGTCGTCGACACGACCGGTGCGGGTGACACCTTCAACGGCGTGTTCGTGGCCGCGCTCGCCGCCGGCTCGACGGTCGTCGAGGCGGCGAGACGTGGTGTCGCGGCGGCGTCGCTGTCCGTCGCGGCGGTCGGTGCCCGGGCCGGGATGCCGAGCGACGACGAAATCCGCCGCGCGATGTGAGCGGAACCGGCCGGGAGGGAACCGCTAGCGGGTGGCCGGTTTCGGCCGTTTCATGAACCGGTGATGGTCGTCGCTGGGCAGGAAGTAGTCGCCCTGCCCGCCCGCGCGCAGCAGCGGTCGAGCGCCGGCCGTGTCGTACGTCTGGTCGTCGCGCAACAGATGGGTGGCGATGTGGATCTTGACCACCTCGCCCAGCACCATCCAGGTGTCGACGAGGTCGCCTGCGGCCGTGCGTAATTGGAACGACTGGGTGGTTCGGCACTCGAAACTCACCGGACTCTCGCCGACCCGTGGCGGGGCCACGAGATCAGAGGCGAGGCGCGTCAGGCCGGCGACGTCGAACTCGTCCTCGCCGGCGGGCACCGCAGCCGAGGTGGCGTTCATCTGCTCGCCGAGGCCGTCGGTCGCGAGATTCCAGACGAACTCGCCGGACCCGATCGAGTTGGCGACGGTGTCCTTGTAACCGACGCTGGCGAAACCGACGATTGGCGGCGTGTAGTTGAAGAGGTTGAAGAAGCTGTAGGGCGCGAGGTTGCCGACGCCGTCGTCGGACACCGTCGAGATCCAGCCGATCGGCCGCGGCGCGACGATGGCATTCACCGGGTCGTGGGAGAGTCGGTGGCCCTGCGACGGCTCGTAGGAGTGGTAGGTCGTCACCATCGCCACGGTACGTCAGCCCGCCAACCGTTCCATCGCCTGCGTAAGGTGAGGTGCGACCGACCACCGCGCACATCGACGATCGGGACCGCCGTGACCCTCTCCTCCGCCTCTGACCTGCGGACCTTCGCCAACATCCGGGACCTGGGCGGTATGCGGCTCGCCGGCGGCGGCGTCACCGCCGCCAACGTGCTGATCCGCAGCGATGCCCCGTATCCCGACGACGAGGACCCCGTCGGCCTGCCCTGGCCGCCGGCGACCGTCGTCGATCTGCGCGACCCCACCGAGCTGGGCCGGATGGCCGTCACCTGGCCGCCGAACGTTCGCGTCGTGCACCGTCCGGTGTCCTCGGGTGCCCGCGTCGACCGCCTCGCCGACACCGCGCTCGTCGAGATCTACACCGCGATGATGCGCACGGGCGGGCATCGACTCACCGCCGCGCTGAACGAGTTCGACTCCGAGGGCGCGACGCTCGTGCACTGCGCTGCCGGCAAGGACCGGACCGGGGTGATCATCGCGATCGCCCTGCTGTTGGCGGGCGTCGACGAGGAAGCGGTCGTCACCGACTATCACCGGACCGAGGACGGCATCGCCGGGGTGTTCGCGCGTCTGCGGTCCCGCAAGCGGATCCCGGCGGGCACCACGCTGGACGCCCCGATCCTGCGCACCCCGCGCGAGGCCATCGAACTCGTCGTCGGGGACGTGACCGGTGCGCGCGGCGGTGCGTGGGGATGGTTCGAGGAGCACGGCGGCGACGTCGACCACTTCCGGGGCTGGGTCTCGAGGTTCGTGCGTCCCGAGGCCGAGGAGGCTGGGCGTGACTGACGAGAACACTGCGGATTCAGCGCAATTCAGCCCGGATGTCGTGGCAGCCGTGCTTGCACACATGAACGACGATCATGCCGACGACTCGCTGCTGATCTGCCGTGTGCTGGGCGGGCGGCCCGACGCGGTCGCGGCGCGGATGACCGGATTCGACCACGAGGCAGCGACGTTCGATGTCACGGTTCCCGAGGGGGTCGTCGGGGTGCGGCTCGTCTGGGATCGCCCGGTCCGCGATCGTGGCGACGTCCGCACCGCGGTCGTCGCGATGTTCCGTGCGGCGCAGGAACGTTCGGGTACTTCTGCGCCCTGAGCGTCACGTGCTTCCGCGAACCATCAGTTCGACCGGGAGGCGGCGGGGTTCGACGTCCCGCCCGGCGGCGAGGTCGAGGAGGCCGCGTACCGCGGTCTCGCCGATCTCCCGAGCAGGGGAGCGGACCGTCGTGAGCGGCACGGGGAGTTGGGCGGCCACCGGGATGTCGTTGTAGCCGATCAGGGCGAGGTCGTCGGGGATGCGGAGTCCGAGGTCGCGGGCGACACCGAGGACTCCGATGGCGATGGTGTCCGACACCGCGAAGATCGCCCGGGGACGGTCCGGACGATCGAGCAATGCACGCCCGGCCGCCGTCCCGCCGTGAACCTCGAAGTCGGAAGCGACGATGCGGTCGTCGGACAGCGTGATCCCGGCATGAGCTAGCTCGGCGCGGAACCCGCGGAGCCGGTCGGTGGCCGTCGTGGCGTGGCCGGGCCCGCCGATGACGGCGAGGTCGGTATGACCGCGCTCCAGGAGATGCCGGGCGGCGATGCGTCCGCCGCGCACGTCGTCGCCGCCGACGAAGGGGAGTCCGGCCTCGGCGTGCCGGGTGAGGGTGAGCATCGGGAGGTCGCCGACCCGCAGGGACTCCACGAAGTCCCGGCCCGGCAGGTGTAGTCCGCTCAGCAGCAGACCGTCGACCTGCCGGCCGACGAGGAGTTCGATGGCCCGTCGCTGAGCGGCTTCCTCGTCGGGCGGGGACGACAGCAGGACCGAGTACCCGGCCCGGGTGGCGGCCTGTTCGATGCCCTGGTAGGTCGTGGCCACGACGCCGTCGGTGAGGCGGGTCATCGCGACCCCGATTGTGGTGGTTCGGCGGGTCCGCAGGCTGGCCGCCCACACATTGCGCTGGTAGCCGAGTTGGTCGGCGACCTCCCGCACCCGCAGAGCCGACGCCGACCATCCGTCGGCGGGCTCGGACTGTCGCAGCACCCGGGAGGCGGTGGACACGTGTACGCCGGCACGCCGGGCGATCTCCTTCAGCGTGGGGGCGCGCTGACCACTGACCACGCTGATCCTCTCTCTTGCTGATTGACCCGACGGCCGTCGAACACCTACCTTAGGCGATGCAAACGTTCGTGCAAACGTTCTCGTCGACGGCCCCCGCCCGCCGCGAGTCCCATTCTCGACGGAGGTCCGCCATGTCCCGCACCAGCACGTTGCCCCAGCTCTTCGCCCTGGACTCGTTGCTCGACGCCGACGAGATCGCCATCCGTGACAGCGTGCGGGACTTCGCGGCCTCGAAGTTGCGTCCGCACATCGCCGACTGGGTCGAGGATGCCCGGCTGCCGGCCCGCGACATCGCCCGCGAGCTGGGCGGACTCGGAGCGCTCGGCATGCACCTCGAGGGCTACGGCTGCCCCGGGATGAGCGCGATGTCCTACGGATTGACGTGCCTGGAACTCGAGGCCGTCGACTCCGGCATCCGCAGCCTGGTCTCGGTGCAGGGCTCGCTGGCGATGTTCTCCATCCACCACTGGGGTTCGGAGGAGCAGAAGAACGAGTGGCTGCCGCGGATGGCGGCGGGCGAGGCGATCGGCTGTTTCGGCCTGACCGAGCCCGACTTCGGGTCCAACCCGTCGGGGATGCGCACCCACGCCAAGCGGGACGGCGACGACTGGGTGCTCAACGGGACGAAGATGTGGATCACCAACGGTTCGATCGCCGACGTCGCGGTGGTGTGGGCGCAGACCGACCTCGCCGACAGTCCCGGCGGCATCCGCGGGTTCGTCGTCCCGACCGACACACCGGGGTTCTCGGCGCCGGAGATCACCAAGAAGATGTCGCTGCGCGCCTCGGTCACCTCCGAGCTCGTGTTCGACGACGTGCGCCTTCCCGCCTCGGCGATGCTGCCGAAGGCGGAGGGGCTGCGCGGACCGCTGACCGCTCTCGGCGAGGCGCGCTTCGGGATCATCTTCGGGGCGATGGGTGCCGCCCGCGACTGCCTCGAGGCGGCCATCGAGTACGCGCAGTCCCGCCAGGTGTTCGACAAGCCGCTGGCCGGCTACCAGATCACCCAGACCAAGATCGCCGACATGGCGCTCGAGGTGGGCAAGGGTCACCTGCTGGCCTACCACCTCGGCCGTCTGAAGGACCGCGGCGAACTCACGCCCGAGCAGGTCAGCACCGGCAAGTTGAACAGCACCCGCGAGGCGATCGCGATCGCCCGCGAATGCCGAACCATCCTGGGCGCGAATGGCATCACTCTGGAGTATCCGGTGATCCGGCACGCCAACAACCTGGAGTCGGTGCTCACCTACGAGGGGACCTCGGAGGTCCACCAGCTCACGATCGGGCGCGCACTCACCGGGTCGGCGGCGTTTCGCTGAGGCAGTCAGGCGCCTGGCGGTAACCACCGGCGCCCACGGAACGTGGCGCAGTGGGTTACGTTGGACGAGCACGCCGAACAATGCGCGTCCGTGGTCGTTCGCTCACGTCGGGCGTCGAAAGGGGTTCGACCATGACCGATCCGGCTGACGATGACGTTCACCGCAAGATCGCGGATCTGGCGCGTGAATTACACGGCGACGACTCCGACGAGCAGGTTGCGAAGACGATCGTCGAGAACGCGCTGGTCGACATCCCCGGAGTCGCGTACGCCGGCCTCACCGTCGCAATCGACCGAAAATCGATCGCGTCGTTCGGGTCCACGCACGACGTTGCCGACGTACACGACCGTATTCAAGCGGAACTCGGTGAGGGACCGTGCATCTCGGCAGCGCTCGCCGATCGCATCGTCCGAGTCGACGACCTCGAGAACGAGCAGCGCTGGCCCGAATACCGCCGCCGCGCGCTCGTCGAGACGCCGATTCGTTCCGTCCTGTCGTTCCAGCTCTTCGCCGACACCACGTCGATCGGGGCGTTGAACCTCTACGCCGACGAGCCGTTCGCCTTCGACCTTCACGCCGAGGACATCGGGGTGGTCTTCGCGACGCATGCCGCCCTCGCGTGGAACAAGGTGAAGAAGGACAAGCAGTTCCACAGCGCCCTGGCCAACCGGGACGTCATCGGTCAGGCCAAGGGCATGCTGATGGAACGGTTCGACATCGACGCGGTGGCCGCCTTCGACCTGCTGAAGCGCCTGTCGCAGGACTCGAACACCAAGCTGGTCGACATCGCGCGTCAGATCACGACAGCACGGTGATCAGAGCTCACTCGGTGACAGTGAACTCCATCGTGCTCGGCCCGACCTGATCCTGGGTCAGAGCGCGTCCCGCGTCCTCGATGGACTCGAAAGTCTTGACATACGGCGCCATTCCGCAGAGTTCGAGGGGGCGGGTCACCGCGCGGCCACCCACGACCACCACTGGGACGAATCGGCGACCGGCGTCGTCGATGAACGAGCGCAGTAGCACCAACCCGACGGTCCCGAAGAAGTTCAGGCCCGAGAAGTCGAGGACGATGCCGTCGACGGGGCCGCTGATCACGCGGTCGAGAGCGGCGGCGAAATCGGCTGCCGAGTCGCGGTCGACGCTACCGGAAAAACCCTGCACGCAATACGATTTCGGGGAGACCAACTGGTGGGAATGGGCCTTCGGCGCGGACTCCGCAGTGGGATCGAACGCCGAACGGAAGATGGTCGAAGAGGTGAGAGCCATGATGTTCTCAATTCAGTCAAGTGCGTCTGGCCACGACCGTCACTTCTGGATCGGAAGCCTTGGTGCTGCGCCGAATCGGCGTCAGTACCCCAAGTTCACGATCACCCGGTCAGAGGGATTGAGCGTGATGGTGGAAAGCGAGAAGGCCCTGGGCGCCCAACGCTCTAGAACGCAGCTTCTACCTGAACCGCATCTCTTACCCTACGTTGCAGAAGAGTGACCTACAAGGTTGTGCCCAGTTCGGCAGCTTCTTTGCGGTCTGTTCCTGCCACGCAACGCCCTGACCAGCCGACGACCGGTGTGGCTGGACGTCGTCGGGCGACCGTGGTTGGCTGGAGGCGGATATGCGTCGAACCCGTGCGCACATCAGTCCTGTTCTGGATGCGGCACGAGGTCTGCGCATCGATCTCGAGCTGTCTTCGAAGTCTGGTGGTGAGAATGGCGTCGGGTGACCGGGGCGATCACGACGATTACAGTGATGTCCTTCCGGCTCTGCGGACCATGCACGAGGAGAAGGACGACGCTCGTCGTGCCCGGCTGCGGGAGGACGTCATCGCGAGGTGCCTGCCCCTGGCAGACCATGTCGCCAGGCGCTTCTCGGAGCGCGGGGAACCCATTGACGACCTGCGTCAAGTGGCGCGGATCGGTCTCATGCATGCCGTCGACCGTTTCGACGTCGAACGAGGCAATAATTTCCTGGCCTTCGCGGTCCCGACCGTCATGGGCGAGGTCAAGCGCTACTTCCGCGACAGCACCTGGTCCATCCGCGTGCCACGCCGGGCCCAGGAGGCGTCGCTCAACATCGCCAAGGCCAGTGAGGAGTTGCTGCAGTCTCTCGGACGGTCGCCGCGCCCGAGTGAGATCGCCCAGCACCTCGGGCTGCCCGTCAGCGAGGTGATCGAGGGCATGGTCGCCCGGTCGGCTTACACGGCGAGCTCGATCGATGCCGAAGCCGGTTCGTCGACCGACGGCTGGACGCTGGCCGACACCCTCGGCGACGAGGACGCGCGACTGGAACTCGTCGAAGAATTCGTCACGCTGCAGCCGGCCCTCGAGCGGCTGACCGAACGCGAGCGCACCATCCTCACGTTGCGGTTCTTCAAGTCCATGTCGCAGAGCGAGATCGCGCGTCAGGTGGGGATCTCCCAGATGCATGTGTCGCGCCTGCTGACGCGGATTCTCGAGACCTTGCGATCGGAAGTCGTCGATGACGATGACGAGAACTCCAGGCCGGGATCGCAGGCCGACAGCGAGCGTGCCGCGACGAAGGGCCGCGGCACGCCACGCGGGTTCACGGCTTGAGAATCACCTTGACCATTCCGTCGTCCTTCTTCTGGAATGTCTCGTAGGCCTTCGGTGCCTCGCTGAGCGGTAGTTCGTGGGTGGCGAAGGTGTCGACGCCCAACGGGTCGTCGTCGGTCAGCAGCGGCATGATGTCGTCGACCCAGCGCTTCACGTTCGCCTGACCCATGTGCAGCCGAATCTGCTTGTCGAACATGGTCAGCATCGGCAGCGGGTCGGCCGCGCCGCCGTACACCCCGGAGAGCGAGATCGTGCCGCCGCGTTTGACGATGTCGATCGCTGAGTAGAGCGCGCCCAGCCGATCGGTACCCACCTCCGACATCGCCTTGCGGGCGACGGCGTCCGGTAGCAGGCCGACGACGCTCTGCAGCGCCTTGTTGATAGGCGACCCGTGGGCCTCCATGCCGACAGCGTCGATGACCGAATCGGTACCCAGTCCTCCGGTCAGGTCGCGGATGGCGTCGCCGACGTTGTCGACGGCGTCGAAGTTCACGGTCTCGATGCCGCGGGCCTCCGCCCGGGCGAGTCGCTCGGGCACGCGGTCGACGCCGATGACCCGCGCTCCCTGGTGCGTGGCGATGCGGGCAGCCATGTCGCCGATGGGGCCGAGGCCCAGCACCGTGACGGTTCCGCCCTGGGGGATCTCGGCGTAGGCGACGGCCTGCCAAGCCGTCGGCAACACATCGGAGAGATAGACGTACCGCGAGTCGGGCTTCTCCAGCGGCACCTTGATGTGGGTGAACTGGGCCTGCGGCACGCGCAGGTACTCGGCCTGCCCGCCGGGCACGGAGCCGTAGAGCTGGGAGTAGCCGAACAGTGCGGCGCCCGTCCCCTGTTCGGTGACGCGGGTCGTCTCACACTGCGTCATGAGTCCGTCGTGACAGAAGAGACATGTGCCGCAGGCGATCTGGAAGGGGATGACCACCCGGTCGCCGACCCGCAGGTCGCCGGTGTCGCTGCCGACCTCCTCGACGATCCCCATCGGCTCGTGCCCGAGGATGTCGCCGGCCTGCATGAACGGGCCGAGAACTTCGTAGAGGTGGAGGTCCGACCCGCAGATGTTGGTCGAGGTGACCTTGATGATGGCGTCGGTGGGCTCGATGATCTTGGGGTCGGGCACGGTCTCGACCGACACGTTCCGCTTGCCCTGCCAGGTGACTGCACGCATTCTCTAGGCCTTTCCGTTGTCGGCTCGACGCTCTTCGCGAATCTCCTCGAGGCGGTCGTCTCGTCCTCGTTCACTCTTTTCGGCGTGTTCCACCGGGAAGTCGTGGAACCGCTCCTCATAGCGTTCGGCTTCCTCGGCGGTGGTCTCGGGCTGGATCGGGTCCTGATGGGCCCGATCGCCGTCGCGGGCTGCGCGACGTCGCAGCAGGACACGGCTGCCGATCAGCAGTCCGATCGCGATCAGACCCATGACGACGGCGCCGACCGCCAGCCACACCGTCGCATCGCGGTCGGTCGCACCGGCGGCGATGGCGATGCCGGCGAGCACCAGCATGAGTCCGAGGCAGACGAAGCCGAGTAGGCCGACGGCCTTCAGTCCTCGCGACTTTCGTGCCGGGCGCCGCGCGATGGCCTCACGCGACGCGACTTCTCGTTCGGGTGTCAGATCTGGCATGGTGCACTCCCTGCGCTGTCTGGTCGGGGCTCGGTGGCCGGCGTGCTCGACACCGGCCTCGGTGCGGAGGGTTTACCGCGAGCGGCGGGCGATGAAACGTCGCCTCACCGCGACCGCGTCGGTCATGGGACGGATGGAGACGTGAATCTCATCGAGTCATGATCTGGGTAAACGCTCTGCTAACGTGTCGACACGTGTTCGGGGGGGCACGTTCAGCGCGGCAAGGTCCTCCGGCCGCGGTTTGGAACACGGAATCACGGGGCACTCATGACCAGACCAGCCGAGATCGGCACCACCAATCAACGGGCGAAGAAGACTCATTTGATGACCGATTCCGACGCGACGTCCCAGCTATCGATCGACGGCGGTACGCCGACGGTCCTGCGGGTTCCGGCCGCCACCGATCGTCTCGCGCTGGTGCGCGCTCTGGTCGAGACCGCGCTGTACATCGACGACTGGGCGCTTGACGACGTCATCGACGCCAAGGTGGCCGTGGACGAGATCTGCTCGCAGATCATCTCCGCCGCCGCTGAGGAGTCGTCCATCGAACTGACCCTGCACATGTCGTCGCAGGGCGTGATCGGCGAGATCCGGGGGGAGCTCGTCCCGGACGTGACCCTGAAGCAGTCGACTTTCGGATGGCGGATCGTGCAGACCGTCACCGACACTCACACGATCTCCTACGACGAACCGCTCCCGGGTGCCGCCTCCCGCGGCGTCGTCATCGGGTTCTCGAAGTTCCGTCGCTGACCCGGAGCCACTCGTCGCCTGCGGTGTCGTAGGCGACCAGGCCGCGGTCGGCGAACGCGCGCAGCCACCCCTCCATGGGCCAGGTGCCCCATCGCCGGTAAAACACCCGTGCGTTGCGGAGGATGTCCGCAAGGTGTTCGACCGGCGGGTTCGAGACCGGATGGTGCTGGTGGTAGGCGTGTGCGCCACCAACCCAGGCGATCCGAAACCCGTTGTCGCGCGCGGACATCGCGAAGTCCGTGTCCTCGCCGCCGTAACCGCGGTAGCCGGGGTGGAAGCCGCCCAGGGCGAGCCAATCGGTCGCCCGGACCGCGAACGACAGCGACCAGAAGAGCATCAGCTCCGATGAGAGTTGTGTCTGCCCGGTTCCCGGTGACGGACGCGCCGGGTGCGGATCGGTGAACCGGGCGAGCTCGCGCGCATCGAAGGTCGGCTGGTCGCAGGGGAGGTAGGTGACCGGGCCGCAGTAGAGGACTTTCAGGTCCGGTGTCGCCGTGCACGAGCGGAGGTAGCGCTCGAGCATGTCCGGGCCGGGGATGCAGTCGACGTCGAGGAACACCAAGAGCGAGGCCCCCGCGGTCATGGCGGCCGTGGCGCCGGCGTTCCGGGCATCGGCGAGTTGCAGGGTGTCCGGGTCGTCGTTGGCGAACCGGATGACCTCCACCGGATGACCGTCGGTGACAGATGTGATGTCGGGGTCGTCCATGGCCACCACGTAGTGCAGGTCGGGCCGCCGGGTCGAATGGGCGAACGCCTTGAGTTGTCGTCGAAGGTGGCGGTGCCGCCCCGACACGATCGTGATGACGGCGGCCACCTCGGGGACGCCGGTCATCGGTGCGCGACCGCCTCGATCGCCCGCGCCGCACGTTCGGCGGCGCCGGCGGTGTGCCACCGCGACCACTCCGGCGACGAACTCCCGGCGGTGTCGAGAATCGAGCGCCAGCGTTCGGCGGACGGCCATGACGACGTGACGAGGGCGAGTTCGGAGCGTGCGAGGGTGTTGCCGGTTGCCCGTTGTTCGGCGAAGGGTCGGTCCTCGGGGATGACCACCGCCGGGCGCCCGGCCGCGGCGGCGTCGGCCACGCTTCCCTGACCCGCGCCGATGACGGTCACCCGCGCGCTGCACAGGAAGGGCCACGGGTCGTCGACCCACGTTCCGAAGGCGGGTCCGAGCCCGACGACGGTGTGCTCCGGGAGCTCCTCGCCGAGTGTGGTCGCCGGATGCGGGGCACCCGGTACCCCGCCCGCGCCGGTGACGACGAGGATGTCGGCGGCGAAGGTGGGGTGGGACACGGGGAGTCGTCCGTCGAACCGCGAGATACCTCCGGTGAAGACCGTTTTCGGCAGATGCTCCCGGAGCCAGTCCGGTTGATACAGCTCGGCGGGCCAGGGCGCGATGATCGCATCGGCCGCCCGGTAGGCGAGCTGATGCGGCAGATCGTCGCGAACGCCGGGCTGCGCCGTCACGATCACCGGCACGCCCATCAGCCGGAGAAAGAGGGTGACTTCCACCGATACGTCGACGACGACGGCGGCCGGTCGGCGCGTCTCGACGAACTCGGCCAGCTGCGCCATGCGTGTGCGTAGTCCGCCGTCGTGCCGTGGGGCCCAGTGCAGCAGGCCGCCGGCGTCGACGTCCCGCGGCTGCGGGTCGGCGTCGTCGCGCTCGAGCGTGATCACCTCGCTGAACACCGGGGCGGTCAGCGACGCGCTGGTCAGCGCGACGACGTCGGTGCCGAGGTGGCCGGCGACGGCAGTGGCCCGGGAACAGTGTCCGCGGCCCTGATGGTGAACGTAGTAACCGATCACACCCCGACCTCCCGGGGGAGCGAGGAGTCGGCCAACGGGCGCCCGGCGACCAGATCGGCGTAGATGTCGAGGTACCGATCGATCATCGCGATGTCCGTGCAGTGGTCCTCCGCGCGCCGACGCACGAGGCCCCGGTCGAGGGTGAGCGCATCGTCCACCGCGAGGGCCAGCGCGTCGATGTCGCCCGGCGGCACGAGGACGCCGGCGTGCTCGCCGACGATCTCGGGGATACCGCCACGGGCGAAGCACGCCACCGGGGTGCCGCAGGCAAGGGATTCGGCCACCACGAGGCCGTAGGGCTCGTCCCACACCGGGGTCACCAGGGTCGCGCCGCAGGAGCCGACCAATCGCGCCAGGTCGTGCTGGTGGAGGTGTCCCTCATAGTGGACGAGCCCGCCCAGCGACGGGGCGATCTGTTGCTCGAAATACGTTGTGTCGCTGGTGGGTCCGGCCAACCGGAGTCGACGGCCCGCGCGCTGGGCGGCCTCGATCGCGAGGTGGGCGCCCTTCTCCGGTACGAACCGGCCGAACCACACCAGGTCGTCTCCGCCGGGGCCGGCGGGCCAGCGGTCCAACTGAACCCCGTTGTGCACCACCGGGATCTCGCCGAGCACATGCGACCAGGACTGTGCCGTGTGCCGACTGACGGCGACACAACGCGTACCGGGCGCAAGGGTCAGCGCGGACTCGAGCCACGGCGTCGGCGGGGTGTGCAGCGTGGTGACCATCGGGGTCTCGACGGCCGGACCCATGGCGACCGGGAGGTAGTGCAGGCTGTGATTGTGGATCACGTCGTAGTCGCCGGGGTTGTTGGTGAACGACAGCATGAGCGACAGGTACGCGTGATGATCCTGCAGTGCTTCGAGTTGGGGCATCGACACATCCGAGCGTGCGGCCGCGGAGGGCTCGAACAACTCGCCGCGCAGGCGATCCGAGTCGACCGGCAGATCGCTGCCCGCGCCCGCGAACAGCGTGACCTCGTGACCGGCGAGGGTGAGGGCGCGAGTGAGATGCCAGACGTGGGCCTCGAGTCCGCCCGCGAACGGCTGCGCGATCGGGTAGCGGCTCGACGCGACGATGGCGATCCTCAACGTGTCACGCATCCAGAGCCCTGGTGTAGAGGGCGGCGTGCTGCTCGGCGAGCGACTCGCGCTGCGCGCGCCGGTCGGGCCACGAGGCCGCCGCGGGACGAGCCGAATATGCCTGTGCCAGAGCAGAAACGAGTGAGTCCGGATCGAAGGTGTCCTCGGTGAACTCGAAGGACAGGCAGTCCTGCTGCTCGCGGTAGAAGCCGCAGCTCGGCGCGATCACGGTGGTTCCGAGATCGTGGCAGGCCTCGAGCCACCCGGAGTGGGTACCGAATCGGTACGGCAGTACCGACACGTCCACGCTCCGCAAGTAATCCCACAGCTGATCGTCGGAGAAGTACTCGTGCACGAGTACGCGCGCATACGGATGCCGGGAGAGTGCCAGCGCCGTGGTGCCGAAGTCCGGGTTGTACGCGTGCTTCCCGGGGACGAACACCTCGTCGTGGAGGTTGATCTGAACCGTCATGTCCGGGTAGTCCGCGGCCGCCTCGAGCAGGGTCATGATCACCGGCAGCGGATCCATGTTGGCGCGAATGCTCTTGGCGTGCAACCCCACCACGAAGTCGTCGGCGTGCGGCGCGCGCGGACCGAATCGGCCGGGCGGCACGACATGCGGGTGAGGCAGCACGGTCGCCTTGCGCTGCCAGCGGCGCGCGATCTCCCGGGAGACGCCGGGGGTCAGGGTGATGACCTCATCCGCCGCCGGTACGAGGATGTCCAAGACCTCCTCGTGGCGTCCCGGTTCGGGGTGATGCGGATTGCGCAGATCGTGCAGCGTGTACACGAGTGGTTTGCCGTGGGTGCACAGCTCATCGATCACCTTCGACATCACGGCCGGCTCGACGGCGTCGAACCCGAAGTGGAGATGGAAGACGTCGAACTCGTTGTGGTTGCGGGCGATCCACGCGGGGTCGAGCATGAGCGGGGGCCACCAGCCGCCCGGCACCTTGGCGCCGTCGGCCGGCACCGGGTCGGGCAGGCGTACGACCGAGACCGGGCCGGTGTCGAGCCCGCTGACCGTACCGTTCAGCGGCGACAGGTGGCGGACGTACACGTGGGAGTGCGGCACCGACGCGACGCGCACGCGGGTCGCACCGCCCCTCCGCGAACCGAGGCCCGCCGACATCGTCGACAGACCTCGTGTCGTGTTCGACCCCGTTGTCTCGAGGGTTGCTGTTCCGCCTGGCTGCGCACTGCTCACTGCCACATCCGTTCACTAGGGTCGCAACGGCTGTGTTCTCAACCGGGCCTGCACGATCGCGGCTTCGGCGAGCCGCAGATGACTGCCGGTTTCCGGCACCTATCTCGTGCCGGTGCGGATACCCCGGAATGTCGGCGGTGAAACCGCCCGTGGAGGCGATGAACGGTGGTGCGTCGGTGCTACTTCGAGGACGAGGCGTTCTCGTTGTCGGAGCGGTGTGCGTTGAGCAGCAGATGGTCGAACGACTGCCGGACCGGGTCCGGTAGCACCACGTACCGGTGGACGCCGGTGACGATCGACCGCGCGAGCTCGTTCACCTTGACGTTGGCCGTCTGCGAACGCCAGCGCATGACCTCGAACGCGCGATCGGCGCTCACGCCGTAGGCCAGCGAGATCATGCCCTTGGCCTGCTCGATGACGCCCTGGTGCTCGCGGAATCGCGCGACGTGCTCGTCGACGCGGTCCTTGACGGCCTTCTCCTCGATTGCCGTCAGATCGAGATAGAACCCCTCGGCGCCGATCACGGCGCCGGATTCGTCGGTGAGTTGCTGCGACACCACCGCGACGTGGCGGACCTCACCTTTGGTGTCGACGATGCGATGGCGGCTCGAGAACGGGATCCGGCGGTCGAGCATCGTCGCGAGCAGCTCTTCGAACGACTGCCGGTCGTCCGGGTGCTTGTGCCCCGCGATCAGCTCGGTCGTCGGAGTGACCTCACCGGGCCGGTAACCATGCATCTCGGCGACCTCGTCGGACCACTCCCATTCCTGGGTGTCGAAGAGGAACCGGAAGCTGCCGACGTGACTGATACGGGACTCGCCGGCGGTGTGATCGTTGGCGTCTGTCACCCTCACCCCTACAAACCACAAATCAACAGGAATGCCAGCGGTCTCGGGCGAAAGATGAGCTTACCTGGCTGGCGCACCCGGCGGGAATCGACCCGGTGCGTGTCCCCGGAGTCGGACTCGCGGAGATCGTTTCGGTGGCGTGTCGGCCGGGTATGTGCGGTACCCCGGGCCGGCGGTGAGACCCCGACCCCGACCGACACCGATCTCGGCTACGGCCAGGAGGACGAGAATGAGTACCGACAACGTGGGCGACAGTGCGACAGCGGCATCTGAGGGCATCAACCCCGATCTGACGTCGACAGCCGGTTTGGAGGATCTCGACGAGGACCGGCTCGGTCAGGACCCGCTCGAGGAGGGGATGGACCCGCCCGAGGACTGGTCGGCCAGTGATCGGACCGGCACGACCGCCCGGGAACAGCGGGAAGGCGAGTCCCTCGACGAGAAACTCGACCAGGAGATCCCCGACCAGAACCCCTGACGACGTCCGCGCCCCGGTCCGCGCCGATGTTTCCGCACGCTTCTCAGCGGGCACCATCTCGATCATGAGCGACCAGAACCCCGAGCACGAACCGAAGACGATCTCCTACCCCGGTGAGACCGACGAGATGGGCGAACGTCCCCGGGACGAGATGCGTGACTATCGCGGCCGCGATCTGCTGGCCGGCAAGACCGCCCTCATCACGGGCGGCGACTCGGGTATCGGCCGTGCGGTCGCGGTCGCCTTCGCCAAGGAGGGCGCCGATGTCGCCATCGCCTACCTGGAGGAAGACAACGACGCCCGCCACACGGTCGAGCTCATCGAGGCCGAAGGACGGCAGGCCCGCGCGTACCGCGGCGACCTCGCCGACCCGGCGCACTGCGCCGACATCGTGAAGCGGACCGTCGACGAACTCGGCGCATTGGACATTCTGGTGAACAACGTCGCCTACCAGGAGATCGTGGACGACTTCCTGGAGCTGACGCCGGAGCAGTGGCGGCGCACCTTCGACGTCAACATCGACAGCTTCTTCCACACCACGCGAGCGGCGGTGCCGCACCTGACCGGCGGCGGCGTCATCATCAACACGTCGTCGATCAACGGTCTGCGTGGCAACGACAGCCTCATCGACTATTCGGCCACCAAGGGCGCGGTGCTGGCCCTGACCTACTCGCTGGCGCAGGCGCTGATGGAACGGAAGATCCGCGTGAACTGCGTCGCGCCGGGCCCGGTCTGGACGCCGCTGATCCCGGCGACGATGCCGGCCGAGGCGGTCAAGGACTTCGGCACCCAGGCGCCGATGGGACGGGCGGCCCAGCCCGACGAGATCGCACCGTCGTACGTGTTCTTCGCGGCCGAGCAGCTCTCGTCCTACTACACCGGCGAGGTGCTGGCCCCGATCGGCGGCGAGACGCTGCCGGGGTAGGCCGCCTGGTCAGGGCACCGGCAGCGGCGCCAGGCTGTTCCCGCGCGGCAGCGAACCGCAGTTGCTCTGTGTCGGGGCACCCGCGAACCGCTCGGTGAGGTACTGCAGTGCCAGCGGTTCGAACGGGAGGAACGCCTCCTGATGGGTCAGGCCGTTGAGCTGCCGGTAGGTGATGTCCACGCCGCGTGAGCAGTACTCGTTCGCGAGGCCGATCACGTCACCGGTGATCATCAGGGTGTCCCCGATCGCGTTGTAGTGACCCACCGCGAGAAGCATCCTCGTCGACGGGGTGCCCGACCGTCCCATGATGTTGTCGTTGATCGCCCGCACCACCTGCGGCACGTCGAGCAGACCGGTGTACGGCGGCTTGACCATGTCCGCGCTGGTGAGTCCCGGATACTTCGACGCGAACTCCGAGATGCACTCGTCGCTGACGTCCTGGGCGACCTGTCGGCCGCGGGTCGAGAGGAACGTCGAGGTGTCGAGCCGGTAGGTCCGCTGGTAGGCGACCACGAGCGCCGGGATGACACCCGCCCACTTCGCACTGCCGTTGATGTAGGGCAGGTTGTGCGCGAGGTCCACCGGCAATCCGCCCGCGGCGGCGCCGACGATGTTCAGTTCGGGCGCGTAGCGCGGCGCGACCTCGGCGCCGAACTGCGTGGGGATGGACCCGCCGGAATATCCGACGAGGCCGACCGGGGTCGACCGCGGCAGCCGCAGGAACGACTGTGCGGCGCGGACGCCGTCGAGTGCGGCATAGCCCGACTGCCGGCCGATGGTCCACTGCAGCTTCTCGCCCTCGTAGTCCGGCACCACGACGGTGTACCCGGCGGCGAGATAGCCTGCGATGACGCCCTGTTCGGCGGTTGCGGTGCCGTTGGTGTAACCCCCGCTGAGCGTGTACGACGGATCGCACTGAGACCCGAGCGCGTCGTAGGCCATGTGGTACGAGACCAGGCGCGTCGGGCCCGGGATCAGCGGTCGCAGCACGGTCGCGACCGTCACCACGCTCTCGCCGAACTGGTCGGTGGTGCGATAGAGCACCTGCGAGCCGGTGATCGGGGTGGACATCGTGGGTGTCTGGAACCGCATGGGACGGCTGCGGAGCACCGCTCCGGGAGCCACGCCCGACAGTGAGGCGTTGTAACGGTAGAACGGGTCGGCCGACGGCAGTGGCGAGCCCGGCCCGGGTGCGGCCTGGGCGGGGGGCGTGCCCGCGAACACGCCGAGCAGCACGCCGACGACCACACCGATGACACCCACGCGCAGCCAACTCGTGCGCACCCCGAACGACATGGCTCATCTAAGCACCGAATGGGTGTCTGCGTCAGCGATCGAGCAGGCGGATGTCCGTTTTCGGCTCTGTCACCCCTACGGTGTACGGGTGGGCAGGGCAGGAGTGAGCAGACCGACCAAGATCGCATGGACGGCCCTCGCGGCCGTCGTCGTCGTCCTCGGTGTCGCGGTACTCATCGACCGCGAACCCGCGCCTGCCCCGGCGGACACCGCCGTCGCGGCCGATCTCGTGGTGCGCCCGGACAGCCACCGCCTGACGTCGCCGGAACGTGAGCGGGCGCGTTTTGTCGAGTTCCTCGACTTCGAGTGTGAGGCCTGTGGCGCGGTCTACCCGATCATCGAAGATCTCCGGCGCACCTACGGCGACCCTGGAACACGCCGGCATGCTCGAGCCCCGGCGGGGCGACGGCACGTATGTGCGCGGCCGGAGCCCACTCGCCGGTGCGATCGCGCGGACCTCCGCGCCGTCGGAGCTCCGGGATCTGCTCGAAGTGCGACGTGCTCTCGAGAGCGAGGCCTCGGCCGGTGCGGCCGCCCGGGGCGACGCCGCCGACGTCGAACGTCTCCGCCTGTTGCTGGCGCGCACCGAGGACGCGATGGCCGACGGTGACCTGGATCGATACACCGAGGCGGACATCGCATTCCACGCCGAGCTCGTCGTCGCGACCCGCAACGCGCTGCTCATCGCGATGTACGACGGAATCGCCGAGGCGATCGCCCGTACTCATCCGTCGGTCTTGCGACGTCCGCTGGCCGAGCAGTCGCACCCGCGCGGTCATCGAGATGTCGTCGACGCGATCGAGCGCGGCGACGCCGACGCAGCGCGCGCGGCGGTGTACGCCTACGTCGACTCCACCGAGGTGTGGGGATGAGTGCGCAGGCGCTGTCCACGCGCGAGAAGTCCGCCGTCGGGGTCATCGTCACCGCGGTCGGAGTGATGTTGGTCGCCGCGAACCTGCGACCGGCCGTGGTGGCCGTCGGACCGCTCATCGGGGTGATCTCCGACGACGCCGGCTTCAGCAGCGCCGTCGCCGGTCTGCTGACCGCGCTGCCGGTGCTGTTCTTCGGGATCTCGGCGCCGGTGGCTCCCCGTCTGGCCAACCGGTTCGGCATCGAACGGGTCATCTTCGGGGCCCTGCTCGTCTTGATCGTCGGCATCCTCGTCCGGCTCATCCCGTCGCCGGCCGCCCTGTTCGGGGGTTCGGCGGTCATCGGCGCCGCCATCGGCACCTGCAACGTCGTGCTCCCGGCGCTGATCAAACGCGACTTCGCGCACCGCTCCGGGCTCATGACCGGCCTCTATTCGATGACTCTCTCCGGCGGGGCGGCGGTCGCGTCCGGGGTGAGCGTGCCGATCAACGACGCACTCGGCGGGGACTGGCGGCTGGCGTTGGCCGCGTGGTCGCTGCTCGCGCTGGTCGCCGTGGTCGTCTGGATTCCGCAGCTGCCGCTGGTTCACCGGGTGACCTCGGCGGCGCCGACATCGTCGTTGCTGACGAACCCGATCGCGTGGGCGATCACGGTCTTCATGGGCACGCAGTCGCTGATCTTCTACACGTTCGTGGCCTGGCTGCCGCAGTACCTCGTCGACGCCGGCATGTCGCCGTTGCGGGCGGGTGCGGTCCTGGCGTCGGCGCAGGTGGTCGCCCTGATCATGTCGCTGGTCGCGCCGATCGTCGCCGGCCGCTTCGCCGGTCAGCGGGTGGTGACCCTGTCGGTGATCGCGGTCTGCGCCGTCGGCTTCGTGGGTCTGCTGAGCACTGATGTCTGGCCGGGATTCTGGGCGGCCTGTGTGATGGTCGGGCCCGGTTCGTCGATCAGTCTGGCCCTTCTCTTCATGGTGCTGCGCAGCTCGGGATCCGAACAGACGGGCCAGGTGTCCGGGATGGCGCAGTGCGTCGGCTACCTGGCGGCGGCGGCCGGCCCGATCATCATCGGCGCCATCCATGACGTCACCGGCTCGTGGACCCTGGCCATGGCGGTGCTCGGTCTCGTGCTGGTGCCCCAGGCGCTCTCCGTCCTCGGCGCCGCCAAGGACGTCAAGATGACCGGTTGACGAGGTCTGCGCCGGGACCCGGACAATTCGTCGCACAGTCGGTATCGGTCAGCCCTGACCGCTAATCTGTCGCCATGCATTGTGTGGTCGTGGGTGGGGGACTGGCCGGACTGGCGTCGGCGGTCTGGCTGTCGGAGGCGGGGCAACGCGTCACCCTGCTCGAACGGCGGGGTTCACTCGGCGGACGCACCATCTCGATGCCGCTGCACGCCGTCGACGACGTGCCCGACAACGGGCAGCACGTCTTCGCCAGCGGGTACGAGCACCTTATGCGCTATCTGGACAGCGTCGGTACGCGGGAGCACGTGGCCTTCCCGGGTCACATGACGGTCCGGATGCCCGGTGGGTCGACGCGCCGATCGGCGTTCACCGGCCTGCCCGGACTGCGGGCCGCACTCGGCGACCTGCCCGGGGTGACCGGCCTCGACCGGTTGCGCACGGCGCGTGCGCAGATCAGGTTGATACGGCAGGCATTTCGGCAACCCGACTGGCTCGACGAGGTCACCGCCGACGAGTGGTTCCGTCGCATCGGACTGCCGCAGTCGGCCCGGGATGCGTTGTGGGACGGCATCGTCATCGGTCTCACCGGCGACAAGCCCGACATCTCCTCGGCCAAGGTCCCGGCCGATCTGCTCGTCACGGGAGCCCGCCGGGCGCGGGAGACGCGTACGCCGATCTCGATCGGGTATCCCACCGTCGATCTCGACACGTTGTTCATCGACGGCGCCGAGAAGCGCTTCGCCGACGCCGGTGTGGAGGTCCGACACCGGGCGGTGGTCTCGTCGATCGACGTCACCGACGGGACGGTGAGCGGGGTGACGCTGGCCGACGGCGAGAAGATCGCAGCCGATGCCGTCATCTGCGCGGTACCGGTGTGGAGCGTGAAGGGTCTGCTCGACCAGGTGCCCGGGCACGAGCGGATCTATCGCGCCGTCGAGAACCTGACCCCGGTGCCCATCGTCAGTGTGAACCTCTATCTCGACCGCTCGATCGGGATGACCGACTGGGGCGAGATCCTCTACGGCGGTGAGGGAGTGCTCGAACAGGTCTGGGACCGCCAGCGCATGCACGGGCGCGAACCACGCGACAACTACTTCTACTCGACGACGGTGTCGGCGTCCTACAATCTGATCTCGAAGACGAACGCCGAGATCACCGAGATCCAGATGGACATGCTGCGCCGCTACTTCCCGCAGGCGGCGAACGCGCAGGTGGTCCACAGCCACGTGGTCCGGATGCCGAAATCGACCTTCGCGCAACGACCCGGGACCGCCGGCCTCCGCCCAGACCAGCGCACCGAGGTCGACGGCCTCGCCCTCGCCGGTGACTGGACCCGCACCGACTGGACCACGACGATGGAGGGCGCGTGTCAGAGCGCGGCGCGGGCCGTCGACATCATCCTGGAGTTCGCCCGGCTCGGTTGAGTCGAGGACTTTCTTCGCGGCGCATACCAGCATGGTTGCGGGGGTTTGTCGTCCCTGGCAGGGTGCACATATACGGCCGTTTCCCGAAGGGCGTGCAGAACTCCGCGCCGCGGACGCCGTACCTCGCGACGCGTCGTCGTGCGACGGTCGCGCACAACACAATCACCTTGCCTGCCGCCGGGGCAGAACTGCTCCGCGAGCGGCCCGCCGGATGAGGGAAAGGATCGTTGCGATCGTGGTAACTCACACAGCAGCCAGAACTCCAGAAGCCGCCGAAGTCTCGCCCGGCGCGCAGTCGACGAGCACACCCGTCGACGTCTACCGCACCCGGCTCGCGCAGCGCAGCCAGATCGAACCGCGCCCACACAACACCGTGTGGGGGAGCATGGGAAACCCGGGTCCGCTGTCCGCGCCCGAACTCCGGCACTATGCCGATCGCGGATACCACACGGAGACAAACATTCTCTCGGACGCCGACATCGCCGACTGCCTACGCGAGGTGGAGTCCATCACCGAGCGGCTCGGCGACGACGATCGGGTAATCCGCGAATCATCGAGCGGGCAGGTGCGATCGCTGTTCGCGGTGCATCAGCTCAGTGACGTCATCGCCGAGATATGTTCGCGTGAAACGATTGCCGGGGTGGCCCGGCAGATCCTCGACGACGACGTCACGATCCACCAGAGCCGCATCAACCTGAAACCCGGGTTCGCGGGCGGTCCGTTCTACTGGCACTCGGACTTCGAGACGTGGCACGCCGAGGACGGCATGCCCGCCCCACGTGCGCTGAGCGTCTCGCTGGCCTTGACGCCGAACCACACCACCAACGGTCCGCTGATGATCATCCCGGGATCACACCGCCGGTTCGTCAGCTGCGTGGGCGAGACACCTGATGACTACCACCGGGAATCGCTGACGTCGTATCGGCCGCCATTCGGGACACCGGAGGAGGAGGATGTCGCGAGCCTCGCCGACGAACTGGGCATCGACACGATCACCGGCCCCGCCGGGTCCGCACTGTATTTCGACTCGAACTGCATGCACGCGTCCGGCGGGAACATCACGCCCTTCCCGCGCAGCAATCTGTTCGTCGTCTTCAACGCGAAATCGAACGCCCTCCAGGCGCCGTTCGCCGGGACCGCGCCACGTCCGGATCATCTGGCGCACAGGTGAGTTCGTCGTCCCCTGCTCCCTGAGGTGTGAGCGACGGTCACCCCCGCTCCCTCTAATCCGGAAGAACGCCCTGCCCCCTGCTCCCTGAGGAGCGCCCGGAGCTTGCGGAGGGCGCGTCACGAAGGGTCTTCGCAACCCGACTCATCAGGACCCTTCGTGACGGCCTCCGCAAGCTCCGGCCTCCTCAGGGAGCGGGGGTGGCCGCGCCTCCGCAAGCTCCGGCCTCCTCAGGGAGCGGGGGTGGCCGCGCCCTCCGCGAGCTCTGGGCGCTCCTCAAGGAGCGGAGGGGTCACGGGTGAACGACCTTCAGAACCCCGTCGACGAGCCCAGCTCTGGGGCCGGCCCGGCGAAGTAGTGCTCACCGTCGAAAATGGCCGGCAGGCCGGCGGCCAGGTAGGTGCCGATGCCGGGCTGCTCCAGCTCGGTGAAGAGCGGATTGCGCTGGAGGACACCTGATTCGACGACCTCGTCAAAAGTCCGGTAGCGCTCCCAGAGCACGGAGTTCTGCGCCAGCGCGGCCTCGACCTCGGCAGACGTGTGTCGCGCGAACCACGCCGCGAACAGCGGTGTGAGGACACCACGGTGAATGTACCGGTCGTCCTCCCTGGCGAAGTCCGCTCCCAGCGCCCGTTCGACGGCCGCGACCGCCTCGCCGGTCCCGGTCATCTCGACCAGACCGCGGAAATGCCGCGGGGTCAGGGCGACGAGCATGAAGCGAGAGTCATCCGCGGTGACGAAATCTGTTCCGTAAGTGCCGTATACGTCGTTCCCGGTGGCCGGTCGGGTGCCGCCACTCAGCTGCGGTTCGGTGAGATAGCCGAGCGTCCCGGCGATCGCGAGAGCGGTGTCCTCCAGGGGCAGGGTGATCTGCGCCCCCACCCCGTTCTGGTCGCGGCGCCGGACGGCGGCCGTGATCGCCAGTGCGGCATAGAGGCCGCAGGCGACATCCCACGCCGGCAGTACGTGGTTGACGACGCCGGCGTAGTCGGTGGGGCCGGTGATCGACGGGAATCCGAGTGCCGCGTTGACCGTGTAGTCGACTCCGGGAGTGCCGTCGGTCCGGCCGAGTAGCTCGAGGGTGATGACGTCGGAGCGCCGCGCGGACAGCGTCTCGTGACTCATCCACGACCGTCCGCCCGCATTGGTGACCAGGATTCCGCCGCCCGGCCCGCTGTCCGTGACGAGATCCTGGATCATCCGCTGTCCCTGGGGGTCACGGAAGTCGACGGTAACGGACTTCTTGCCGCGGTTGAGCCCAGTCCAGTAGATCGAGTTGCCGTCATCGGTGACCGGCCAGCGGTTGACGTCGGCGGCGCCACCGATCGGGTCGACCCGGATCACCTCGGCGCCGAGCTGCGACAGGGTCAGGCCGCACAGCGGTGAGGCGACGAAGCTCGACACCTCCACGATGCGGAGGCCTTCGAGCGGACGGGGATGCGAGCTCATGCGCGGAAACTCCTGGAGTGTGGAATGAGGGATTCGGCAGACGATCAGGCCATCAGGACGCGGAAACGCCAGTCGAGGACCTCGCGATCGGAGTCGTCGCCGTGTGCGACGACGGTGGAGCGCAGGCGCAGGACGCCGCCGCCGGCGGCGAGCGGCGTCGCCTCCTCGACGAGGATCGTCGAACTGAGGGTGTCGCCCTCGTGCACCGGTCCGGTGTGGTCGCACGAGTCCCAGCCGGTCACCGTCACCAGGTTCGGCAGCGCCCGGTTCGCCTGCGCGAGGGCCAGTCCGATGGTGTGCCCGCCGTAGACCAGCCGACCGCCGGCGGCCGCACCGGCCACCCGCTCGTCGTGGTGGGTGGCTGCGATGTTCAGCGAGAGCCGGGCGAGTTCGGGTGCGCTGGACACCACGTCGGCGCTGGAGGAGAAGGCGCGTCCGGCCAGTTCGGGTGAGAAGTGCTGTCCACGTGCGGATTCGCGGTAGGCGGCGAGGTCAAATTCGGGAATGACGGGTTCCGCGTCGATTCCCGGTCCGATGGTGCTCAGGTCGTCCGCGTGCACGGTCCGCCCGGGATCGGCGTCGGGTGACAACGGCAGCATCGCGCACCGGTAGAAGTCGAGGACGGTGACGCCGCTCTGATCGGTGGTGACCATGTGCAGCGCAGCGAGCCCGGTCGGCGTACGTCCTGGCTTCGGTGTGTTCTCCCGCAGCCCGACCACTTCGGTGACGGTCGTCAACGTGTCGCCGATCCGGGGGTGGCTCAGGAACCGCAGGCCGCGGTAGAAGAGGTTCGCCTTCACGTGGTGGGTGGCCAGCGTGGATTGACCGATCGCGACGTCGGTGACCAGGCCGGGATGGGCGAGGACGCCACCCACCACGCGATCCGAGAGATGGGCGTCGAGCGAAAGTCGAAGGCGGTCACCGAGAATCGCTTGGTGCGTCGCGGCAAGACCGGATGTCAACGTGAGCGACGGCGCGTCGTCGAACAACTGTCCATGGGACAGTTCGTCGAAGTACGGGCCGCCCACGGCGATCGGGTCGGACGCGCTCATTCGGACGCAGCCTTGGCGAGGACGCGCCGCGCGGACACGGCGAGCGCCTCGTCGAGCATCCGGCCGTCGAGCTCGGCCGCACCGGCACCCGCGCCGGCTGCCTGCTCGAGTGCATCCAGCACCCGTCGCGCGTCCTCCACGGAGGCGGCGTCCGGGGTGAAGATGTCGATGGCGGACTGCAGTTGAGCCGGATGGATCACCCAGGTGCCGTCGAAGCCGAGGTCGCGGACCCAGCGCTTGGCGTCGCGGAAGGTGTCGTCGTCGGCGATCGTCAGATGCGGTCCGTCGATGACGTCCACGCCGGCCGCGCGCGCGGCGAGCAACACCGAGTCCTGGACGACGTGCCACGTCCGCATCGGCAGGCGGGGGCTGCGTCCCAATGATGCGGCGAGATCGGCGTAACCTATGAGGACGGCATCGAGCCGGTTTGTGGCCGCGCAGATGGCGCCGGCGTCACGGATGCCGCGCGGTGATTCGAGCAACGCCTGCAGGCGGACCGGCGCTCGGCCGAGCTGCTCGCCGGCCGACCGGAGGTCGGCGGGCGAGTCGGCCTTCGGCAGCACCACCGACGTCAGGTTCGGCATCTGGGCGCAGGCGGCGAGATCGGCGCCGGCCCAAGGCGTCTCGATCGCGTTGATGCGCAACGAGATCGCGCGGTCGGCGCCGAACTCGGCGACCAGGTCGGCGGCCGCTGCGCGTGCGGAGTCCTTGTTCGCCGGGGTCACCGCGTCCTCCAGGTCGAGCACGACCTCATCGGCGATCGAAGCCAGCGCCTTGCGGGCCTTGCGGTCGTCGGAGGCGGGCGCGACCAGGACGGCTCGTCTTCTCTGCACGGTTGCTCCAGGGGTCGAGATCAAATGTGCGGCCATATGTGATGCCGTTCCGGTTGTATCAGACCGCGCCGAGCATGGGCAGTGTTGACAGGTGCGGAGGGGATCGACAAAATGGCCGTACAAATCTGGCCGTAGATCGTAGGGGCACCGTCATGAGCTCGCTTTCCGCCGAAGAGACATTTCTGGTCGACACCGTGCGCTCCTTCGTCGACCGAGAGGTGAAGCCGTCGGTCCAGGAGGTCGAGCACGCCAACGAATACCCCGAGAAGTGGATCGACCAGATGAAGCAGATCGGGATCTACGGTCTCGCTGTGCCCGAGGAGTTCGGTGGCTCACCGGTGTCGATGCCGTGCTACGCGCGGGTCACCCAGGAACTCGCGCGCGGGTGGATGAGCCTCGCCGGTGCGATGGGCGGGCATACCGTCGTCGCGAAACTGCTGACGCTGTTCGGCACCGACGAGCAGAAGCAGCGCTATCTGCCGCGGATGGCGACCGGCGAACTGCGCGCCACCATGGCGCTCACCGAGCCGGGTGGCGGCTCCGATCTGCAGGCGATGACCACCGTGGCGAAGACCGATGGCGACGAGTTGGTCATCAGCGGCGCGAAGACCTGGATCAGCAACGCACGGCGCTCCGGCTTGATCGCCCTGATGTGCAAGACCGATCCCGGCGCGCAGCCGCGGCACAAGGGCATCTCCATCGTGCTCGTCGAACACGGTCCGGGACTGACCGTCTCGCGCGACCTGCCCAAGCTCGGCTACAAGGGTGTCGAGAGCTGCGAACTGTCCTTCGACGGCTATCGTGCGCCACGGTCGGCGATCCTGGGCGAGGTTCCCGGCCAGGGGTTCGGCCAGATGATGAAAGGGCTGGAGACCGGTCGCATCCAGGTGGCGTGCCGCGCATTGGGGGTGGCGACCGCGGCGCTGGAGGACTCGCTCGCCTACGCGCAGCAGCGGGAGTCGTTCGGTCAGCCCATCTGGAAGCACCAGTCGATCGGCAATTACCTGGCCGACATGGCGACGAAGCTCACCGCGGCGCGTCAGCTGACCTGGCACGCGGCCGAGCAGTACGACAAGGGTGAGCGCTGCGACATGGAGGCGGGGATGGCCAAGCTCTACGCCTCCGAGGTGGCGATGGAAATCGCCCTGAACGCCGTCCGCATCCACGGTGGTTACGGGTACTCCACCGAGTTCGACGTCGAGCGATACTTCCGGGACGCGCCCCTGATGATCGTCGGCGAGGGCACCAACGAGATCCAGCGCAACGTCATTGCGGCGCAACTCGTGTCGCGCGGCGGGATCTGAGCGGCACGCCGTCGTCCGGCGGGAGAGTGGGTTCCATGCGCGAGTCCGAGCAGTCCGCACCTGCGTACAAGACGCTGGCCGCGGAATTGCGCGCGCAGATCGTCGCGGGCAGATACGCCGGCGGTGTGCGGCTGCCGACCGAATCCGAGCTCTCCCAGGAGTACGGGCTCAGCCGGCAGACCGTCCGCCGCGCGTTCCTCGAACTCGTGACCGAGGGCTCGGTGTACCGCGTGCCCGGCCGGGGAACATTCGCGACCGAGACCGCGGGTCAGTACCTGCGCCAGCTGGGTTCGATCGAGGACCTCATGAACCTGTCGACGGACACCGAGATGCAGGTGATCGAATCACCCTCGCGTCGCGTGGATCTCGAGGCGGCCGGTCGCCTGAGACTGGACACCGACGTGGTGTACCGCATCGTCTTCCAGCGATTCCACGACGGCGTCCCGTTCGTGGTGACCACCGTGTGGTGGCCGGAGTCGGTCGCACGCCTCGTGATCGACGCCCCGGAAATCGAGACCGGAGCGCGGAGTGATCACACGATGATCGGCCTGCTGGAACCTCACCTGGTGCACCCGATCGAGGAGTGTGCGCAGTCGATCACCGCCACCGTCGCCGATGCCGAGACCGCCGCCCGGCTCGGATGCCCGGTGGGGCACACGGTGCTCCGGGTGGACCGGTTGTACACCGATTCACGCGGCCGGGCAGTCGAACTCGCGGTCAGCCACTTCCTTCCCGAGCACTACACGTATCGGGTGACGCTCCGTCGCACCGCCGACCCGCGGCCGGAGTGAGCCGGCGCCCTCTGCTCCCTGGCGAGCGCGACTCCCTGCTCCCTGAGGAGCGCGACCCCCTACTCCCTAACCCGAAAGAACGACATAGCCATTGCTCCCTGAGGTGCGAGGAGCGCAAGCGACGAGCCACGAAGGGCTTGGCGACGTATCTCACCAGGACCCTTCGTGACGGCCTCCGCAAGCTCCGGCCTCCTCAGGGAGCAGTTGGTGGCTCGCTTCGCTCGCACCTCAGGGAGCAGTTGGTGGCTCGCTTCGCTCGCACCTCAGGGAGCAGTTGTTGGCTCGCTTCGCTCGCACTTCGAGGAGTAGTGGGCACGCGCCCTCTAACGAAGCGGTACCCCTGTCAGCCCCGAGCCGGGAGGGGTTGTTCCTCCGGTACATTCGACGACCCGCGATGCGACGGGATGGTGAGGGTGATCGCCATGCCGACGAAGGCGGCGGCCGCGGCGACGAGGAAACACCACGTGAAGGTCGACTCGTCGGGTACCTCGGTGCCGCCGAGTGAGATCGTGGCACTCGCCAGGATCAGGGCCATGACGGCGGAAGCGATGGTGGTACCCAGTGAACGCATGAGCCCGTTGAGGCCCACTGCGGCACCGGCTTCCGTCGCCGGGACCGATCCCATGATCAGGGTGGGCATCGCCGCGTACCCGACGCCGACGCCGATGGCGCACACGATCGAGGCCAGCATCAGCTTCCAGGCAGCGTCCATGAGGAAGAACGCGAGCAGGTAGCCGCACCCCAGGATGGCGGCGCCGATCGCCAGGGTGATCTTGGCACCGATCCGGTTGATGAGGATGCCCGAGATGGGCGCGAAGATCATCATCATCAATCCGCCGGGCGCCATCCACAGCCCCGCGGCCAGAAGCGACTGTCCCAGACCGTATCCGGTGGCTTCCGGTAGGCGCAGCAGCATCGGCAGCACGATGGACTGGGCCATCATGCCGAATCCGATCGCCGCGGCCGCGATGTTGGTCAGCAGGACGGCGGGTCGTGCGGTGGTGCGCAGGTCGACGAGCGGCTCGCGCTGGCGCAGTTCGAAGAACCCCCATCCGATCAGCACCAGGATTCCGCTGATGCCGAGTCCCAGTGTGGCGCCGGACGTCCAGCCCCAGTCGTTGGCCTTCGACACCGCGATGAGGAAGGCGGACAGTCCCACGGCCAGCCCGATCGCGCCGGGGATGTCGATGCGGCCGCCGGCGGCGTCGTTGACGCGCGGGACCAGGACCAGCATCGCCACCGTGACGAGGACGCCGAGGCCGGCTGCCACGTAGAACAGGGCGTGCCAATCCCAGGTCTGCACGATCCAGGCCGCCAGCGGGAGGCCGATCGCACCGCCGACGCCGAGCGTGGCACTCATCGCGGCGACGGCCATCGAGGTGATCCGGGGCGGAGTGATCTCACGGATGAGGCTCATACCGACGGGGATGAATCCCATGGCCAGGCCCTGCACGCCGCGTCCGATGATGAGCGGGATGAGCGAATCGCCCAGCGCGCAGATCAGCGAACCGACGGTGAGCAGCACCGCACTCACCAGGAGGACCCGCTGCTTGCCGAACATGTCGCCGAGGCGTCCGGCGATCGGCATGGCCACGGCGGCGGCGAGCAGGGTCGCGGTGATGATCCACGATGCGTTGCCGATCGATGTCCCGAGCAGACGGGGCAGGTCGGGCTGGATCGGGATGATCAGCGTCTGCATCAGCGAGGCGACCAGGCCGCCGAAACACAACACCACGACGCTGCCGATCGCGCCGGCGGGTGCCTTCTCGACCGCGTCGGACGCGTCGTCGGTCAGCTCGGGCGCGGAACCTCGTACTTGGCTCATGGGGGAGACCTCCTTCGAGGTATGCAGCATACATATGTAATGTACACAAGCAAATCGGACAGTAGGTTGTCCATGTCGACAGATGGAGGAGAGATGTCGGAGGACCATGCGCCCTGGCAGTCGCCGGTGCATCGTGACCTGGCGCAGGAGTTGCTGCGGATGTCGCGACGTCGCAGCCTGGTGCATCCCGCCGTCGGCCTGGAACGCTCGGCCTTCGCGATCCTCTGGATTCTCTCCGACGGTCGGCCGCGGACGTTGCGGGAGCTGACCGCCGACCTCCAGCTCGAGCAGTCGACGGTCAACCGGCAGGTCAACGCAGCCATCAAACACGGCTACGTCGAGCGGTTCGAGGTCGAGGACTCGCTGTCGAAGATGATCCGCCCGACCGAGGCCGGGCGAGAGGCGTTCCGGCGCGACGGCCTGCTGCGTGCCGAACGGCTCGAGCAGGTCTTCGCCGATCTGGCCCCGGGCTCGCCGCAGGCCCTGCTCCACGAGCTGCGTGCCTTCAACGACGCCTACGAGCGGACCCAGCACCGGCACGGTGCGGCCGATGAATCCGACCGCGGGAAAAGGGGATTGGCGTGACCTCGGCCGGCACATACGTGGTGACGGGCTCGGCGTCGGGGATGGGTGCGTCGGTGGCCGCCGCCTTGCGCGCGGACGGTCACACCGTGATCGGAGTCGATCAGCGCGATGCCGACGTCGTCGCCGATCTGTCGACACCCGAGGGCCGACGCCGCGCGGCCGACGAGGTCCTCGCCCGATCCGGCGGGCAACTCGACGGGGCCGTGCTGGCCGCGGGCATGGGCCCCGCGGCCGGACGGGAGCGGATGATCGTTGAGGTCAACGTGTTCGGGGTGACCGAACTGCTGACCGCCTGGCGTCCGGCGCTGGCCGCTGGGGCGAAGGCGAAAGTGGTTGTCTTCGGTTCGAATTCGACGACGGTCACGCCGCTGGTCCCCAAATCCGCCATCCGACGCCTGCTGGATGGCGACCCCGAGGGGGCCGTCCAGGTGATCCGACGCCGGCGCGGCGTCACGGGCCCGGTGGCGTACGCGTCGTCGAAGATCGCGGTCACGCAGTGGTGCCGCCTGCACGGACGGCGACCGAATGGGCCGGTGAGGGCATCCGGGTCAACGTCCTCGCTCCCGGGCCGGTCATGACGCCGCTGTTGCAGTCGCAACTCGACGGTCCGCAGGCCGGGCACGTGAAGTCGTTTCCGGTTCCGGTGCGCGAGTACGGAACTCCTGACCAGCTCGCCGCCTGGGTCATGCTGATGCTGTCACCGGCGGCGGACTTCATGGCCGGCGCGGTCGTCACCGTCGACGGTGGAACCGACGCCCGCATGCGGGGACGGGACTGGCCGTCGCCGCTGCCCCCGCGGGCGATACCCCGGTTCCTATGGACGATGTATCGTGCCCCCGACAGGGCATGGTCGCCGAGTACTAGAGGCCGGCCCGCTCGAGCGCCTCGTCGAACTCTTCCGACGCCTGCTTCTCGCTCTTGCCGTCGTCGAGCGCCTGGCGATAGACGGCGAACAGTTCCGCGCCCCGCTCCACATAGGCCTGCGTCCATCGCTCGGCGTCGACACGCCAATAGCCGATGACGTCGTACGACCGGCGGTCCCAGCGAAGATTGCCGCGCAGGTGCTTGCGGATCGCACGCGACTCCGCCGCCTCGCCGGCGAACCAACAGTACGCGCCCGAGGTCGGCAGGGTGAGTCCGCAAACCGTGTCCGCGAGACGGCTCGGCGTGCGGGAGTTGCCGCCGACCAGCGTGATCAGCTCGACGTCGCGCTCGGGCAGATAGGCCAGTTCGGTCGGGGCGGGCACCTCGACCACGGCGGTGACACCGTCGGTCGACGGCAGTTCGTCGAGGATTCGGGCCAGGGCGGGGAGTCCGGCCAGATCGGCGGCGAGGATCAGGCGTTCGACGCCGGCGGGTGGTGCGTACCAGCACCGCGCGTGCGTCATCACCACGTCGTGCCCCGCTTCGGCGCGCTGGGCCCACAGCGTTGCAGGGCCGGCGGCATGGATGACGAAGTCGACGACCATGGTGCCGGCGGAGTGGTCGACCGAGCGGATCGAGTAGTTGCGGCCGTCGGGTGCGGGGTCGGTGTCGTAATAGGCCCACGTGCCGTCGCGACATTCCATATCCGGTGTGACACGCTCGGGGTCGTGTGGGAAGTAGATGCCCACGGCTTCGTCGGCGCCGCCGGGCAAGCCGAGTCCTGGCAGATCGTTCACGTCGAAGACGATGCGACGCAGATTGGGCGTCAGGTCGGCGACGTCGGCAACGCGTGCTCTGGAATAGCCCATGAGGTAACCCTAACCTGAGTCGGGCTGGACCCCGGTTACTAGGATATGCAACCATCGGAGAACTGTCGGTGTGGAGAGGAGTTCGCCCGTGTCGGAACCATCGGTCTTGACGGAGGAGAACGGGTCGGCGCGGTCGCTGATCCTGAACCGTCCGAAGTCCATCAACGCGATCGATCACGAGATGGTCGGCTCAATGGCCGAGCACCTCGCGGCCTGGGCCGCCGATGACGCGGTCGAGGCCGTCGTTCTCTCCGGCGCCGGTGAGCGGGGCCTCTGCGCCGGTGGCGACATCGTCGCCATCCATCGCGACGCGTCCGCGTTGAGCGGTAATCCCGAGTCGACCGATCGTGACGCCGAGCAGTCGCCGTCGGCGAGGTTCTGGTTCGACGAATACCGTCTGAACGCGCTGATCTCGGGCTATCCCAAGCCGTATGTCGCGATCATGGACGGCATCGTGATGGGCGGCGGTGTCGGGGTTTCCGCGCACGGCGACATCCGCATCGTCACCGACCGTACGAAACTCGCGATGCCCGAGGTGGGTATCGGCTTCGTGCCCGATGTCGGTGGTACGCATCTGCTTTCGCGCGTTCCGGATGGGCTCGGAACCTACGCCGGCCTCACCGCCGGTCACCTGCGCGGCGCCGACGCCATCGCGATGGGCCTGGCCGATCACTTCGTCCCGTCGGAGTCGCTGCCGGCGTTCCTCGCCGTGATCGGCGAGTCGGGAATCGAGGCGGCACTGTCCGCGCACGCCGTCGACGCGCCGGCTTCCGAACTCGCCGAACATCGCGGATGGATCGCGGAAGCGTTTGCGGCCGATTCGGTCTCGGAGATCATCGAACGATGCCGCGCGGTGGGCTCGCCCTTCGCGGACAAGACCGCCGACGCGATCGAGGCGAAGAGCCCGACTGCACTGGCCGTCACCCTGCGTTCGCTGCGCGAGGCGGCCGGCGACGCGACCCTGGAGGACACCCTGGTGCGCGAGTATCGCGTGTCGGTGCGTTGCCTGCTGCATCCCGACATGGCCGAGGGCATCCGCGCCCAGGTCATCGACAAGGACCGCGATCCGAAGTGGGCCACGTTCTCCGGGGACGCCGTCGACGCCTTCTTCGCGCCACTGCCCGACGACCTCACGTTCCCGACCGTCTGACCGAGACCTTCCCCGGGTGGGAGTCAGCCCGTAACATCCCGCCCGTCACCGAACCGAAAGAGGACTGACCGTGACCGAACACCAGACCATCATCGTCGAGACCAGCGGCCGGGTGGGCATCATCACCCTCAACCGCCCCAAGGCACTGAACGCCCTCAACACCGAGCTGATGAACGAAGTGGTCGGTGCCGTCCGGGAGTTCGACGTCGACCAGGGGATCGGCGCCATCGTGATCACCGGCTCGGAAAAGGCGTTTGCCGCGGGTGCCGACATCAAGGAGATGTCGTCGAAGTCCTACGCGGACGTGGTCAACGAGCAGTTCTTCGGTGCCTGGGATGAGCTGTCGCGGGCGCGCACGCCGATCATCGCCGCCGTCACCGGCTACGCCCTCGGCGGCGGCTGCGAGCTCGCGATGCTGTGCGACACCATCATCGCCGGCGACAACGCCGTCTTCGGTCAGCCCGAGATCAACCTCGGCGTCATCCCCGGGATCGGCGGCTCGCAGCGTCTCACCCGCGCCGTGGGCAAGGCCAAGGCGATGGACATGGTGCTGACCGGCCGCCAGATGAAGGTCGACGAGGCCGAACGCCTCGGCCTCGTCTCGCGCGTCGTTCCCAAGGAGGACTGCCGCGCCGCCGCCATCGAGGTCGCCGAGGTCATCGCCTCGAAGTCGCTGATCGCGTCCGCCGCCGCCAAGGACGCGGTCAATCGCGCGTTCGAGTCGAGCCTCGTCGAGGGTGTCCGCGCCGAGCGCGCGCTGTTCTACTCCACGTTCGCGACCGACGACCAGACCGAGGGCATGGCCGCCTTCGTCGAGAAGCGGGACCCGAACTTCACACACCGCTGATCCGAGACATTCGCAAACCCACCTCTTTTCGGTGTTTCCACCCCCTGTTTGGTGGGTGGATATACCGAAAAGGGGTGGGTTTGCGGCGTTCAGGAGAGTGTGCGCAACACCGCCAGGACCCGGTCGACGAGCGGGGACTGGGGCCCGTCGGGGAACGCGACGGCCAGTTCGACCTCGTCGTCGGTGTCGAGCGGGCGGTAGACGACGCCGGGTATACCGAGCGCTGAGGTGGGTTCAGGGACCAGGGCGACCCCCACCCCCGCGGCGACGAGTGTCACCAGCGTCGACGTCTCCTCGACCTCGTGCCGGACGCGCGGGACGAATCCCGCGCATCCGGCGGCCGCCGACAGGACCCCGTGCATGACCGACTTCCCGCTGCCCGCGTGCACGATGAAGTCGTCGCCGCGCAGAAGGGCGAGGTCGACGGGCGTATCCGATGCGCCGTGGGCGAGCGGATGATCGTGGGGCAGAGCGACGATGAGGCGGTCGCTGCGGATCGACTCGACCCGCAGTCCGGTGGTGTTGATGGGCATGCGCAGTAAGGCAAGGTCGATGTCCCCGGACTCGAGCGCGGCGATCTGGGCCGGTGCCAGCATCTCGCCGCGAACGTGGACGTCCACATCGGGCAGTTCGTCGCTCAGTGCGCGCACGAGCGCGGGCAACAGCGAGTAGGTGGCCGAACCCACGCACCCGATCGCGAGGTTGCCCTGCCGCCCGTCGGCGATCCGTTGCGCCTGTCGTGCAGCGGCGTCGACCGAGTCCAGGATCGCGACGGCTCGCTGCAGGTAATCCGCACCTGCCGGGGTCAGCTCGACACGACGCGTCGACCGGGCCAGCAGTGCGACACCGAGCTCGTCCTCCAGCTGGCGGATCTGCTGAGACAGCGGTGGCTGGGCCATGTGGAGCCGCTCGGCGGCCCGGCCGAAGTGCAGCTCCTCGGCGACGGCGCGGAAGTAGCGCAGGTGTCGCAGTTCCATGGAGTCAGTCTAGAGCGTTGATATCTGCTCCATATCAAATGCCGGGATATGGATACTTCTGCATATCGCTGTTGCTTCCTAGGGTGGACTCATGGCATCTCTCACCACGGACGCGGGTACCGACATCGTTGTCTGTTCGCCACTGCGTACCCCGGTCGGGCGCATGGGTGGGGCGCTGTCGACCGTGCCCGTCACCCGACTGGCCACCGACCTCCTTCGCGAACTCGTCCGGCGCACCGGACTCGAGGAGGGTGATGTCGACGACGTGATCCTCGGGCAGGGCTATGCCAACGGTGAGTCGCCGGCGCTCGGTCGCATCGCGGCTCTGGACGCCGGTCTCGGAGTCGGCGTACCCGGAATGCAGATCGACCGTCGCTGCGGTTCCGGGTTGCAGGCGATCCTGACCGGGGCGTCGATGGTCGCGACCGGCGGTGCGCGCCTCGTCGTCGCCGGTGGCGCCGAGTCGATGTCGACCGTCGAGCACTACGCGCTGGGTCTTCGGTCGGGGATCAAGCAGGGTGGCGTGGAACTCCGCGATCGCCTCGACCGCGGGCGTCTGACCGCGGGCGGCGAGTCACACCCGGTTCCGGGCGGGATGATCGAGACCGCCGAGAATCTCCGTGCGCGGTACGGCATCTCGCGGACCGAGCAGGACGAGTTCGCGGCCCGATCCCACGAACGGGCGATCGCGGCGCACGACAGCGGCCGCTTCACCAGCGAGTTGGTGCCCGTCACCATCCCGGGCCGACGCGGCCGTACGGACACCGTTGTCGACCGCGATGAGCACCCGCGAGCGGACGCTACTGCGAAATCGCTTGCAGCGCTGCGTCCCATCAGGCTCAAGATCGACGGCGAGTCGACGGTCACGGCCGGAAACGCCTCGGGCCAGAACGACGGTGCGGCCATGGCTGTGGTCACCACACGCGCCGAGGCGGAGCGCCGCGGACTGGAACCCCTTCTCGCCCTGCGTTCGTGGGCCGTCACCGGTTGCGAGCCCGAGGTCATGGGCATCGGCCCGGTCGGGGCCACCGCCGCCGCCCTCGACCGCGCCGACCTCACGCTCGACGAGATCGACCTCATCGAACTCAACGAAGCCTTCGCCGCCCAGGTGCTCGCCTGCCTGGCGGAGTGGAAGGTCGACCCGACCGATGAACGACTGAACCCCAACGGGTCCGGGATCTCGCTGGGTCATCCCATCGGAGCCACCGGCGCCCGCATCCTCGCCACCGCGGCCTACGAAGCGCGCCGGCGTGACGCCCGATTCGTCCTGGAGACGATGTGCATCGGCGGCGGACAGGGACTCGCCGCTATCTTCGAGGCGACCCGATGAGCGCGCAGGTGCACGCCGTCGTCACCGGACGTCCCGACGGACCGGCGGTCGTACTGTCCAACTCGCTGGGTTCGACGCATCGGATGTGGGATTCGCAGGTCGCCGCGCTCGAAGAGCGATTCCGCGTGGTGCGCTATGACACCCGGGGGCACGGCGATTCGCCGGTGCCACCGGGGCCGTACTCGATCGATGAGTTGGCCGATGACGTCATCGCGCTGCTGGACCGCTTCGACATCGAACGAGCACACCTCGTCGGGCTGTCGCTCGGCGGGATGACCATGATGCGCGTCGCCGCACGCAATCCCGAACGAGTGGATCGGCTGGCCCTGCTGTGCACGGCGGCGTATCTGCCACCGGCGCAGGGCTGGACGGACCGTGCCGCACTCGTGCGCGCCGACGGCACCTCGGCGGTCGCCGCGGCCGTGGTCCAGCGGTGGTTCACTCCTGGCTACCTCGCCGCGAACACCGAAGCCCGACAGCAGTTCGAGGCCATGGTCGCCGCCACTCCTGCCGAGGGATACGCGGCCTGCTGCGAGGCGATCTCCGCCATGGATCAGCGATCCGACCTGTCGTCGATCATCGCGCCCACACTGGCGATCGCCGGTGCCGATGACCCGGCGACACCGCCGGATCTGTTGCGCGTCATCGTCGATGCCGTGCCGAACGGCCGCCTGCTGGTGGTCCCGGACTCGGCCCACCTGGCCAACGCGGAACAAGTCGACACCATCACTCCCGCACTCATCGAACACCTGGAGCAGCAATGAGCACTCGCGACAGTGCGGCCACGACGACGGTCGTCGACCGTCCCGGCGGCCCGACCAAACTCGCGGCGTCGGCCGCCGAGGCGGTCGCCGACATCCCCGACGGTGCGAGCATCGCGGTCGGCGGCTTCGGGCTGGCCGGCATCCCCGGCTTCCTGATCGACGCGCTCCTCGAGCAGGGGGCGGCGAACCTGACCATCGTCTCCAACAACTGCGGAGCCGACGGTGCGGGTCTGGGTCTGCTGCTGGAGGCCCGGCGCATCGATCGGGTCGTCGCGTCCTACATCGGTGAGAACAAGGAGTTCGGCCGCCAGTTCCTGTCCGGCGAGGTCACCGTCGAACTCACCCCTCAGGGCACCCTCGCCGAACGCATGCGCGCCGGCGGAAGCGGGATCGGGGCGTTCTTCACCCCCACCGGTGTCGGCACGCTTGTCGCCGAAGGCGGACTGCCCTGGCGCTACCACTCCGACGGCACCATCGCGGAGGCGTCCCCGCCCAAGGAGGTTCGGACCTTTCACGGTCGGGAGATGGTCCTCGAGGAGTCGATCGTCACCGACTACGCACTCATCCGGGCCGCCGTCGTCGACACGGATGGCAATTGCAGATTTCATGCTGCCGCACGCAATTTCAATCCGCCGGCGGCGATGGCCGGGCGCATCACCATCGTCGAGGCGGAGAAGGTGGTCGAGGTCGGCGAGCTCGGACCCGACGAGATCCATCTGCCCGGCATCTTCGTGCAGCGGATCGTCGAACTCGCGCCGGAACAGGTCGCGCGCAAGGGGATCGAGAAGCGCACCGTCCGTGAACGTCCCACCGCATCGCCGTCAGCCTAGGAGTGCCGACATGACCTGGACCCGTACCGAGATGGCCGCCCGGGCCGCCCGCGAACTCACCCCCGGTGACTACGTCAACCTGGGAATCGGTCTGCCCACCATGATTCCGGACCTCATGCCCGACAACTCCGGCGTCCACCTGCACGCCGAGAACGGCATCCTCGGGGTCGGACCGTTTCCCTACGACGACGAGGTCGACCCCGACCTCATCAACGCCGGCAAGCAGACCGTGTCGGTCCTGCCCGGGGCGTCGTACTTCGATTCGGCCACGAGCTTCGCGATGATCCGCGGCGGCCACGTCGACGTCGCGGTCCTCGGCGGCATGCAAGTCGCGATGAACGGCGACCTGGCCAACTGGATGGTGCCGGGTGCCCTCGTCAAGGGCATCGGTGGCGCCATGGACCTCGTCAACGGCGCCGGCCGGGTCATCGTGCTCATGGATCACGTCACCAAGAAGGGTGAGCCCAAGCTGCTCGAGGGCTGCGCGCTCCCGCTGACCGGCCGCGGCGTGGTGAGTCGCGTGATCACCGACCTCGGTGTGTTCGACATCGCCGGAACGGGATTCGACGTCGTCGAGTTCGCCCCGGGCGTGGACCTGGGGATGATCGAGGACCGGACCGGTGCGCCGGTCACCGACCGCACCGCCGCCTACGCGACGGCCGGAGCATAGATCGCCTGCAGGTACACACGCACGGTCGACGGAGTCTGACGCACGGTCGACGTCACCGGCGGGTGGCTGCGAGTTCGGCGCGGGACCGCACACCGAGCTTCGCGTAGATCCGGGTCAGGTGGTACTGCACCGTCTTCGGTGAGATGTAGAGCTCGGCCGCCACCTCCCGGTTCGACAGGCCGCGCGCGACAAGGGCGGTCACTGCCTCCTCCTGCGGCGTGAGTTCGGCGGCACCCTTTGTGGCGGTGTGGTTCTCACCACGCGACGTCGCGAGACCGCCGGCCTTCAGTTCGCGTTCACAGCGTTCGACGTAGGTGGTCGCGCCGAGCGACAGATACAGGTCGCGGGCGGTCCCGATGACGGCGTCGGCGGCCCGGCGCTTGCCCGCACGTCGCAACGTCTGGCCGTAGGCGAAGTTCACCCGCGCCTGGTCGTAGCGCAGGCCGAGACCGTCGAGGAGTTCGATGCCCTCCTCGAAGGTGCGCCGTGCTCCGTGGATGTCACCGGTTGCGCCGAGGTGGCGGCCGCGTGCGTACTTCATCCGGGCTGCCGACGACCGGTGGCCCCGCTCGGCGGACCGGATCTCGTAGCGTCGCAGCAGATCGTCGGCGGCCTCGTGCCGTCCCTCGAGGACCAGTGCGTTGGCGAGGACGTCGACCCACGGCCACAGGCCCGGCTCGGACAGGGCCGGGACGGACTCGGCCATCGCGACGAGCGGCGTCAGTATCCGCCGGACCTTGCCGTAGTCGGCTGCGGCCTCCGCCAGTTGGGCCCGGGCCAGCAGGTCCGGTATCCGCATGATCTCGTAGTCGCCGATGGAGGTGCTGCTCTGTGCGATACTTCCATGCGCGTCCTCCCAGTTCCCGCGCAGCGAATCAATCTGGCTCGCAGTCCAGTTGAGCAGGGGCGTGGTGAGCGCGATGCCGCTGTTGCGGGCGAGCGCGCGGCCGGCCTCGACGCCGCGCAGCGCATCGTCCCAGTCGCCGGTGAGGAACTGGACCCGGGCGAGCCAGGCCAGCGCCCACAACGTGATCCGGGTGGAGCCACCGAGCTGCGCCATCGACACGGCGGTTTCGAGATCGGTACGCGCAGCGTCGATCTCGTCGAGGCCGAGTTCGAGCCAACCGCGACCCATGATCGCACGCTGCGCCTGCGCGCCGTATCGAACCCGTTCCGACACCGTCTGGTACTCGGCGCGTGCGGCATCCGGGTGTCCCGACCAGGCCAGTCCGAGTCCACGGATGACGGCGGCCTCCACTCGGGCGGCCGATCCGGCGTCGGCCATCGCGTCCGCGCGATCGGCCCAGTCCACCAACTCGGTGCCCTGGCATCGGACCAGGTTGTGCAGGACGAAACGTTGCGCGATCAGGGCGGCGACATCGGGTTCCCGCTCGACGTTGACGATCGCCCACGCCCGGTCGAGACGCAGCTGTGCCTCCGCCGACCGGCCCCGCAGGATGGCGAGGTACGCCAGGGTCGCATTGCGCAGTGGTGTCTCGCGCAGGCTCTCCACGGTCGGTACGAGGGCGCCGGCACCGGTGCAGTCTCCAGCGGCGAGGAGCGAATCGACCGCGAGCGTCACCCGTGTGTCGCGCTGCAACGGATCGGGGGTGAGCCGGCCCGCCTGCCCGTACAGTCCGGCGGCCTCGGCCCACGCACCGTCGGCGCCGCGGGCGCGTGCCAGGTCGGTGAGGGCGTCGGCGAGGGCGGCGTCGACCGTCGAGGTGGCCGCGACGCGGTGATGGAGCTGTCGGGCAGGGTCGTCGACGAGGTCCGCAGCCCGACGGTGGGCGTCGCCCACGGTCTTCATGCCGAGGACCTCGAGGACGGCGGCCCGCACCAGGGGACCCGCGAGACGCGGTTGCGCCTCCGCGGGTGTCAATGCCCTGTCGTCCGTCACCAGACCGGTTGCGCGCGCGTCGTCGATGGCGCCGAGGGGGTCGGTGATCCCGGCGAGTGCGACTGCAGTGGCGAGAGGCTCGGCGGGGTCGAGGATCGCGAGCGCTTCGATGAGCGCGCGAGCCGAGGTGTCGTTGTCCGGCAATCGTTTCCGCACCATCGCGACGACGTGGGCCGGCGCGGGCAGTCCCATGCCGGTGCGGGACCAGGTGCCTGGCGGGACCTCGTCGAGCAGGGCCACGATGTCGCGGGGATTCCCGCCGGTGTGCCGGGCCAGTTCCTCCCGCATCGCCGGGTGCAGCACGATGCCGCGCTGCGCGGCGAGGTCGGCAGTACCCGTTGGGTCCAGGCCGTCGAGTCGTAGCTCGTCGAGTGCGTTGCCGACGAGCCGGGTACCCGGCCGAGACATGGTGAGGACGACCAGGATTCGGCGATCCCGGTGTTCTCGGGTGAGTGAGACCAACGCCTGCAGTGACTCCTCGTCGGCGAGGTCGGCGTCGTCGACGGCGATGAGTCCGGCGGTGTCGCCGGGCACCTCGGTCGATGACTCTGCAGGAGTGGTGACCGCTGCGAGTAGTGCGTCGAGCAGGTCGTCCGGGGTCGGGTCGGCAGCTGTCGCGGGTGTGGCGTCGGGCCGGTCCTGTACCAGCTGCCGGATGAGTGCGCCGGGCGTGTGCGCTCGCCACGGTGAGACCGCGGCCCACAACGTGGAACCGGTTGTCGGAGCAGACAGTCGCCGCCGGACCAGGTGCCTCAGCAGCGTCGACTTGCCGATTCCGGGACTTCCCGTGACGGCCAGAAAGCCCGACTCCGACACGGCGCCGAGCCGCGAGAAGAGCAATTCGATCTCGCGGTCGCGGCCGACGCACCCGCCGGTGACCATCATCGGTCCATACTAGTCAGCAGCTCAACCCTGATCGCCGCCGGCGACGGGCAGCACGGTTCCGGTGATGTACGACGCCTCGTCGGAAGCGAGAAAGCAGATGGCGGCCGCCTGCTCGTCGAGCGTGCCGTACCGGTGCATCGACGACGACGCGATCGTCTGGTCGATGTGGGCCTGATACCACTGTGACTCGATCTCGTTGCGCGGCTCCGGTGTACCGCGTGAGATCCGACGCGGCGGTGCCTCGGTGCCTCCCGGCGCCGTGGCGACCACTCGGATGCCGTCGTCGGCGTACTCCATCGCCAGTGACGCGGTCAACGCGTTCACCGCCCCCTTCGCCGCCGAGTACGGGATCCGGTGAATGCCTCGCGTCGCCGCCGAGGAGACGTTGACGATCACCCCGCCCCCGGCGCGTGTCATCGACGGCAGGACCGCCCGGCACGCGTACAGCGTCGTCATCAGCGACCGGTCGATCTCGGCCCGGATCTGCTCCTCGGTGAACTCGACGAACGGTTTGAAGTTGATGGCGCCGCCCACGTTGTTGATCAGCACATCCACCCGACCGTACGTGGACAACGCCTGCCGGATCACCGACTCGGCGCCGCCGAAACCCTCCAGATCGGCGATGGCGGCTGCCGCGCCGGGACCGTTCGCTTCGAGATCGCGGGACACCTCGGCGACCAGTTCCGATCGGTCGGCGAGGACGACCTTGCCGCCCTCGGCGCTGATTCGCCGGGCGGTCTGCTCGCCGATCCCCTGCGCGGCACCGGTGATGACGACGACCTTGCCGGCGAACCGGCCCGGGGTGACGAAAAGCGGTCGACGCGAAACCGATTCGTCGGCCATCGCTCGGCGCATGGTCTGCTTCGACCGGTCGGCATGTGCGGTGATGAGTGCTCGTGCCGCGTCGTGGTCCCCGGCCTCGAACGCCGAGACGATATCGATGTGGTCCTGCGCGCACAACGGGTGACACCAGGTCGCGTTCCGTAGCACCTCACTCATGCGGCCCTTGACGCCGAGCGCCTTGTAGGCCTCGAGCAGGTGATCGTTACCGGTCTGGGCGAAGAGGTAGTCGTGGAACGCGGCGTTGGTCTCGGTGTACTCCGCGGCATCGACGAAGCGATCACCGTCCACGTACGGCACCGTGGCGTCGGCGAGCAGACGGTAACCGGCCAGCTGTTGCATGGACAAGCGCCCGAACGTCAGCTCGAGTGCGCCCAGTTCCAGGGCGGCCCGGGCCTCGAACAGGGCGTCCGACTCGTGGATCGCCGGATGCTCCTCGCCGATCTGGTAGCCCTGCGAACCGACGACTGCCGGTCCCGCCACGGTGTCCCCGACGGTGGGCGTTTCGGTCGCCACCGCGGGAACCGCTTCGTGCAGCGGTTCCAGGCTCGACGGCGCGAACACCTCCTGCCCGGCGATCGACCGTGCCGGACCCGCCGGATGCGACGCCGTCGGTCGCAGCAACCCCGCATCGGAGTCCAGTCCGCGGTCATCGGATTCGGTGTGCCACACGACCTGTCCAGCGATCCGGACCAGTGAATCGTCGCCGGCGACCGACGGACGTGCACCCGACCAGGCCGCCATGTCTGCGGCCGGGAGAGTCTGCTGTCCGGCGATCGACCGGGCGTTCGCGGCCACGATGATCGGGTCGTCGGCGTCCGGCGCGGACGAGTCGGACGCCGCGGTAGTCGCCCGGGCGGTTTCGTCGGTGAGCACCTCGGTCTCGTCGACTGTGCCGTCGTCGGCACCGGCCTCCGGACGCGCCGCGAGCGCGAACTTCTCGTAGTAGAAGCCCGTCGGCGCGATGCCGGCCTGGGCGACGTGCTTGCGAACCGACGCCACCATCGGCGGCGGACCGCACAGGTAGATCGCGACATCCCCGTCGTAGAGGTGGGCCGGCTCGATCAGGCTCATCACGTAGCCCTTGTTGACCGCGGAACTGGCCGGGTCCGAGACACAGTGGTCCCACGTCAGACCGGGCAGCTTCTCGGCGAAGAACTCGACCTCGTCGAGGGCAACCAGATCGGTGTCGGTGGACACCCCGTAGATGAGGTGGACTTTTCGACGGCTGTTGTCGGCGTGCAGCTTCCGCAACATCGACAGGATCGGCGCAAGGCCGGTGCCGCCGGCCAGCAGCAGCACGGGGTGGGTGGCCTCGCGCAGGAAGAACGATCCGTGCGGACCGGTGAACGCGATCTCCTCGCCGCGGGCGGCGCGGTCGGTCAGGTAGGTCGACATCGCGCCGCCGGGACTCAGCTTGATGAGGAAGATGAGACGGTCCTCGTGCGGGCCGTTGGCAAACGAGTACGACCGGGTCACCGGGGTGCCCTCGCCGTCGTCGCTGCCGGGGATCTCGATGTTGACGTACTGTCCGGGCAGGAACGCCAGCTCCCCGCGGTTCTCGATCCGGACCTCGAGACGCATGGTCGAGTCCGAGAGTCGATCGAGTTCGACGATGGTGCCGGTGAATCGGGACGCCTGGGTCTTGGCGACATCGGAGGTCGCCGGGATCTGCAGCACGAGATCGGACTTGGGCCTCATGCAACAGGGGAGCGCATAGCCCGCGGCGGACTCGTCGTCGGAGAGCGCGTCCTCGATGTACACCCCGCCGTCGAATTCGCCGGACTCGCAGAACGACTTACACGTTCCACAGGCCCCGTCGCGGCAGTCCAGCGGGATGTTGATCCGCTGACGGTAGGAGGCGTCGGCGACGGTCTGGTCCTCGCGGCACGAGATGAACCGCGTGACACCGTCTTCGAAGGACAGTGCCACCTGATGGATGGTGGCCTCGCCGTCGGGGGCTCGCAGGTCGGCGCCGACGCCGTTGTCGGTGGTGACAGTCATGGACGGGTCCTAGAAGTGGTAGATGTCCACCACGTGGTGGATGTAGTCGTTCTTCAGCACGATCGTCTTGCGCCGGATCAGCGGCTGCTCGCCGGAGAAGTCGATCGTGTAGAAGGAGGTCCCGTAGTACGGGTCCACCGTGTTGTACCGGAAATACATGGTGTGCCAGTTGAACCGGACGTCGACGAGATCACCGCGCCGCTCGATGACCTCGACGTTGCCGATGTTGTGGCTCGTCCGGGGTTCGGGCAGTGAGGTCGCCGACGACCGCTCGGTGCGGATGCGGAAGACCCGGTCCTCGAGGCCGCCCTTGTTGCCGTAGTAGATGAGCGAGATCTCGCGGTGCGGGTTCTCGGTGAGACGATCACGGTCGTCCCAGGCCGGCATCCAGTACACGACGTCGTCGGCGTAGCAGTCGAGCCACTTCTCGAATTCGCGGTCGTCGAGGTAGCGGGCCTCGCGGTACAGGAACTGCTCGATCTTGTTCTGGGTGATGAGCTTTCCGCCGGTGGATATACCCGACCCGGCGGGATCGACAGCGGCGGAATTGGTCTCAGCGGTGGTCATGGTGCTCTCCTTCAGGGCGGTGGGCTGGGCGGCGGTCTACTGGGCCGGGGCCGCTGCTTGTCTGGCAGCCGCGGCTTCCTTCGCGGCAGCTGCGCGCATGCGCTCGAGCCAGTAACCGTGCTGGACCGGGTAGAGCCCCTCGTCCTCGTTCTTGACGCCGGCCGAGATGACCCCGGTCATGCCCAGCGATTCGGCAACGGGATCGGGACCGGTGAGCCAGTGCTCGGCACCGCGGCTCATGTCGTTCCACGGCGCGGCCTGCGCCCGGAACGTGAGCTGGCACGAACGGAACTCCTCGAGGTCGTCGGGCGTCGCCATCCCGGACGCGTTGAAGAAGTCCTCGTACTGGCGGATGCGGTGAGCCCGCGCGGGGTCGCTCTCACCCTTGGGTGCGATGCAGTAGATCGTCACCTCGGTCTTGTCCGGCGCGATCGGACGGAAGTGGCGGATCTGCGTCGAGAACTGGTCCATGAGATAGACATTCGGGTACAGGCACAGGTTGCGCGACCCCTTCACCATGAACTCGCCCTTGGCGTCGCCATGAGTCTCCTTGAGCTCGTCCATCTTGTCCCACAGCGGCCGGTCCTGAGGGTTGGCGGCCCAGGTCCACAGGCACAGGTGGCCGTTCGGGTACGACCAGTAGCCGCCCCCGGACTTGCCCCACCCGCCGGCGTCGAGCGCCTTGGTGTCGTTCGTCGACTCGCCAGTGCCGCGTCGCGATGTGGTGGCCGCGTAATTCCAGTGGGTGGCGGTGACGTGGTAACCGTCGGCGCCGTTCTCCGCCTGCACCTTCCAGTTGCCGTCGTAGGTGTAGGTCGACGCGCCGCGGAGCACCTCGAGGCCGTCCGGCGACTGGTCGACCAGCATGTCGATGATCAGTCGGGTGTCGCCGAGATGCTCCCCTAGCGAGGCGACGTCCTCGTTGAGGCTGCCGAACAGGAAGCCGCGGTAACTGTCGAAGCGGGCGACCTTGGTCAGGTTGTGCGAGCCGTCGACGTCGAAGGTGTCGGGGTAACCGGCCCCATCGGGATCCTTGACCTTCAGAAGGGTCCCGTCGTTGCGGAACGTCCAGCCGTGGAACGGGCAGGTCAGTGTCATCCGGTTGTCGGTCTTGCGCCGGCAGATCATCGCGCCGCGGTGCGCACAGGCGTTGATCAGGCAGTGCAACTCGCCGTTCTTGTCGCGGGTGATGACGACGGGCTGCCGGCCGATGTAGGTGGTGAAGTAGTCGCCAGGCTCGGGGACCTGGCTCTCGTGTGCGAGATAGATCCAGTTGCCCTCGAAGATGTGCTTCATCTCCAACTCGAAGATGTCCTCATCGGTGAAGATCCGCCGGTTGGCGCGGTAGACACCGGCGTCTCGGTCGTCGACGACCGCGTCGCCGAGGACCGAGTTCACATGATTCAAGTGTTCCGATACGGACGCGGTCATGGTCGTATACCTCCAGAAAGTGGGCTGCTCTCTGCACTGTGGCAGCACGTGGTGGCGATCACACCCGGGTAATTGCCAGTCCTGGCCAAGCAACCTATTGATCGATGGCGTCGATCAATCGACGCAATTTGTGTCTTTGTCATGTATGGATCGACGCTCTACCGTGAGACGTGTCCGCGGTCACAACCGCGGTGTCGATCAGTACGAGACGAGGCGCGTCATGGAGCTACGGCACTTGCGGTACTTCGCCGCCGTGGCCGACACCTGTCATTTCGGGCAGGCAGCGGAGTCGTTGCACGTGGCACAGCCCGCGCTGTCGTACGCAATCCGCCAGCTCGAGGCCGAGCTCGACGTCACCTTGTTCACGCGGACCACCCGTCAGGTGTCGCTCACCCCGGCCGGGCAGTACCTCAGGGCCCAGGCCGAGCGAATTCTCGCCGGCGTGGACGAAGCCGTGGACGGCGTGCGTCGGATCGCCGCCGGCCGCAGCGGCCTCGTCCGGGTCGGTATCACCGGTATCGCCGCGTTCTCCCATCTGCCGCGCATCGCGCGGGTCGTCAAGCGGGAGTTGCCCGATGTGGATCTTCGTATCCAGTCCGACATGCTCACGCCGGGCCAGTGCGACGCCCTGCGCGCCGGCACCCTCGACCTCGGGATCCTGCGCCCGCCGGCGATCGGGGAGCACATCGACACGACGGTCATCGATGTCGAGCCGATGGTTCTCGCGGTGTCGGTCGATCACCGACTGGCCGCCGAGCCCGTGGTCTCCGTCGCCGACCTCCGCCACGAGCCGTTCGTGCTGTACGACAGCCGGGACTCGGCCGTCAACGACGCCGCGATACGGACATGTCGCGCAGCGGGTTTCGTTCCCCACCGGGTGCACCAGGCGCCGGGTACCGCGGTGCTGCTGGCCCTGGTCGCCGCCGGGCTGGGGGTCGCCCTGCTCCCGGCCTCGGTGCGGTCACTTCCGCTCGACGGTTTGGTGGTGCGCGACCTCGTCGATGCCGACACCGTCGAGGTGGCACTCGCCTGGCGATCGGGTTCCGACGACCCGGTCGTCACCGCGGTCGCCGACGTCATCGCCGCTGCCTTCGCCGATTCCGCCTTCGCCGATTCCGCTGCAGAGTCGCGCGACACCCAGCTTGCCGACCACCGTTCCGTGAGGACCCGACTGGGTGCTCGATCTGGAGAGAAACCGTGAAAATCACCGCTGTGGAGGCGATTCCGTTCGCCATCCCGTACTTGAAGCCGCTGAGGTTCGCCTCCGGCGAGGTGCACGCCGCGACCCACGTGCTGGTCCGGGTGCACACCGACGCCGGCGTGGTCGGCGTCGCCGAGGCGCCGCCCCGCCCGTTCACCTACGGCGAGACCCAGGACGGCATCATCGCCGTGATCAAGGGCATCTTCGCGCCCGCGGTCGTCGGCCTCACCTTGCTCGAGCGTGAGGTGGTCACCGCCCGAATGGCTCGCACGGTCGGCAACCCGGCCGCGAAATCCGCTGTGGACATGGCGATCTGGGATGCGCTGGGCAAGGTCCTGGGGTTGCCCGTGGGGGACATGCTCGGCGGTTACACCGACCGGATGCGCGTCAGTCACATGCTCGGTTTCGCCGAGCCGGCCGCGATGGTCGCCGAAGCCGAGAAGATGGTCGACATCTACGGGATCCGCACCTTCAAGGTGAAGGTCGGACGTCACCCGGCATCCCTCGACACCGCGGTCGTCCGCGCGCTCCGCGAGCGGTTCGGCAGCGACGTCGAACTCTACGTCGACGGCAATCGGGGCTGGACCGCAGCCGAGTCGGCTCGAGCCATGCGGGAGATGGCCGACCTCGATCTGCTGTTCGCCGAAGAGCTCTGCGACGCAGCCGATGTGCTCGGTCGCCGGTGGCTCGTCGAACAGCTGCCGGTGCCGTTCATTGCCGACGAATCGGTGCCCACGCCGGCCGACGTCACCCGCGAGATCCTCGGCCGGTCGGCGACCGCCGTCAGCATCAAGACCGCGCGGTCGGGTTTCACCACCTCACGCCGCACGCATCACCTCGCCGAGGGGTTGGGCATTCCAGTCGTCATGGGCAACCAGATCGACGGTCAGATCGGGACGGCGTGCACGCTCGCCTTCGGCAGCGCCTTCGAGCTGACGTCGCGCTACGCGGGTGAGCTGTCGAACTTCCTGGACATGAGCGACGACCTGCTGACCGAGCCGTTGCAGATCCGCGACGGCCACCTGCACCGGTCGACCGCGCCGGGGATCGGTTTCGAAATCGATCCGGACAAGCTCGACCGTTATCGCACCGACAACTAGACCCGCACGCCCACAACACGTCTCGTGGCAGCCCCGCGAACCTCAGTAGCAAGGAGAAGAACATGACCACCACCGAACATCCCCAGGAAGTCGCCACCGCCGCGGCGTCCGGCGCCTCCGCCACCGAGCGGTTCCACGCGGACAAGTCTCCGTTCGAGGCAGTGAAGGACACTGCGCCGGAACGTGTCTCGACCCTCATCAACGAGGTCCTCGCGGGCGTGCACGAGGTGATCCGGAAGCACCAGGTGACCTACGACGAGTACAACGCGCTCAAGGCGTGGCTCATCAACGTCGGTGAGGACGGCGAGTGGCCGCTGTTCCTCGACGTCTGGGTGGAGCACGTCGTCGAGGACGTCGCGACCTCGCATCGTCAGGGTAACAAGGGCAGCATCGAAGGCCCGTACTACGTCCCGGACGCTCCGGAACTCGGCGCCAAGGGCACTCTGCCCATGCGGGACAACGAGCCCGGCGATCCGTTGGTGTGGACCGGCCAGGTCCGGTCGTGCGACGGCACCGCCCTCGCCGGCGCCACTGTCGAACTCTGGCACGCCGACGACGACGGCTTCTACTCGCAGTTCGCGCCGGGAATCCCGGAGTGGAATCTGCGCGGCACCTTCACCGCCGATGACGAGGGCCGCTTCGAGATCACCACCATCCGGCCTGCGCCGTACATGATCCCGACCGATGGCTCGTGCGGGAAGATGATCTCCGCGGCCGGTTGGCATCCGTGGCGTCCCGCGCACCTGCACCTCAAGGTCTCGGCGCCGGGCCACGAGCAGCTCACCGCACAGCTGTACTTCCCGGGCGACCCGCACAACGACGACGACGTCGCCAGCGCCGTCAAGCCCGAACTGGTGCTGGACCCGCAGGACGACGGCAAGGGCGGCTTCACCGTCTCCTACGACTTCGTGCTGGACCCGGCGAAGTAATGCTGTTCCACGTGCGGATGGACGTCTCCATCCCCGACGACCTCGACCCCGACGTGCGGGCCGACACGGTCGCACGGGAGAAGGCGTACTCCCAGGATCTACAACGCGCCGGCAAGTGGCCGCACATCTGGCGGATCGTCGGGGAGTACTCCAACTACTCGATCTTCGACGTCGAGTCGAACGACGAACTGCACACCCTGCTGTCAGGTCTGCCGCTGTTCCCGTACATGCGGATCAAGGTCACCCCACTGGCGACCCATCCTTCCGATATCAACGGCTGAGCCGCTGCTCCTCGAGAGCGAGCCCCATCCTGCTCGCTAATCCGAAAGAACAGCAAAACACCTGGTCCCTGAGGTGCGAGGAGCGCAAGCGACGAGCCACGAAGGGCTGGCGAGATACGTTGCTACACCCTTCGTGGCAGTGAGAATGGGTGTGGGTGGTTGACCGGGTTTGGGTCTGACTTACTTCGTGGCTGACGGTGCTGTCATGGGCGAGATGTGTCGGCCCGGAACTCCGGTCGATCACCTGCACCAAGTGACCTGTGAGGACCGGGGCGGGTGTGACCTGATTAGGACCCTGTCTGGCTGGTAGGCCGTGACTCTTCACTGTCCTGTCCACCCGCCCCGGTGAGGTCATCCACCACCGCAGTGAAGGAGACACCGCCAGAATGGCTGAGACAGCAGTGACCACGCAAGTGGTCGTACTCGGAGTCGACACCCATCAACAGACCCACCACGCCGCGATCGTCGCCATCGACGGCCGCCCGCTGGCCGATCGCGAGTTCCCGACCACCACCGCCGGCTACACCCAGTTGTGGCAGTGGGCGTGTGGCTTCGGCCGCGTCGAGGATGCCGCAGTGGAATCGAGCGCCTCCTACGGGGCCGGGTTGACCCGGATGCTCACCGCCGAAGGGGTGCGAGTGATCGAGGTCAACACCCCCGATCTGCCGCGCCGCTACGCCCACGGTAAGACCGATCAACTCGATGCCTACGCCGCAGCGATGGCAGTCATCACCGGCCGCGCGACCGCGGTGGCCAAAGACACCCGCGGCGCGGTCGAATCTGTTCGGATGCTCACCGTGGCAAGGGCTTCGGCCGTCGAGGAAGCCACCCGCATCGGTAACCAGATCCGTGACCTGTGTACCACCGCACCAGCCGAGTACGCCGATCAAGCGCGCCAGGCCCGCACCATCGCCAAGCGGGCAGCATTCATCAAAGACTTGCCGGTACCAGCCGAGAAAGCTGATCTGTCCGGGCCGGCCGCGGCGTTCGTGCGCGCTGCGCGGTCGCTGCTCGACCGACACCGACTCGCCCAACAACAAGCCCGGTCTTTGGCCCGCGAACTCACACGACTGCTGAGCAAGCTGGTACCCAC
>NZ_JBHUXZ010000009.1:0-164347 GCF_042668985.1 Gordonia sp. NPDC057258
GACGAGGAGTACCTCGTCGTGCAGGTCTGGAAGCCCGGAGCGCCGGTGCGCACGCTCAAACGGACGTGACCGCGGGGACTACTCCCACTCGATGGTGCCCGGCGGCTTGCTCGTCACGTCGAGCACCACCCGGTTGACCTCGGCGACCTCGTTGGTGATGCGGGTGGAGATGATCTCGAGGACCTCGTAGGGCACACGCGTCCAGTCCGCGGTCATCGCGTCCTCGCTCGACACCGGGCGCAGCACGATCGGGTGGCCGTAGGTGCGGCCGTCTCCCTGCACGCCCACACTGCGCACGTCGGCCAGCAACACGACCGGACACTGCCAGATCTGCGAGTCGAGGCCGGCGGCGGTCAGTTCCTCGCGCGCGATCAGGTCGGCCTTGCGCAGCGTCTCCAGTCGGTCGCCGGTCACCTCGCCGACGATGCGGATCGCCAGGCCGGGCCCGGGGAACGGCTGGCGGGCGACGATCTCCTCGGGCAGCCCCAGTTCGCGGCCGACCGCACGCACCTCGTCCTTGAACAGCAGACGCAGCGGTTCCACGAGACTGAACTCGAGGTCGTCGGGCAGACCGCCGACGTTGTGATGACTTTTGATGTTCGCGGTGCCGCTGCCGCCGCCGGACTCGACGACGTCGGGGTACAACGTGCCCTGGACGAGGAAGTCGACCTTCTCCCCCGCCTCGGCCTCCTCGCCGAGGACCTCGCTGACCGCACCCTCGAACGACCGGATGAACTCGCGGCCGATGATCTTGCGCTTGGTCTCGGGGTCGCTGACGCCGGACAGCTCACGCAAGAAGGTGTCGGCGGCGTCGACCGTCACCAGCTTCGCCCCGGTCGCCCCGACGAAATCGTGCTGTACCTGTTCGCGTTCTCCGGCGCGCAGAAGACCGTGGTCGACGAAGACACAGGTCAGACGATCGCCGATGGCGCGCTGCACCAGCGCGGCGGCCACCGCGGAATCCACGCCGCCGGAGAGCCCGCAGATGGCCCGCCCGTCACCGATCTGGTCGGCGACCGCGTCGATCAGCGCGTCGGCGATGTTGGCCGCCGTCCAGGTGGCCTCGAGACCGGCGATCTCGTACAGGAAACGGGTGAGGATCTGCTGGCCGTGCGGTGTGTGCAGCACCTCGGGGTGGTACTGCACACCGGCCATCCGGCGCTTCAGGTTCTCGAAGGATGCGACCGGCGCGCCGGGCGTCGACCCGGTGACGGTGAACCCCTCCGGCGGGGACTGGACGGCGTCGTTGTGGCTCATCCAGACCGGCTGGGTGTCCGAGAGACCTTGGTGGAGAACGCCTTCGCCGTTGGTCGTGAACGTCGTCCGGCCGAACTCGCGCCCGCCGGTGTTGGCCACCTCGCCGCCCAGCTTGTCCGCCATCGCCTGGAAGCCGTAGCAGATGCCGAAGACCGGGACGTCGAGGTCGAAGAGGGCGGGATCGAGGTCCGGCGCGTCCTCCGCGTACACCGACGACGGTCCGCCCGACAGGATGATCGCGACCGGATCCTTCTCCTGGATCTCCGCGATCGGCGCCTCGTGCGAGATCACCTCCGAGTAGATCCGCGCTTCCCGCACCCGACGCGCGATCAGCTGCGCGTACTGCGCGCCGAAGTCGACGACGAGCACCGGCCGCGGGCCCTCGAGGAAATCCTCGGGAGAGGACGAGTTCGCAGAAGAAGTGTCTGTCACCGGGCCGAGTCTAGTGGGCGGACCGGCGTCGATACCTGGTCACCCCGCCCGGTGGGTGCGGCTGCGCCGCCGCCGCGTGAAATACTCCGGAATCGACATGACTGCATCGCCGAAATCCCCCAACCGCTGGTCGCTGAGCATCGGCGACCTCACCCAGGCCGCCGTGTTCGCCGCGCTGATCGCCGCGCTCGGCCTGCCCGGGACCATCAACATCGGCACCAGCGGTGTGCCGATCACGTTCCAGTCGCTCGGGGTCATCCTCGCCGGGGCGGTCCTCGGCCCGCGGAAGGGCACGCTGGCCGTGGTCATCTTCATGGTGCTGGCGATCGCCGGACTCCCGATCCTCTCGGGCGGACGCAACGGCCTCACCGCGCTGTCCTCCCCGACGGCCGGATACTTCATCGGGTTCCTCCCGGCGGTCATCGTCATCGGGGTGCTGACCGCACTCATGGTCTCGACCGGCGGGAAGACGGGCTCCGGGAAATATCGCGTGCTGTGGGGCATCGGCATCAACGCGCTCGGCGGCATCGTCGTCCTCTACGCCTGCGGGGTGCTCGGCCTGCTGGTGCGGACCGACCTGACACTGTGGGCGGCCATCGCGACCAACGGTTCGTTCATCCCCGGCGACATCGCCAAGTGCGTCATCGCGGCCCTGGTCGCGGCCCAGGTCCACCGCGGCCGGCCGGGCCTCATCGAACCGTTGCGCGCGCGCCGATCCGGCACCGTGGCCGGCTGAGAAGCCGCCCCACCCCAGCGGCGATGATCGAATTCACCGATGTCACCCACGCCTACGGCGACCGGGTCGTCCTGCGCGAGGTCTCACTGACGTTGTCGGAGAACCGGATCGGGATCGTCGGCGCCAACGGCAGCGGCAAGTCGACGCTGGCGCGGATGATCAACGCGCTCGTCGTGCCCGACTCCGGGACCGTCATCGTCGACGGGCTATCGGTCGCGAAGAACAAGCGTGAGGTCCGACGCCGGGTGGGCTTCATCTTCTCCGACCCCGACCGTCAAATCATCATGCCGACGGTCCGCGAGGACATCGAACTGTCGCTTCGTCGAACCGATCTCGACAAGTCCGCGCGCGCCGAGCGTGCCGGCGAGGTGCTCGCCCGATTCGGCCTCGCCGACCACGCGGACCATCCGGCCCAGCGGCTCTCCGGCGGGCAGAAGCAGCTCCTCGCCCTGGCGTCGGTGTTCGTGACCGACCCCGCGATCATCGTCGCCGACGAACCCACCACCCTGCTCGACCTGCGCAACACCCGCATGCTCACCGACGTGTTCGCGACCCTCGACGAGCAACTCGTCGTCGTCAGCCACGATCTCGACATCCTGGCCGACTTCGACCGCGTCATCGTCATCGACGAGGGGCGGGTCGTCGTCGACGACGAACCTCGGCCTGCGCTGGCCGCCTACCGCGGGATGATGTCGTGAACGTCCTCGGCGTCTACCGTCCCGGCAACACGCTGCTGCACCGACTGCCCGCAGGCGTCAAGTTCGTCGCGATGGGCGTGGTGATCCTGGTGCTGTCGCTGACGGTCCGGTCGCTCACCGCCCTCGGCATCGCGACGGCCGGGGTCGCGGTCGTCTACGCGCTGGCGGGGATCGGGCCGCGCGAGGCGTGGCGGCAGCTGCGGCCACTGATGTGGTTGCTGCTGTTCATCTTCGCGTTCCAGGTCGTCTTCACCGACTGGCGGCGGGCGGTAATCGTCTGCGGCGTCCTCGCGCTGTCGGTCGCACTCGCCGCGGCCGTCTCGCTGACCACCCGCACGACGGACATGCTCGACACGATCGTCCGTGCGCTCGGCCCCCTGAGACGGCTCGGGGTGCGCGTGGACCTCATCGCCCTCGCGCTGGCGCTGACCATTCGGGCGATCCCGCTGATGGTCGAGGTGGTGCGGGAGGTCGACGAGGCACGCAAGGCTCGCGGGCTCCGGCCCGGTCCACGCATCCTCGTCGCGCCGGTCGTCCTCGCCGCCCTGCGCACCGCCGACGGTTTCGCCGACACCCTCACCGCGCGCGGACTGGACTGAGGCGACCTCTCAGAGCAGATCGGAGAGTGCGTCCTCGAGCCGTGGGAAGCGGAATTCGAAACCGGCGTCGGCCAGTACATCAGACCGCGCGCGGCGCCCCGTGAGTCCGAGGGCCGGGTCCGTGCGCAGCACCACCGCACCGAGCTTCAGCAACCACGCGGGCGTCGGCGGCGCGGGCGGCCGTCCGATCTCCGCGCGCAGCATCGCCATGAGTTCGGAGTTGCGCACCGGATTCGGACTGGCCGCCACGACGACACCGTCGGGCAGCGACACCGCGCCGTCGACCCGCAGCGCCGCGCGGGCGATCGCGAGCCAGTCGTCGATGTGAATCCAGCTGAACCATTGCCGGCCGTCGCCGACCCGCCCGCCGAGTCCGAACCTGGTCAGGCCCACGAGGCGTCGGATGGCCGGCGAATCCGCATCGAGCACGATCGAGGTGCGCAGCACGGTCAGATGGTCGGTGTTCGCGCCGTCCACCGCCTCCTCCCAGGGCTGCGCCACACCGGTCATCTGCGGGAGGCCCACCGGGATCGGCGTCGATTCGGTGCACCACAGTTCACCCGCGTCGCTCCAGATCGCGGTCGTGCTGGACTGCAGCCAGTACGAGATCGGCGTCGTGCGTTCGCGCGATGCGGTGACGAGTGCTCGCGTCGCGTCGACCCGACTGTTCCGCAGTGCGGCGATGTTGGCGTCCGTGGGGCGGCAATCCACGAGTTTGCCCGCGAGGTTGACCACCGCCGTCGGACGATCTGCGGCCAGCGTCTCGACCCAGTCGCCCTGGGTCCTGCCGTCCCAGACCACCTGCTCGAACGGCGACGACGGATCGACCCGCCGCGTCAGGATGACCGGATGGTATCCACGCTCGGCGAGATCGGTCGCCAGATGCGTTCCCAGCGAGCCACTTCCGCCCGCCAACACCACGGTCAGCGGCTCTGTACCCGACATGCGTCTCCCCCCGTTCGGCACTGGACGACGACACTACCCGCCGACGCCTCCGACCGGGATTTCGTGGTCACAGTGCGCGTGACGGCGCACCGGCGCTACGAGATGCGTTGTGCCGTGAGTGGAGTGGCGGGGACGACCGGGGTGATCGGCAGCCGCAGGGCGCCGGGTGCGTCGGCCGGCACCACCGGGGACGCCGGCGTCGTCGGCTCGATGCGGCGGTACGGGTCGCCCTGCGCAGGACGCCGGTCCTGTTCGCCCTTGTTCGGCCACAGTGCCGCCGCGCGTTCCGCCTGCGCGCAGATCGTCAGCGACGGATTGACGCCGAGGTTCGCCGACACCGACGCGCCGTCGGCGATGTGCAACGTCGGGTAGTTCCACACGCGCTGGTAGGGATCGATGACGCCGTTGTCCGGGTCGTCGGAGATCGCGCAGCCGCCGAGATAGTGCGCGGTCAGCGGCATGTTGACGATGTCGCCCCAGGTCCCGCCGGCGACGCCGCCGTCGAGTTTCGCCGCGATCCGGCGAGTTGCCTCGTTGCCCTTCGGAATCCACGTCGGGTTCGGCTCGCCGTGGCCCTGCTTGCTGGTGACGTACCGCACCGGTCCGCGCTTGCGGACGAAGGTGGTCAGCGAGTTGTTGTTGTTCTGCATGACCAGGGCGATCACGGTCCGCTCGCTCCACTGTCGCACCACGAGCAACCGCACCAGCAGGAACGGGTTGCGGGCGACCTGACGCAGGAACTGCCCGAACCGATTGCGCCGGGACCCGCCGTCGGTGAGCAGGGTCTGCAGGTACGCGATCGCGTTGGAGCCCTTGCCGTATCGCACCGGTTCGATGTGCGTGTTCGGCTCGGGATAGAACGACGAAGTGATCGCGACGCCGCGCGAGTAGTCGTTCTCCGGATCGATCCGCGACCCCATCGCACCCAGTATCGACTCCGAGTTGGTGCGCGTGAGCCGACCCATCGCGTCCGAGATCTGCGGCAGCGTACCGAGTTTCGCGTGGTGCAGCAGTCGTTGGGTGTTGAACGTGCCGGCCGCCAGGATGACCTGACCCGCCGTGATCGTGCGTCGACGGCGTCCGAGCGGACCCCACGACGACGAGTGATGCGTGCCCACCTCCCAGACATCGTCGGCGCGCTGCCGGAGCGAGTCCACCGTGGTCCGGTCGATGATGGTGGCGCCGTGGCGTTCCGCGAGGCCGAGATAGTTCTTCAGCAGGGTGTTCTTGGCACCCACCCGGCACCCGGTCATGCACGCGCCGCACTCGGTGCAGGCGGTCCGGTCCGGACCCGCACCGCCGAAGTACGGGTCGGCGACGGTCTCGCCGGGCGCCCCGGACAGACCCGTCTTCGCACCGAAGAACACACCGACCGGCGTCGGGGTCACCGTGTCCCCGACACCCATCTCGGCGGCGACTTCGGCGACCACGCGGTCGGACGCGGTGACCGTCGGGTTGGTGACCACGCCGAGCATCCGCCGGGCCTGGTCGTAGTACGGGCTGAGCTCGTCCTCCCAGTCGGTGATGTGATTCCACTGGGGATCGGTGAAGAACGGCGTCGGGGGCTTGTAGAGCGTGTTGGCGTAGTTGAGCGAGCCGCCGCCGACGCCCGCCCCGGCGAGGATCATCACGTCTTTCAGGGCGTGGATGCGCTGGATGCCGTACAGGCCCAGCTTCGGTGCCCACAACCACCGGTTGAGGCGCCAGCTGGTCTTGGCGAAGTCCTCGTCCTCGAACCGGCGCCCGGCCTCGACCACGCCGACGCGGTACCCCTTCTCCACCAGCCGCAACGCACTCACGCTGCCGCCGAACCCGGAGCCGACGATCAGAACGTCGAAGTCGGTGGCGTGTTCGGTCGACTTGTCGAATCCCATGCCGAACATACTAACGCGCATTGTCACATAAAGAGACCCAGGTCACCCTAACTATCAGCCGCGGACGGACAACCCCACGCGCTGGAATTCCTTGAGGTCGCAGTAACCGGCCTTCGCCATGGCCCGACGCAGTGCGCCGACGACATTCAGTTCGCCGTACGGGTCGTCGGAGGGGCCGTAGAGAACCCGCTCGAGACTCGGTCGGTCTTCACCCGCGGCGACCTGCAGGAGGGCGCCGCGCGGGGTGTCGGGGTGAGCAGCGGCCGACGGCCAGTACCATCCGTTGCCGGGCGCGGAACTCGTTGCGGCGAGCGAGGTTCCGAGGACCGCGGCGTCGGCTCCACAGGCGATCGCCTTGACGATGTCGCCCGAGCTGTGGATGTCGCCGTCGGCGATGACGTGGACGTAGCGACCGCCGGTCTCGTCCAGGTAGTCGCGACGCGCGGCGGCGGCGTCGGCGATGGCGGTGGCCATCGGCACACCGATGCCGAGCACCTCGCCCGTCGTGGTGGCTCCCGCGGCGGAACCGTAGCCGACGATCACGCCCGCGGCACCCGTCCGCATCAGGTGCAGCGCGGTGCGGTGGTCGTGCACGCCGCCCGCGATGACCGGTACGTCGAGATCGGCGATGAAGGTCTTCAGGTTCAGCGGTTCCCGCTGCGTGCCGTCGGCATCGACCTGCGCCACGTGCTCCGCCGAGATGATCGTGCCGTGCACCACCAGGATCTCCACCCCGGCGGCCAGCAGCGCCGGGGTCAGCTCGGGTGCGTGCTGCGGGCTGACGCGGACGGCCGTGGTGACCCCCGCGTCGCGGACCTGGGCCACGGCCTCGCCGAGCAACCCGCTGTCGAGCGGGGCCGAGTGGAGTTGCTGCAGGTGTCGAACCGCCGCATAGGGATCCGGGTCCTCCGCCGCGATGGCGACGAGTTCGGCGATCTTCGCCTCGACGTCGCGGTGACGGGCCCACAGCCCCTCACCGTTCAGGACGCCGAGCGCGCCGAGCTTGCCCAGTTCGATCGCGACCGACGGCGACACCAGGGCATCCGTCGGGTGGCTCAGGATCGGCGAGGAGAACCGGTAGGCATCGATCTGCCATGCGGTGGAGACGTCCTTGGACGAACGGGTCCGACGGGACGGGACGATGCTGATGTCCCCCAGCTCGTAGGTCCGTCGGGCTGTCCGGCCCATGCCGATTTCGACGAGGTCACGCACCACTGCGCCTTTCTGCGGAGTTCAGCTGCACAACGACCCTACGGCCTGGCCCCCCGGACGAGTCCGGCGGGAACGACCTCGGGGAGTTCAGCGGGAATAGTAGTTGGGTGCCTCTGCGGTCAGCGTGATGTCGTGCGGGTGGGATTCCTTCAGGCCGGCCGCGGTGATCTGGACGAACCGCGCGGTCTGCAGATCCGGGATCGTCGACGCGCCGGTGTAGCCCATCGCGGCACGAAGGCCGCCGACGAGCTGATGTATCACCTGCGACAGCGGACCGCGGAACGGCACCCGTCCCTCGATGCCCTCGGGAACCAGCTTCTCCTCTTTGAGGACGTCGTCCTGGAAGTAGCGGTCCTTGGAGTACGACTTCGCCTGTCCGCGACCCTGCATCGCACCCAGCGAACCCATGCCGCGGTAGCTCTTGAACTGCTTGCCGTTGACCAGGACCAGCTCGCCGGGGGCCTCGGCGGTGCCGGCGAGGAGCGAACCGAGCATCGCGGTCGACGCCCCCGCCGCGAGGGCCTTGGCGATGTCGCCGGAGTACTGCAGACCACCGTCGGCGATCACGGGCACTCCCGCCTTCTGACAGACCGCCACGGCTTCGAGGATGGCGGTGATCTGCGGGGCACCGACACCCGCCACGACGCGGGTGGTGCAGATCGAGCCCGGTCCGACGCCGACCTTCACCGCATCGGCGCCGGCGTCGACGAGGGCCTGCGCGGCCTCGCGGGTCGCGACGTTGCCGCCGACCACGTCCACCCGATCGCCGACCTCGGCCTTCAACTTGGCCACCATGTCGAGCACGAGCCGGTTGTGCGCGTGGGCGGTGTCGACGATGATCACGTCGGCCCCGGCGTCGGCCAACGCCATCGCCCGGTCCCACTGCGGGTCACCGGTGCCGACGGCCGCCCCGACGAGCAACCGTCCGTCGGAGTCCTTGGTCGCCAGCGGATGCTGTTCGGTCTTGACGAAGTCCTTGACGGTGATGAGTCCGGTCAGGCGACCGTTGCCGTCGACGATCGGCAGCTTCTCGATCTTGTGCCGGCGGAGCAGTCCCAGTGCGGCCTCTGCGGAGACGCCCTCCTGGGCGGTGATGAGCGGGGCCTTGGTCATCACCTCGGCGACCGGACGGCTCTGGTCGACCTCGAACCGCATGTCGCGGTTGGTGATGATGCCGACGAGCTCACCCTTGTCGTCGACAACGGGCAGACCGGAGATGCGGTAGCGCGCGCACATGGCGTCCACCTCGGCGAGCGTGTGCGTGGGGGTGCACGTCACCGGATCGGTGACCATGCCCGCCTCGGACCGCTTGACGGTCTCGACCTGGCCGGCCTGCTCCTCGATCGACAGATTGCGGTGGAGGACACCCATACCCCCGGCGCGCGCCATCGCGATCGCCATCCGGGACTCGGTCACGGTGTCCATCGCCGAACTCACCAGCGGGACACGCAGCGTCACGTTCTTGGTCACCCGCGACGAGGTGTCGACCTCGCTGGGTATCACGTCCGACGCCGAGGGCAGCAACAGGACGTCGTCGAAGGTCAGGCCGAGCATCGCGACCTTGCCGGGATCGTCTCCACCGGTACGAACAGCAGTCATCGGACCATGGTATCGAGTCCCTTGTTGCGGCGATCGTCACACAGGAGTCTTCGCGCCGATGAGGTCGCCCGACCCACTCTCAACAGGTGCGCTCGACCGGTGAACGCCTGCGGCGCGCGCACCCGCGGATCGGCTACGGTGGTGTGGTGCGTGACCACCTGCCACCCGGCCTCCCGCCGGATCCGTTCGCCGACGATCCCAGCGATCCCGCATCCGCATTGGACAGCGTGGAGCCGGGTATCCCGTTGGACGAGAACGAGCGGCTCGCGGTCGAAGAAGACCTCGCCGATCTCGCACTCTACGAGGCCCTACTGGCCAATCGCGGTGTACGCGGCCTGGTCGTCGTGTGTGAGGACTGCCGCGAGGACCACTACCACGACTGGGACATGTTGCGCGCCAACCTGATCCAGCTTCTCATCGACGGCACCGTCCGGCCGCACGAGCCCGCGGTGGATCCCCGTCCGGACGCCTACGTCACGTGGGATTACTGCCGCGGTTACGCCGACGCCCGTAGTCATCTCGACGACGAGCGCTGATCCTCCACGGACGCGGCGGTAACTGTCGCCGACTCTCCGGCACCACCAATGAGCGAGGCCCCGCACCGATCGATCCGGTGCGGGGCCTCGCTCATGATCTCCAACGACCGTTGGGGCCGGCGATGGTGCGGTCGCGTCAGCCGATCGGCCGACCGGCGTCCACGCCGGGCGGCGGCGTCCACGGGATCTCGGGGAACTCGGCCGGGAAACGGGTGACCTTCGTGCTCGACGACGGCGTCGACGGTTCTGCCGGCTCGCTCGAGGGCGGGACCGACGACGGCTCCTGCGGGTCGCTCGTCTGCTCGGACGGCGTGGTCGGTTCATCCGTCCCGCCGCCCGGAGGCGTCGACGCGTCGGGTGAGGGCTGGTCCTCGGAGTTCCGGAGATCGGGCCGGGTCGGGTCGATCGTCCCGGGCTGTTCCGCACCGGTCGACGGTGCGGGATCGGTGGTCTCGGTCGGCAGACCCGCACCCGCGCGGATGCGGTTCATCCAGTCCGTCATCTCGTCACGCATCTCGTTGTCCATCGGACCCATGCGCTCCTGCGCCTCGGCCAGCAGGCTGGCCGCCGCACCCGGATCACCGGCGGCGATCGCGGCCTCGGCACGCTCGAGGTTGTTCCGGACGTCGTGGGCCGCCTGCGTCTGCGACGCGGCCTCGGCGAACACGACCTGTTTGATGCCCCACAGCGGGTCGCCGGGTTGCGAGCCCTCGGAGAGCACGGTCAGGCCGGCAGCCGCAACGATGACGATCGCGGCGGCACCCGACACGACGCGCAGGTGACGGACCATGCGGCGGCCGCGACTCGCGCGCTCGCTGGTCCCGATTGCCCGCTCGACGTCGTCGACGGACAGCAGCTCGGGCTCGGGGGTGGACACGATCTCCGACCGCCAGCCCGACAGCATCTCGGCCAGCTGATACTCGGCCGCGTCGCGGGTCGGCACCGGCACATCGCGGGTCAGCGCGTCGAGGAAGTTCTCGTCGAAGTTCAGTTCGGAGAGATCGAGCGCGTCATCGGAAGCGGAGAGATCGAACGCGTCGAGTCCGGACTCCGCGTCCGAGGAGAACGGGTCAACCGGGCGGGGTCCGGGCCCGGCGGGCGCCGGGCCGCTCGAACCGGGCGCGCGACGGTGCGCCGGCGGCTGACCGGGTCGATTCGGCTGGTCACCACCGGCGACACGGCGTCTACGCCAATCAGACTGTCCGCTCATCGTGACCTCCTGTCCGTCTCAACTCGTCTTTCAATTTCGCCAGCGCTCGATGCTGGGCGACTCGTACTGCTCCCGCGGTGCTGCCGATCGCCTGCGCGGTCTCCTCCGCCGACATCCCGACGATCAACCGCAGGACCAGTACCTCGCGTTGTTTCTCGGGGAGGATGCCCAGCAGGGCTCTCATCCGCCTGCTGCCGTCGGCATCGATCGCGAACTGCTCGGGGCCACCGGTGACGTGTGAGACCTCGGGGATCTCCTCGACCGGGTCCGACTTCACCCGTGCCGCCACCCGCATGGCGTCGGCGACCTTGTGCGAGGCGATGCCGTAGACGAAGGCCATGAACGGTTTGCCCTGGTCACGGTACCGTGGTAACGCGGTCATCACCGCCATCAATGCCTCCTGCGCGATGTCGTCGGCGGAGAACAGATGCCGTTCCCCTACCCCGATGCGTCCTCGGCAGTAGCGCAGGATCGGTTCCTGCACGCTTTCGAGAACTGACGTGAGAGCTGCCCGATCGCCTTGGCCCGCGGCCCGAACGGCGTCGTTCAACTCACCACCTGTCAACTTCATCGCGCGTAGGAATCCCCGTGTTACAAGTCGGCCAACCGGTCTAATTGCCGGTCCTGGTCCGGGCCCCGGCACGGTGACGCCGCCGGTGGCGATCGTCGTGGCACGCGGCTGGAGAGCGCGTTCCGGCGACGTCTCCGGCGGCGACGACGTGGCAGACCCCAACACACCTTAGCGATCAACCGTCCGGCATCAGCGCCATGCCCTTGCCGATCAGCGTGGCGCGGAGCCGGCGGTGGTGAACGGCCTCGTCGCCGGACGCGGCTCCGGTGCCCAGCAGCAGGCTCATCGCCGCCCACTCCAGGGGCAGGAGGGCCTCGTCGCGAGCGTCGGCGACGACGTCCCGCGCCGCGTTCGCGGTGCCACCCCGATCCCCCGCGCCCGCGGCGGCAGCCGCGGCGATCAACGCGGTCTTCACTCGATGGCGGGCCGGGACCGGAGTCGCCGCGTCGTGCATCTCCCGCACCAGCAGTGCCCCCGCTCGGGCGTGTTCGAGCCCGGACGCCACGTCACCGCGGTACAGACCGAGTTCGGCGCTCACCCATTCCCAGCGCAGGCGGCAGCGCGTGGCCGTCATCCAGTCCGCGTCCGCCGGCCGCCAGGACCACTGTTCGGGGTTCGCCCCGACCGGCCGCTCGTCCGTGGGATCGAGGACCGTTCGCGCCCGGTCGAGCAGCCGACGGGACGCATCGAACCGCAGCAGACCCAGATTGTCGGCCGCGAGCCCGACGAGTCCGTCCGCGACCGCCGCTCGGATGAGCGAGACCTCGCGTGGCCCGGGGCCCGGTGCACCCGGCTCGGCCCGGGCGCCGGAGATGCCGACGGTGAGGAGGGCTCGACCGTCGACCCCATGCGAGATGTGGTGTCGCCCGGCCTGGCGGATCAGCGAGGCCCGCGTGCTCTGACACAGAGACAGCACGGCGAGGTGGGGGTCGGTGGGCGCGAATCCCCGCGCTCGCACACCGGCGACCCGTTCGAGGGACGCGAGCTCGGTGAGCGCGCGGGCGTAGTTCCCGTCCCCGCCGGCGGAGACCGCCGCGGCCCACGCATGCAGCAGCGGGACCACCGAAGGTCGCATCGAGGGGTGTCGACGCAGCTCAACGGCTTTGTCGAGCGTCGAGGAGGTGTTCTTGGTCACTCGATCTTTTTCGGTTTGCATGAATTTAACGAACGATTCCCAACGTTAATTCTCTGGACAGATCACGGGTGCATCATCGGAAGATTTCCGCCGTGTAAATCGGTTCGATCGACGTCACCACACCCCTACGTCCGACGCACTGGACAGACACCTGGACCCGGCAGTCATCATTGCAGGTCACACCGGGTCGGTCACCCCGGATCAGGGGGCACCGCAACGACGCATCCGCGCTGTGCTATCCAACCGCGATCACCTAACCCGCCGTTAACATTTCTGAGACTTTCGCAGCAATCCGGTCCCATTTCAGGGCTATTGACGCAATTTCTCAGGCCCGCTTAATGTGAGTTCAGCGTTGCAGGAAATCGACGTTTCCCACCGAAGCACCCCGGTGCGGCCCACGACAAGGAGTAGCTGTCATGCCTCAGCCCAATCATCTCCCCGGCCCCAACGCTGACATCTGGGACTGGCAGATGTCAGGACTCTGCCGCGGCGTCGACTCGTCGATGTTCTTCCATCCGGACGGCGAACGCGGCCGCGCCCGAGCGCAGCGTGAGCGACGCGCCAAAGAGATGTGCCACCAGTGCCCGGTCATCGCGCAATGCCGGGAGCACGCACTCGCGGTGGCGGAGCCGTACGGCATCTGGGGCGGACTGTCCGAATCCGAGCGCAGCATCTTGATGAAGCGGGGCGTCGGCCGCCGGATGGCCAGCTGAGGCCAGGGGCGTCGAACCCGACCAGACCACGACCGCGAGAGCCGGGCATCCCTGCGAGGATGCCCGGCTCTCGTGTTCGTCGAACTGCGCGGAGTTACGTCAGTGCGCGTGCCCGTGTCCCGCGTGACCGGCCGGTTCGTCGGCCGGCTGATCGGTGATCGCCGTCTCGGTCGTCAGCACCATGCGGGCCACCGACGCGGCGTTGACGACCGCCGACCGGGTGACCTTCACCGGGTCGATGATGCCTTCGGCGACCAGGTCGCCGTAGGACAGGCTCGCGGCGTTGAACCCCGAGCCCTCGGCCCCACCGGCGACCTTGTCGACCACGACCGCACCGTCGAGTCCAGCGTTCGCGGCGATCCAGTAGAGCGGCGCCCGCGCGGAGTCGCGGACGACCCGCACACCCAGGGCCTCGTCACCGGTCAGGGACTCGGCGAGGGCGTCGAGCTTCTTCGACGCCTGCACGATGGCCGAGCCACCACCGGGGATGATCCCCTCCTCGACGGCGGCCTTGGCCGCCGCGACGGCGTCCTCGACGCGGTGCTTGCGCTCCTTGAGCGCGGTCTCGGTGGCCGCACCCACGCGGATCACCGCGACACCACCGGAGAGCTTCGCCAGACGCTCGGCGAGCTTCTCCTTGTCCCAGTCGGAGTCGGACTGCTCGATCTCCCGTCGCAGCTGCGCCGAACGGTCCGCGATCGCGTCCTTGGTGCCGGCACCCTCGACGAGGGTGGTGGCGTCCTTGGTGACGACGACGCGACGGACCGAGCCGAGCACGTCGAGACCGACCGTCGGCAGGCTCAGGCCGATGTCGGAGGAGACGACGGTTCCGCCGGTGACGATCGCGAGGTCTTCGAGGAAGGCCTTGCGGCGGTCGCCGAAGAACGGCGCCTTGACGGCGACGGCGCGGATCGTCTTGCGGATCGAGTTCACGACGAGGGTCGACAGCGGCTCGCCCTCGACATCCTCGGCGATGATCAGCAGCGACTTGCCTGCTTCGACGACCTTCTCCAGCAGCGGCAGGAAGTCCGGCAGGGAGCTGATCTTGTCGCGGTAGAGCAGGACCAGCGCGTCCTCGAGAACCGCTTCCTGGCTGTCGAGATCGGTGACGAAGTAGGGCGAGAGGAAGCCCTTGTCGAACTGGACGCCCTCGGTGATCTCGAGGTCGGTGCTCAGCCCCGAGCTCTCCTCGACGGTCACGACACCATCGGCGCCGACCGCGGTCATCGCCTTGCCGACCATCTCGCCGATCTCCTCGTCGCGGGAGGACACGGTGGCGATCTGGGCGATGGCCTGTTCACCGGCGACGGGGGTCGCAGCGGCGAGCAGGGCCTCGCTCAGCGCATCGGCAGCCTTGCTGATGCCCTGCCCGAGAGCGATCGGGTTGGACCCGGCGGCGACGTTGCGCAGGCCGGCCTTGACCATCGCCTGTGCCAGCACGGTCGCGGTGGTGGTGCCGTCGCCCGCCACGTCGTTGGTCTTGGTGGCGACGGACTTCACCAATTGCGCGCCGAGGTTCTCGAACGGATCGTCGAGCTCGATGTCGCGCGCGATGGTGACGCCGTCGTTGGTGACACTCGGTCCGCCGAACGCCTTGGCGAGGACCACGTGCCGTCCGCGCGGGCCGAGGGTGACCTTCACGGTGTCGGCGAGCTGGTCGATGCCTCGCTCGAGCGCCCGGCGCGCGGTTTCGTTGAATTCAATCTGCTTGGCCATGAATCACTTTCTGCAACGGGAGCCTGTCGGCGTAACGCACATCGCCCCGGTACCCCTGCACGGGGCGCCGGGGCGATGTGAGACGCGATGAAGGCTCGCGGGGTCTAACTCGGCCGGAGTTCGGTGCCGGTCCTACTTGCCGATGACGGCGAGGACGTCGCGCGCCGAGAGGATCAGGTACTCCTCGCCGGCGTACTTGATCTCGGTGCCGCCGTACTTGCTGTAGATGACGGTGTCACCTTCCTTGACGTCCACGGGGACGCGGTTGCCCTGCTCGGTGACCCGACCCTCGCCGACAGCGATGACGGTGCCTTCCTGCGGCTTCTCCTTGGCGGAGTCCGGGATGACCAGGCCCGACGCGGTGGTCGTCTCGGCCTCGACGGCCTGCACCAGGATCTTGTCCTCAAGCGGCTTGATGTTCACGCTCGCCACGATGTGAGTCCTCAACTTTCGTACTGAGAAAGAATCTGCACGTTCACGGCCCTGCAAAACCCCGTCGTCGCGGGTGTCCGAGGCTTCGGTCAGCGCCATCTAGCACTCTATACATGCGAGTGCCAGCACTCAAGGGTGGAGGCTGCAAAAACCCGGCCGTGTTCGCTCCCCGCGAAGACGGCCGGGCTCCGTCCGCTACAGCTGACTGACACGCACCGACATCGCCGGGTCCGACGCCACGGTCAGCGGCGAGGGCGCCGCGCCCCCGCCGATCACATGAGCGCCGAGCGTCGCGATCATGACGCCGTTGTCGGTGCACAGGCGCGGCTTCGGAACCCGCAGGTCGATCCCGGCCGCCGCGCAGCGTTCCTCCGCCAGCGATCGGATGCGCGAATTGGCGGTGGCACCGCCGCCGAGGACCAGGGTGTCCACCCCGAGGTCACCGCAGGCCCGGACTGCCTTCATCGTCAGCACGTCCGCCACCGCCTCCTGGAACGAGGCCGCGACGTCCGCCACCGGTACCTCCACACCGTCGCGCACGCATTTCTCGACATACCGTGCGACCGCGGTCTTGAGTCCGCTGAAGGAGAAGTCGTGCCGCGAGTCGCGGGGACCGGTCATACCGCGTGGGAAGGCGATCGCACCCGGGTCACCCTCACGGGCGACGCGGTCCAGCGCCGGCCCCCCGGGAAAACCGAGATCGAGCAGGCGGGCGACCTTGTCGAAGGCCTCCCCGGCCGCGTCGTCGACCGTGGTGCCCAGTTCGACGATGGGCTCGGCGAGATCGGTGACGTGCAGCAGGTGCGTATGTCCACCGGAGACCAGCAGTGCGACGCACTCCGGCATCGGTCCGTGCTCGAGGGTGTCCACCGCGACGTGCCCGCCGAGATGGTTCATCGCGTACAGCGGCACGTCCCAGGCGAGTGCGTAGGCCTTCGCCGCGGCCACCCCGACGAGCAACGCGCCGGCGAGTCCCGGCCCGATGGTGACCGCGATGGCGTCGGGGCGGTCGATCCCGGCCGCCTCCCGCGCCCGACGCATCGTGGGGACGATCGCCTCCAGGTGCGCTCGGGAGGCGATCTCGGGGACCACGCCGCCGAACCGGGCGTGTTCGTCCACGCTCGACGCGACCTCGTCGGCCAGCATCGTCGCGAATCCGGGTGTGTCGCCGTCGCCCGGCGTCCACCGGACGATGCCGACACCCGTTTCGTCGCAGGAGCTTTCGATGCCGAGAACGATCACGCCGGGCCCTCCTCCGGTTCGAGCGGCCGGCCCGACACCGGGAGCCGCAACATCGTGTAGGCATCCGCGCCGGACGGCTGATAGTAGTTGCGGCGAAGACCCGCGGTGCTGAACCCGTGATGTGAGTACAGCCCGATAGCCACCTCGTTGTCGGTGCGTACCTCCAGGAACACCGCGGCGTCGTTCTCGTCCGCGACGGCGAGCATGGCCTCGAGCAGCGCCCGGCCCACTCCCCGTCCCCGATGGTCCGGATCGACGGCGATGGTGTGGATCTCGCACTCCCAGGCGTCGGGTTGCCCGAGCGTGGAGATCCCGGCGTAACCGATGACGTCGGCGCCGAGGCGCTCCCGAGCCGCGAAATAGGTGTTGTACGGGGCGTTGAGTTCGGCGCGGAAAGCCGCGGCGGGCCAGGGTGAGTCGTCGGCGAACATCCGCCGTTCCAGCGCGGCGCAGCGCGGGATGTCACCGAAGGTGAGCGCGTCGATGACCAGCTCCGGTGTGGTCATCGCGCCGCACCCGCCCGACGGGCCTTCTGCTCGACCGCGTCGGGGCGTCGTAGATACAGCGGCACAAGGGGTTCGGGTTCGGCGCCCGCGACGATGTCGGCGGCAGCCGCCATGACCACCCCGCGTACGGTCGGCACGCCGGTCGCGGGTGGATCACCGGTCCAGCCGGCGAGTTCGAGGTGGGCCGCAGAACCCGCCACCGCACCGATCCGCCCCCCGGCGACATCGGGGGCGAGCTCCTCGGCGACCACCGCGGGCGCGGTCACCTCGGGGCCGCGCACACGGCGGCCACCCTCGTAGAGCGCCCAGTAGACCTCGCGCCGGCGCGCGTCGGTCACCACCAGAGCCCGCGATCCTGCGTCGTCCGGACCGGCGTCGACGGCAAGCGCATCGAGGGAGCACACGCCATACGCCGGTATCCCCAGCGCGTCGGCGAAGGCGGCGCCGGTCGCCATCCCCACCCGGAGTCCGGTGAACGGCCCGGGCCCGCAGCCGACGACAACCGCGGTCAGTTCGGTTCGGGCCGTGCCGGATTCGGCAAGACACTCGGCGACCAGGGTGGTGAGCAGTTCCGCGTGCCGTCGGTGGTCGGCGACCACCCGTTCGGCCAGCACGCGCACCTCACCGTCGCGCAGTTCGGCCACTCCGGCCACCACCGAATCGGTGGCGGTGTCGACCGCCAGCACCAGACCCTGACTCATTCCGCGCTCACCCACTCCCACTCGGCGTGTCGCACATCGGTTTCGGTGTCCCGTCGCAGCCGCACGACCAGATGCCGGTCGGCGAGCCGCTCGGCCACACCTTCGCCCCACTCGACGACGACGACCGCCTCGTCCAGGTCGGAGTCCAGGTCCAGGGCATCGAGTTCGTCGAGCATCCCGGACCCGCTTCCCGTACCGCCGAGCCGATAGGCGTCGACGTGGACCATCCCCGGGCGGTCGGGCCGGCCCGGCCGGTGCTCGCGGGCGATGATGAACGTCGGCGAGGTCACCCGCCCCTCGACGCCGAGACCGGCACCGATCCCGCGGGCCAGCGCCGTCTTTCCCGCGCCCAACGGACCGTCGAGGATGACCACGTCACCTGCTGCGAGGGTCGACGCCAGCTCGGCGCCGAAGGCCTCGGTGTCGTCGACCTCGGGGAGGTCGCGCGTACCGCGGGGACCCACGCCGCTCATCGGCGGCCTCGCTTCCACCAGCGCCGACGGGGGGCCGGCAGAGCGATCCGCGCGCGATCCACCAGTTCGGCGATCGCGTCGCTGACGAGCCGGGGCTCCTCCATCTGGACCATGTGGCCGGCGCCCTTGGAGACGACCAGGCGGGAATCGGCGCCCAGCTGGGAGTACATCCGGACCGAGTTGCGTAATGGTGTGAGCCGGTCCCGGTCTCCGCACACGACCGTGGTCGGCACCTGGGCGACCACCGGCAGGGCGGTCGACTCGTCGTGGATCTCCAAGGCGTGCAAGAAGTTCACGATGGTCTCGATCGGCGTGCTCTGGATCATCGTGTCCACCGCGGCGCCGAGGGCCGGACTGTAGAACGTCGGCCCGAAACTCGCCGCGACCAGCACCGGTTCGAGGGCGGCGCGGGTCAGTCCGCGGCCCGCCTGGACCAGGCGCGGCGCGCGGCGCACACTCATCCGGAAGGCATCCACCACCGGATTGCGCAGTCCCTCACCGAGTCCGGCGTCGGTGACACCGCGCGACGCCGTCGCCACCAGCGCCACCCCGGCGACCGGACCGTGCGACGAGAACAATGCCGGGTGCCGGCGCGCGAGCCCCATCAGCGTCATCCCGCCCATCGAATGACCCACGAGGACAACGGGTCCCACAGGTACGGTGGCACGGATCACCGCTGCCGCGTCGTCGGCCAGCTGCGCGATCGTGCAGGTCTCGGTCGGGGCCGGGTCGCTCTCCCCGTGCCCCCGGTGATCGAAGAACACCAGCCGGTAGTTGCGATCGTGCCACTCGGCGGCGAGTTGCTCGCGCTGGAAATGCCAGCTCGACAACCGGAGGCTGAAGCCGTGCACGAACACGATCGTGAGGTCGGGCACGGAGCCTTCCGACACCGTCCCGAGGTCGACGATCCGCACCGCGAGATCCAGCCCGTCGTCGGCGGTGACCGTGGTCCCCCGCTCGCGGTAGAGCGCGGTGAGATCGACATCGGCGTGCGGATCCGGACGGCCCACCACGCTCTTGCGGGCGATGTTGCGCGCTGCCCCGACGGCTGCCATGCCGCCCAGGGCGGCGATCCCCGCCACCCCGGCCAGCAGTCCGACCCGGTCGGATTCCACCACTGCTGCCTCGCTCACTGTCCGGTCTCCGTTGTCTCGGCGGCGAGCCCGACCTGCCTCTCGCCGAGGTAACGACGGACCACGCGCGTCCCGACCTGGGAGACGATCTCGTAGTCGATGGTGCCGATCGCGTCCGCCCAGTCCTTCGCGGTGGGGCCGCCCGAGGCGCCGGTGCCGAACAGTTCGGCCTGGTCGCCCTCGCGGACACCCGCGCCGTCGGGTCCGAGGTCGACGACCAGCTGATCCATGCAGATCCGGCCCACCCCGTCGAACATCCGCTCGCCGATCCGGACCCGGATCCGGCCCGACAGCAGTCGCGGCACGCCGTCGGCGTACCCCGCGGCGACCACGGCCACCACCGTGTCGCGCGGCGCGATCCACGTCTCGCTGTAGGACACACCCTGCCCCGCGGCGACCCTCTTCACGAGCGCGATGGTCGCGGTCAGGGTCATCGCCGGGATCAGCCCGAAGTCGCCGCGTGCCGGTACCGGGGTCCGGCCGTAGACGGCGATCCCCGGCCGTACCAGGTCGCGGGCGAGATCCGGACGGGTCAGCGCGGCAGGCGAATTGGCGATGTGCACCACCTGCGGTGCAGCGCCGAGTCGGGTCAGGTCGGCGACCGCGGCGTCGAGCCGCTGCGCCTGTGCGTCGTTCAGCGGGTGATCGGGTTCGTCGCCACGCGCGAGGTGGCACATCGCCGCACGCAGGGCCACCGAGCCATCGACGTGCGCCTTCGCCACCCGCTCGGCGAAATCCGCCCATTCGTCCACCGCGACGCCGCTCCGATTGAGGCCGGTGTCCACCTTCGCGGTGACGACCGCGGACCGGCCGGTGCGGTGTGCCGCCGCGATCACCGCGTCGAGTTGCGAGATCGACGAGAGGGCGATGTCGATGCCGTCGGCGATCGCTCCGGCGAAGTCGGCTCCCGGCGTGTGCAGCCACGCGGTGATCGGGGCGTCGATGCCGGCTGCGCGGAGCGCGGCCGCCTCGGTGAGGTGCGCGACCCCGAGTTCGGCGGCGCCGGCGGCGAGCACGGCGCGGGCCACCGGCAGGGCGCCATGGCCGTAGGCGTCGGCCTTCACGACCGCCATCACGTCAGCGCCCGAAGCGGCGCGCAGCACGCCGACGTTGTGGGCGATCGCGCCGAGATCCACGGTCGCGGTCAGAGCAGGGGAAGTCATCGTCGACCATTGTCCCAGATCGCCGGGTGCGGTTCGTCCCGGCTGCCTCCGGCGTGAGGTGCGCGTCGTTCTGCGGAGATGGTCTGAGTAGTCACACCGATGTGCGGCGTCGGGCAGGACGGTTGAGTGGACCCCGACGCTGATCCCGAACCGCCGCATCCACCGGAAGTCACCATGTACACGAACTCGAATCCGCAGGACCCCGCCGTTCTCACCCCGGTCGGCCTCGTGCGCCCAGCCCACGACCTCGCCGGCTTCACGCCCGCCGGCTTCGTGCCCGTCGACCCGGTCGTCCCGCCCGCGCCTCCCGGTCGGCCGGGCCTGCGCGCATCGCTGACGTCGTGGGCCGCCAACACCATCGGGTGGGTGGCGTTCGCCACGGCCGCGGTGCTCTTCCTTCTCGCCCTCGGGCACGCCATGGCGGGCGAACCCGCCGACGGGTACGGGGTCGCGGCTCTCGTCGCCTTCGGCGTGGGAGTACTCGCGACGATCGTCGCCTGCGCGGGTCTCGTCGTGTCGTTCGTCCAGCGGGTCTGGCACGGCGCCTTTCGGCGCCCGGGCGTCATCGCCGACGCGATCGTGCTGTCGTCGGTCACCGCGTTCAGCGTGCTGACGGCGCTGTACCCGCTCGCGTTCGCGCTGGCGGCGTGGTGAACTCACGGATCGCCGGCCGCAGCGCCGCCAGCAGCGTCGACGCCCCGATCGGCGCGCCGCCACTCGCGAGCTGCGCCGCCCGGGCGTGGACGCGCGCCGCGGACGCACCGGCGACCAGCGGCGACCTCCCGGCGGCGAGCAGGGCCCCGGCGATCCCCGACAGGACGTCGCCGGCCCCGGCGGTCGCCGCCCACGACGACACCGCGTCGTTGCCCAGGACGTGACCCGTCGGGTCGGCGACCAGCGTGATACGTCCCTTGAGCAGCACCGTGACGCCCCACCGCGCGGCGAGACCGGAGACGGCGGTCAGACGGTCGGCGCCCAGTTCGGTACCGGTCAAGCGGGCGAATTCGCCGGCGTGCGGGGTCAGCAGCGTCGGTGCCGTCCGTCCGTCGACAAGGCCCGGGTCGCGGGCTATCAGGGTGAGCGCGTCGGCGTCGGCCAGGACCGGCAGATCCGTGTCCAGGACGGTGCGCAGGCTCGTCGCCGCCGCATCGTCGGTACCCATGCCGGGGCCGAGGACCCACGCCTGCACGCGTCCGGCACCGGCGAGGTCGGGCGTGGCGACGACCTCCGGCCACTGCGCCACCACCTCGGCGTGGGCGGAGCCGACGAACCGGGTCATTCCGGAGGTCGCGGTCACCGCCGCGCCGGTGGCGAGGACGGCCGCACCGGGGTACCGATGCGACCCGGCGATCACCCCGACCACCCCCTGCGTGTACTTGTCGTCCCCGGGACCCGGTGTCGGCCAATCGATCTCGTCGTCGGTCAAGGTGGCGAGCGCCGAATCGGCGGGGTCACCGAGGCCGGCGTCATCGAGGCCGATGTCGACGAGGACGACCCGCCCGCACTGTGGGGCGGCGAGCAGGTGGGCGCGGCGTAGGACCCCGAAGGTGACGGTGATGTCGGCACGGACCGCCGGGTCGTGGACCTCACCGGTGTCGGCGTCGACGCCCGACGGCAGGTCGACCGCGATGACGGTGGTTTCCGGACCGACCGCCGCGAAGACCTCGGCGGCGTTCGCCCGCAGCGGCCCCTGGCCACCGAGTCCGACCACGCCGTCGACGATCACCTCGAGGCCGTCGGGTAGCCGCTCGCCGATCCGTCCGCCGGCGGCGCGGAATGCCCGCAGCCCGGCGGCGTGGGCGCGGTCCGGGGCGAGCAGGACCGCGTCGACCCGCACGCCGCGGCGGCACAGCTCGGCACCGGCGAACAGCGCGTCGCCGCCGTTGTCCCCCGCACCGACGACCAGCCCGACCGGCCGTCCATAACATCCGCCGGTCCGGCTCAGCTCTGCCGCGATCACCCGGGCGACGCCGTGCGACGCCCGGCGCATCAGGACGCCGTCGGTGAGCAGGTTCCCCGTCGCCCGCTCGGCGGCGCGGACCTCATCGGCCGTCAGGTACCGGATCGGCATGCGGAACCGCTATTCGACGGTCACCGACTTGGCCAGGTTCCGCGGTTTGTCGACGTCGTAGCCACGGGCCTGGGCGACGCTCGCCGCGAACACCTGCAGCGGCACGGTCGAGACCAGCGGTTGCAGGAGCGTCGGCGTCTTCGGGATGGGGATGAACTCGTCGGCGACGGCACGGGCGGCCGCGTCGTCGGGCTCGGCGATGACGATCGTGCGGGCTCCGCGGGCCTGGATCTCGCGGATGTTGCTGACCATCTTCGAGTGCAGCACGGCGCGGCCGTCCGGCGAGGGCATGACCGTGATCACCGGGAGCCCGTCCTCGATCAGCGCGATCGGCCCGTGCTTGAGCTCGCCGGCCGCGAACCCCTCGGCGTGCATGTACGCGAGTTCCTTGAGTTTGAGAGCGCCCTCGAGCGCCACCGGATACCCGACATGCCGGCCGATGAACAGCACCGTGTTGTGGTGCGCCAGCGAACGCGCCAGCTCCCGGACCGGCTCCATCGTGTCCAGCACCTGCGCGACCGAGTCGGTCATCGCCTCGATGGCCGCGAACTCGCGGGCGACCTCGTCGGCGTACTTCGTGCCGCGTGCCTGCGCAAGCGCGAGCCCCACGAGATAGGCGGCGACGATCTGCGCGAGGAAGCACTTCGTCGACGCGACGCCGATCTCGGGGCCCGCGTGGGTGTAGAGAACCGCGTCGGATTCCCGGGGGATCTGTGCCCCGTTGGTGTTGCAGATCGCGAGGACGCGTGCCTTCTGGTCCTTCGCGTGCCGGACCGCCTCGAGCGTGTCGGCGGTCTCACCGGACTGCGAGATGGCCACCACCAGGGTCGACCGGTCGAGAACCGGGTCGCGGTAGCGGAACTCACTGGCGAGTTCGATCTCGACCGGGAGGCGCGTCCAGTGCTCGATCGCGTACTTGGCGAGCAGCCCGGCGTGGTAGGCGGTGCCGCAGGCCACCACGAACACCTTGTCGACGTCGCGCAGATCGTCGTCGGTCAGGCGTTGCTCGTCGAGCACGATGCGACCGTTCTGCAGGTGCCCGAGGAGGGTGTCGGCGATCGCGCGCGGCTGCTCGGCGATCTCCTTGAGCATGAAGAAGTCGTAGCCGCCCTTCTCCGCGGCCGCGAGATCCCAGTCGATGTGGAACGGCTTGCCGTCCCGGGCGTTCTCGTCGAAGTCGGTGACCGTGTACGAGTCGGCGGTGATCACCACGACTTCGTCCTGGCCGAGCTCGACCGCGTCCCGGGTGTGTTCGATGAAGGCCGTGACGTCCGACGCGAGGAACATCTCGCCCTGCCCGACACCCACCACGAGCGGGGTCGACCGCCGCGCGGCGACGATGGTGTCCGCGTGGTCGGCATGGGTGAACACGAGCGTGAACGCACCTTCGAGGCGACGCAGCGCCGCATACGCGCTCGCCACGAAGTCGCCGGCGGTCGGCCCGAACGCGTAGTACTTCGACACGAGGTGCACGGCGGTCTCGGTGTCGGTCTCGGACACGAACTCGATGCCGTCGTCCTCGAGTTCGGCGCGTAGCTCGGCGTAGTTCTCGATGATGCCGTTGTGGACGACGGCGAGCTTGCCGTCGTCACTGGCGTGCGGATGCGCGTTCCGATCGGTCGGCTTGCCGTGCGTGGCCCACCGCGTGTGTCCGATCCCGGTCGTGCCCGACAGCGACTCGCGCCCGACCGTGGCGATCTGCTTCTCGAGGTTCTCCAGCCGGAGTGCCTTCTTCTGGATCGCAGTGCTTCCCTCACCGTCGAGGATCGCGACGCCCGCCGAGTCGTACCCGCGGTATTCCATCCGCCGCAACGCGTCGACGACGATGTCCAGGGCATCGCGCCGCCCCACGTATCCCACGATTCCACACATAGCTAGTCAGGGTACCTGCGGACGCGCGGGCGGCAGCGCGGCGCGTCGGGTGCCGAGCGGGGGTCACAGCAGGCCGCCGTCGGGTGCCGCGGCACGGACGTCACTCAATGGTGTCGGGCACCACCGCGTTCGGGGCCCGGGACGGCACCGGGCTCGCCGCGCGGCGGCGTTTGCGTTCTTTCGCGCCGAGCAACTTGGCGATCTTGTCCTGGATCTCCGGCGGATCGTCGAGGTCCACCGCGGGCACCTTGCCGAGCTCGGTGTCGGCGTCGGCGAAGGCCTTGTACCGGCTGTCGTCGTCGAGGGTGTGCAGCAGGAATCCCGTGGTCAGGGCGCGTGCGGCGGTGTGCGTCTTCTTGTCGGCGCCGTTGCCGCCGAGGAGTGATTTGATCGACCGGTGCTCGATCAGCCCGCGGGACGTCGCGGCCGGCGGGGTACGCAGCACCACACCGGGACGGGGATCGGCGGCCGACTCCGACCCGTACGCCTGTGCCAGCGGCAGGGCGTTGCCGTCGATGGTGTCGAGTTCGCCGATCGCCGACACGATGAGTCCCGGAGCACTCACCCGGCGGGCCGCGGGCAGGAGTTGCGCAGTCGTCGGCGCCGGGAACAGTGCGACCACCCCCCGGGCCGGCGGTTGCGGCTGACCGTGCAGCACGCCCTCCGACGCGGCCAATACCGCTGCGGCGGCACCGAAGCCGTGGCCGGCGAACCCGATCTTGCGCGGGTCGACGGTGATCTCGCCGAAGCCGAGCGGGACCCGGGTCACGATCGACAGCGCTGAACGGAGCTGGGCGGCCATCGTGTCGTCGGACGCGAGCACGCCTCGCTGACCCGCCGGGACGGCGACGACGATGCCCCAGGACGCGAGGTGGTGGCACAGGTCGCGGTAGCGCTCGACCGACGTCATCCACCCGTGCCCGAACGCGATGGCGGGGAGTCGTTCGCCCTCGGCGGGAGTGAACACGACACCCGGGGTCCCGACGATCCCGAGGTTGCCGCGCAACACGCGATGGGGGCCGCGTCGGGCGAGCGCCTTCATCAGCTTCGCGGGCGACTGCGTCGGCTTCTGCTGCTTCTTGCCTGGCACAGCAGACAGCCTATGTGTTGCGCGGCGGCAGATGGGGACTGGCGTCGGCCACGTCGGCCGGCAACATGATGCCCGGGGTGGCGTCCGCGGCGTCGGCGGCGTTCTCGAGCTCGTCCCGGAGCTGCTGCGTCTCCGACCGCACCGCGTTGCGGCGATGCTCGTCCATGGCGAGTTCGAGGTCCCGCTGTCGAGCGGAGAACACGTGTGACGCCTCCGCGACGCCGGCGGTCGCGGTGCGGGCGAGGGCCTCGATCTGGTCGGCGAGGTTCACTGGTCACCCGCCAACGCCAGATCACCCGACGATCGGTCCGGCGATGCCTCCGGTTCCGGCCCCGACCGATTCTGTTCCGACCGATTCGGTTCCGCGGCTTCGGTTTCGGCGACCGCCCCGGTTGCCGCCTCGACGGTGGCCGATGCCGTCGGCCCCGACGCGACGGGCGCGTCGTGTCCCTCGGCGCCGCCCAGCCGGAACGGGACGTCGACGCCGTCGTCGCGGGATGCGCGCGCCGACTCGTCGGGCTCCGACGACCGTACGGACGCCGGGGGCTCGGACGCGGCGACACCTGACATCGACACCGGGGGCTCTGATCGTGCCGCGGCGGTCGCCGCCCCGGTTTCCGCCGGTCGGGCATCGGTGGTCGATTCGGCCATCCAGGTCTGGGGTCCCGGTGCGGGCGCGGCGACGGTCTGCGCCGGTGCCGCCGCGGACGGTGATCCCGGCGACACGACCGGGACGGCGCCCGGGGGCCCGGCGTCGACCGGATAAGCCTCGTCGTCGATGCCGTCGACGGACCGGTTCAGGAGGTCGAGGATTCCGACGATCCCGCGGGTCGTCGTCTCGAGCGAGGTGCTGAACAGGGCCAGCCGGGACGAGATGTCCTCGACCGCCACCCCGATCGGCACGCGACCGGTGAGCACCGCCTGCGGCAGTTCCGCCGGCAGCACCCCGGCCGCGGTCGGTGCCGACAACCGGGCGACGGCCAGATAGAAGGTGCGCAGCAGGCGGTCGATGCCCGACGCCGCGGCCGAGGTGGCGTCGGTGAGCGTGCGCAGGATGTGCAGATCCGATTCGGCGCGACGCTGATGGTCGATGACCGTCGTGAGGGCGACGGCCGCGGACTCGCTGTTCCAGCCGTCGTCGAGGCGGACCTGCTGTTCGGGGAGATGGTGGAGTTGTTCGGACACGGCCCGGTGCGCCGACACCAGGGCGCGGCTGTCCGCGGACAAGGCCGCGATGTCGAATCCGTCGACCACGCGGAGTCCGTTGCGGAGGGTGACATCGTCGGGGGCGGCGACCCCCATCAGACGCCCGGCCGCCACGAGTTCGATCAACGTCTCGACGCCACCCCGGGCGTCGGACCTCAGCACCGACAGCGAGTCCGCGCCGCGCCTCACCGGACGTCCACCTCCGAAGGCGGCAGCGCTCGCGAGATCTCGCCCGCCACGCGCCGATCCCCGTCCGCCATGGTCAGCGCACTGTTACGGAGAGTGTCAGCGAGCGCCGCAGCGGCCGTGGCCTGCACCCGTAACCGGCGCGACAGCGTCGCGCTCATCTCGGCGTACGCCGCGGCCGACGGCCCGAAGGCGACCGGGTTCCCGTCTGCTGCGATCAACTCCCGAGCCCAGGTCCCGAAGTCGTGTGCGGCCAGATCGTCGGCGACCGCCGACAGCACCAGCGAGGACCTGCGGTAGTACGCCGACACCGCGGACACCGCGGCGGTGTCCATCGAGATCGGGCGCGACCCGACACCGTCCGCACCGTTGCCGTTCATGTCACCCCTCCCCGACGTGCGCCCACCAGTTCACCGCGATCCCGTCCGCGCGGCCTGCATTCTTGGACGCACGGCAGCGGCCGTCGGTTCCCGGGACTTCTCCGGACACGCAGGGAATTGTCGCGTACGGAGGCACGAGGCGCCAGAGCGGCATCAGACGAGCGCTCAGTCGGGCAGTTCGATGCCGTTCGAGGTCACGGCGTCGAGCAGAGCGGTGGGCCGGTCGGCGGCCGGGACGTCGTGGACCAGCGCGAACGCGCAGCCGAGGGCGCGCGCCCCGCCGTCGGCGGTCTCGCTGTCCCCGACCATCAGCACCTCATCGGCCGGCACGCCGAGCGGGTCGAGCGCGGCGCGGAAGATCCGGGGGTCGGGTTTGATCGCCCCGACCTCGTACGACAGCGCGAACGCGGCGACGAGGTCCTCGACGCCGTGCAGGGCCAGGACCTTGCGCAGGTCGAAGGCGATGTTGCTGACGATGCCGACCGGAACCCCTGCCGCACCGAGCTTCTGCAGCACCGCGACGGTGTCGGCGAACGGAACCCACGAGGACGGGTCGAGCACCCGGTTGTAGAGAGCGTTCGCGTGGTCGGCATTGCTCATCCCGACCGTGCGCAGCAACGCCAGGTAACCGGTCCGATGCAGCGCCGGGTCGAGATCACGACGTTCCCAGGCATCCTGGTCGGCACCGACGACGCCGTCGGGCAGACCGACGGGTGCGACCATGCGCCGGATGATGTCCGCCTGACGGTCGCGGTCGAACTCGGCACCGGAGTCGTCGCGCAGGTCGGCGAACCACTCGTCGCGCGCCTCGAAGCGGAACAGGGTGCCGGAGAAGTCGAACAGGACCGCGCGCGGTGCCCCACCGGTCATGCCCCGGCCCCCTGGACGACGTCGGCCAGACGGCCGGCCACCGCCAGCGCCTGATCGGCGGTCGCGGCTTCGACCATCACGCGGACGAGTTGCTCGGTTCCCGACGGACGCAGCAAGACGCGACCGGTCTCCCCCAGTTCGGCTTCGGCGGCCACGACCGCTTCTTTCACCGATTGCGATTGGGCCACTGCGTGTTTGTCGCCGACGCGCACGTTGATGAGCTCCTGCGGCAGCACCGTCACGATGCCGGCCAGGTCGGCGAGCCGCGTCGACGTGGCGGCCATCCGCGCCATCAGCATCAGCCCGGTCAGGATGCCGTCACCCGTCGTGCCCGAACCCGGGACGACGATGTGACCGGACTGTTCCCCGCCGATCGAATAACCACCCCGCCGTAGTTCCTCGAGGACGTACCGGTCCCCGACCCCGGTGGTGTGCACGGTGATCCCGGCCTCGCGCATGGCGATGTGCAGTCCGAGATTGCTCATGACGGTCGCGACGAGCACATCGTCGTGGAGCTTGCCCTGGTCTTTCAGGGACGTCGCCAGCACGGCCATGATGGCATCGCCGTCGACGATCTGACCCGTGGAATCGACTGCGAGACAGCGGTCTGCGTCACCGTCGTGAGCGAGTCCGAGGTCGGCTCCGTGCTCGAGCACGGCCGCCTGCAACTTGTCCATGTGCGTGGACCCGCAGTCGGCGTTGATGTTGAGGCCGTCCGGCTCGGCGTGGATCGCGATGACCGTCGCCCCGGCGTCGGCGTAGACCTGCGGAGCGAGCTCCGACGCCGCGCCGTGCGCGCAGTCGACGACCACGGTCAATCCGTCGAGGCGGGTGTCGACGGCCTGTGCGAGGTGGCGCCGGTAGCGGTCGCCGGCGTCCGGCGCAGCGACGATCCGGCCCACCGCAGCCCCGATCGGGCGGATGAACTCGCCGTCCATGGTCGCTTCGATGCGGTCCTCGACAGCGTCGTCGAGCTTGTGCCCGCCGCCGGAGAAGAACTTGATCCCGTTGTCGGGCATGGGGTTGTGCGACGCGGAGATCATCACGCCGAAGTCGGCGTGGTAGTCCGCGGTCAGGAAGGCGACCGCCGGGGTCGGCACGGTGCCGACGCAGATGGCGTCGACTCCGGTGGCGGCGAGCCCCGCACACACCGCGGCTTCCAGCATCTCGCCGGATGCGCGCGGATCACGTCCGACGACCGCGCGCGGACGCCGGTGCGAATCGGTCGCCGAACTCTCTGCGAAAACGACCGCGGCGGCCGAGGCCAGGCGCAACGCGAGCTCGGGGGTGAGCTCGTCGTTGGCCAGGCCTCGGACGCCGTCGGTTCCGAAAAGGCGTGCCAAGATCAGCGCTTGGAGTACTGCGACGCCTTGCGGGCCTTCTTGAGGCCGTACTTCTTGCGCTCGACCGCACGCGGGTCACGGGTGAGGAAGCCGGCCTTCTTCAGGGCGGGACGATCCTCCGGGGTGACCTCGATGAGCGCACGCGCGATGGCGAGACGCAGCGCGCCGGCCTGGCCCGAGGGGCCGCCGCCGACGAGCTTGGCGTAGATGTCGAACGACTCGGTGCGCTCGACGGTGACCAGCGGGGCCTTGATCAGCTGCTGGTGCACCTTGTTGGGGAAGTAGTCCTCCAGCGAACGGCCGTTGAGGGTGAACTCACCGGAACCCGGCGCCAGGCGAACGCGGACGACGGCCTCCTTGCGGCGGCCGACGGTCTGGATCGGACGGTCGATGACGACCGGCTCGCGGACCTCTTCGACGACAGCGGCGTCGTAGTCGTCAGCGGCGACCTCGACGGCCTCCACGACCTCGACGGCAGCCTCGTCGACGGCCTCGACGGCGTCGTTGATGTTCTCGTTGCTCACTGGGCCACCTGCTTGATCTCGAAGGGGACGGGGCGCTGGGCCGCGTGCGGATGGTTCGGGCCGGCGTAGACCTTCAGCTTCGAGGCCATGGCGCGGCCGAGCTTGGTCGACGGCAGCATGCCCTTGACGGCCTTCTCGATGACCCGCTCGGGGTAGGTCGCGAGCAGCTCGGTGGTGGTGCGGGACTTCAGGCCACCGGGGTGCCCCGAGTGGGTGTAGTTCAGCTTGCGATCAGCCTTGTTGCTGGTCAGCGCGACCTTTTCCGCGTTGATGATGACGACGAAGTCGCCGCCGTCCATGTGCGGGGCGTAGGTCGGCTTGTGCTTGCCGCGAAGCAGGTTCGCGACCTGCACGGCCAGCCGGCCGAGCACCACGTTCTCGGCGTCGATGACATGCCACGTACGCGTGATGTCACCGGCCTTCGGGGTGTAGGTAGGCACAGTTGTCCTCAACTCTTGTCGAATGAATGCTGGTCGGGTGCACGGCAGAGGTTGTTCCCGGCGACCAGTGGGGACCCGGGCCTCCGCTGACCTGGACACACAGCTGTGCGCCAGGCGCCGAGCACCAGCGATCCAGGCTACGCGACCGTGCTGGTCAGGGTCAAAACGGACTCAGCCTCCGGCCGGGGTCAAAACGGACTCGGCCCTCACGACGACGGCGACACCCGGACCGACCGCACCGCCGCCGCGCATTCGTCGTCGGGGGACTCGGCCGCGGTACCCGCCTGACAACCGATCGAGACCTGCAGACCATCGTCGACCACGACGTACCAGCGGATCGCGCCGCCCGAGGCCGGTGACTCGCGGTAGCCGATGACGTCCCGCCCGCCGAACCGGGTGGCGGCGGAGAACTCGGTGACGACGTCGTCGCCGCGCTGCTCGATCCGGTTGCGCAGGCTCCCCGCGACCGATTCCCGGGTCGAGCCGGCGCGCACCTCGGTGAGGACGGCGATGATGCGCCGGCCGTCGTCGGGATCGACGAACACCGCGCGAGTGGTCGAGGGGTCATCGGCCGAACCGCTCGGGGTCCGCTGTTCGGACTGCCGCCAGTCGCCGGGCACCGTCAGCGTCGCACGCCCGAGGCCGACCTCCGTCGACGCCGCGTCCGGTGCGGTGCCGCGCTGCCAGAGTCCCACCCCGATCGCACCGCTCACGACCAGGATCGCCATCACCGCCGCGGCGAGCAGCGTCCCTGACCGGCGCCGGGTGGCGCCGACCGGGAGCGGGTCCGGGGGCCCGGGATCAGGGGCCGGGGCCATCGTGTCCTCGTCCGCACCGCCGGTGCGGTGGCCGAGCCGGACCACGAGCTCGCGGTCGACGGCGACCACGCGTCCGGCGACCGCGTGCCCGGCGATGACGCCGATCGCCGCGGACACCTCGTCCGGGCGGTCCCCGTCGACGAACACCGCCTCGACCGAGTCGTCGATGATGTCGAGCCCGTCCGCATTCGGCGAGGAGCGCGGCGCACGGTCGGCACCGGGACGGATGAGCCCGGAGCGCTCGATCACCCAGCCGTCCGGACCGCGCCCCACGATCTGCACGTCCCACCACGCTGGTCGCGGGTGGCCGGGATCGGCGGGCGGCCGCGGGAGATGAGTGGTCTCGACGACGGCGCACCGTCGCACGGTGAGGTCGGCGTGACTGCGCGCGACGAGCACCGCCCGCGGTAGGAGAGCCACCGGCGCGCGGCCGTCGGCGAGGTCGGCGAGGGTCGATGCCCGACGGGGTCCCCAGGTGCTCGGGTGCCCGACGACGAGCGGTCGACCCGCGGGCAGGTCGAGGCCGGCGAAGACCCGCCGCCACACCTGCCGCAGGTGTTCGCGCCGACCGTCGACCACGACACTCATCTGGTCCACCGCCTCGAGCAGCGGCCGCACATCGCGATCCACCCGGCGCAGCCCGCGCTCCGGGTCATGGACCAGCGGCGTCCCGAACGCGAGATCGACCACCATCGGACGGATCCCGTCGCCGATCGGTTGCACCTCGCCCGGCTGTGTCATCCGGCCCGACCCACCCCTAGTCGCCGATCGGGAGATGGGCGACCTGGATCATCTCCTGCGGCCGGACGCGCGACACCAGTTCGCCGCGGCCGGGCACCAGCGTCTGCATCCTCGACCGGCCGGTGATGAATCCCTCGTCCCGGTCACCGCTCATCAGCAGGATGTCCGACGACAGGTCCTTGAGGCGCGCGATCAGCGGATCGAACATCGCCCGACCGAGGCCGCCGGAACGTCGGGCGAGCACGATGTGCAGCCCGATGTCGCGCGCATGGGAGGCCAGTTCGACGATCGGCAGCATCGGATTGCCGGTCGAGGTGACGACCATGTCGTAGTCGTCGACCACCACGTACACCTCGGGCTGGCCGTCGAGCCAGGTGCGGTCCCGCAGTTGCTGGACCGTCACGTCCTCGGGCGGCATCCGGTTCTTCAGATACGCCGCCAGCTCCGTCATCATCGACGCCGCGCGGTCGGGCGAACTCGCGTAGCCGGCAAGATGATCGCCGTCGATGATCCCCAGCATCGTGCGGCGGTAGTCGACGAAGACGATGCGCACCTGCTCGGGTGTGGCACCCGCGACCAGCCCGGTGACGATCGTCCGCAGCAGGTTGGTCTTGCCGTGTTCGACGTCGGCGAACGCCATGAAATGCGGTTGGGCGGTGAAATCGAGGACCACCGGGGCGAGTTCGAGCTCACCGACACCGATCGCCACCTGATTGGGTGCCAGCGTCAGCCCGGCGGCGGCAACCGCGCGCTGCACCGATGCGTAGCCGATCTCGGTGCTCAGCTTGCGCACGGCCATCGCCGAGCGGCCCGGATAGGCGGCGGTGAGCTTCTCGACCGACTGGGCGACGCCCGCGGGCAACGACTCGGCACTGCTGACCGAATCGAGCCGGGGCAGCGCGATCAGCATGTGCAGCTCCTGCCCGGTCAGGCCGCGGCCGGGTCGGTTCTGCGGGACCAGCGCGGCGGCGCGACGACCCATGTCGGAATCCATTGGGTCGCCCAGCCGCAGCTCGATCCGGGTACCCATGAGATCGCGGACCGCCGGGCGCACCTCGGCCCATCGGGACGCGGTGACCATGACGTGGACGCCGTAGCTCAACCCCTGGGCCACGATCGCGGTGATCTGTTCCTCGAGCGATTCCAGTTCGGTACGCAGCACGTTCATGCCGTCGAGAACGAGGAACACGTCGCCGAACCGGTCCTGCGCGAGCGGGTCCGACGCCGGCGAGGTGACGCCGGACCGGAACCACGCTTCCCGGCGGGACCTGTAGTCGCGCATCGACTCGATGCCCAGCCGGGTGAACAGCAGTTCGCGCGAGCGGACCACGGCCGCCACCTCGGCGACCGTACGGCGGACCGCGTCCATGTCGCCGCGCGAGGCGACCGAGCCGACATGCGGGAGCCCGGCGAGACCGGCCAGACTGCCGCCGCCGAAGTCCAGACAGTAGAACTGCACCTGTTCGGGCGTGTGGGACGCGGCGGCCGACATGATGATCGTGCGCAGCGTCGTCGACTTGCCCGACTGCGGACCGCCGACCACCGCCACGTTGCCCGCGGCCCCCGCGAGGTCGATGACGAGCGGGTCGCGTCGCTGGTCGTAGGGCCGGTCGACGACACCGATCGGAACCGTGAGATGCCCCGGCACCGCCGGGTGGGACCAGTCCCGCTCGCCGAGAAGATGTTCCACGGTGGGCGAGTCGTCCAGCGGCGGCAGCCACACGCGGTGGGCCGGCGGGCCCGCGTGCTCCATGCGTTCGACGATGGTCTCCATGAGCGTGGGCACCTGCGCCGAGACCGGCTCGAACTCGGTGGGCGCCTCGGGTGCCGGCGGTTCCTCGTCGAGCAGGCTCTCGGCCTGATCGAGCAGCGAACGCGACGCGCCCTCCTCCAGCGGCACCGGAAGTGCGGTGAACACCTTGAGGTTTCCGCGACGCGATGACGCCGTGGTCGTCGGATCGACCGACTCGGTGACCGTCGGCGAGTAGTAGGCCCCCGACACGTAGGAGGTGTTGAACCTGATCGGGTCCGCCGAATCGCACTTGAGGTACGCCGAACCCGGGACGCTCGGCAGGTGATAGGCGTCGGGAACACCGAGAACCGAGCGGGACTCGTTGGCGGAGAACGTCTTCAGGCCGATCCGATACGACAGGTGCGAGTCCAGGCCCCGGAGTTTGCCTTCTTCCAGCCGCTGCGAGGCGAGCAGCAGATGGATGTGCAGCGAGCGACCCAGACGACCGATGGCGACGAACAGTTCGGCGAAATCGGGCTTCTGCGAGAGCAGTTCGGAGAACTCGTCGACGACGATGAACAGTGCCGGCAGCGGATCGAGGCGCACCCCCGAGGCGCGGGCGCGCTCGTAGTCGGCGACGTTCGCGTAGTTGCCCGCCGCCCGCAACACCTCCTGGCGCCGGTTCATCTCGCCCGAGAGCGCGTCCTTCATCCGGTCGACCATCGAGAGTTCCTGCTCGAGGTTCGTGATGATCGCGGCGACGTGCGGCGCGGATTCCAAGCCCAGGAACGTCGCGCCGCCCTTGAAGTCCACGAGCACGAGATTCAGCTCCGACGGCGAATGAGTCGCCAGCATCGCCAGGACCAGCGTGCGCAGGAACTCCGACTTCCCCGATCCGGTGGCGCCGATGCACAGCCCGTGCGGACCCATGCCGCCGTGTGCGCTCTCCTTGATGTCGATCTCCACGGGCGCGCCGGTCGGCGTGTAACCGATCGGCACGCGCAGGCGCTCCCGGCCGGTACGACCGCGCCAGGCCGTCGCCGGATCGAAGCGTGCGGCGTCGTCGATGCCCAGCAGCGCGGGCAGGCCGGGGTCGGCCGAGGTCGCCTCGGACTCGAGGTGGGCCAGCGTCGCAGCGGTGGCCAGCCGGTAGCGCGCCATGCGCCGGGCGATCGCCTCCGCCTCGGGAATCGTCAGCGAGTCCATGTCGGCGAACTCCTCGACGCCGGCGGCACTGCGCGCGGAGACCTTGCCCCCGCGCACGACGAGTTGCAGCCCGCGCCGCACCGCGAGACCGTCCGGCGGCGCGGTCAGGTCGAGGATCGTGACGCCTTCCATGCCGGCGTCGTTGATGATCCGCTCGTCGCCGGCGACGTAACCGTCGTCGATGATCACCACGAGGTGTGCGCGGTTGGCGTTCGGCGGCGCCGACCGGCTGAACCGGCCGCGCTCGAGGAGGTCCGCGGCCATCGAGTTCTCGAGGTCCGCCAGCGTCGGATAGATCATCCGCATCGCCCCGACGCCGTCGCGCAGCGTCGGATGTCCCACATGCGGAAGCCATTTCGCCCAGTCCCAGGCCTCCCCCGCCGGATCACCGGTCACGATGCCGATGTGCAGATGATCGGGACCGTGGAACGCACACAGCTCCACGACCATCGACCGGATGAGTTCGCGGGTCTCCTGCCGCGCACCCTCGATGTTGATGGCGGGGAAGCCGCGCAGCGAGATCGAGGTGGGCAGGCGGTACACCGCGGAGTGCGTGCGCACGAACCGGCGCAGGGCCACCATCGACACCGGCTCGATGTCCTCGAGGGGCCCGGTCTCCGGCGGCATGAGCCGCGTGGCGAGTCGCTGGACACCCACCCCGACGCGCACATGGGCGAAGTCGGCGTCGCTGGGGCGGCGTTCCCACATGCGCCTGCTGCCGATCACGTCGAGCAGCGCACGCGGGTCCGGGTGGCTCCAGGTGCGTGCTGCGCGCTGGTTGTCGACGGTCTCGAAGACCTGGCCGCGCAGCTGGCCGAGATAGCGGAAGTAGTCCTTGCGTTCCTCGTTGAGTTCTCCGGCGCGTTTGCCCCCGCCACGGCCGCCGGCGGCGAACATGCCGAACATCGACATCAGCATCATCAGCGGGAACATCATGAACAGCGGGTTGGTCAGGATGTTGCGCCCACCGGTGACGACCATCAGTGCCACCATGCCGACGACGGCGACGACCATCACCACCGGCAGCAGTTTCATCAGGAGGCCGCCGGGCACCACCCGCGGCACATCCGGCGGCGCCTGGATGTTGACCTCGCCTCCGGGCGTGCGTGGGGGCGTGATGCGCGGGCGACGCACAAAGCCCTCCGTCGTCGTGACCACACGTCCCCCCTGACATGTCGCGCTGTGTATCCCCGGGCGGTCGAACCCGCCGCGGTTGGCTATGTTAGCTGCTGAATCTAGGGGGAGGATTGACCTGATGTCGTCTGTGGACGGATTCGCACCGGGGTACCCGGCCACCGCTGCCGACGCGGACACCGGGGATCGCCGGCGGGGTGAGGGGGCCGTCGAGCCGCAACTCGTACGGGTGTCCGTGCTGGGCGGCAACACCCAGCTCGACGTCGGACTGCCGGCCGGCATCCCCATCGCCGGACTCATCGGTGACCTTGTCGCCCAGATCGAATCGCGCAATCCCTCGAGGTCGGACCCCGACGACCCGGATGCCGACGCCCGCAATCCCGGCCGACCGCACGACCGGCAGAACAAGTGGACGCTCGCGCTCGTCGGACAGGACCCACTGCCCCTGCACCGGTCGCTGTCGGAGTCGGGAATCCGTGACGGCGACCTGCTGCTGTTGACCTCCACGCGAACCGGGGAGTCCCCGGTGCTGTTCGACGACGTGGTCGACGCTGTCGCCCGATTGAACGAATCACAGTTCGTCGACTGGACCGCGGCGTCCGCGCGGAAGGTCGGTTACGCACTGGCACTCGTCGCCGCGATCGCGGCGGCGGCGTCCCTGGCCGCGGTCCGCTCCGGCACCGGCGCCCTGTGGTTCGCCGGGTTGTCCGGGCTGGCGGTCGTCGGATTCGTCACCGCCTCGACGATCGTGTCCCGCTACTACCGCGACGAGCAGAGTTCGACGGTGCTGTCCCTGTGTGCCGCACCGATGGCCTTCGTGACCGGGATGATCGTGACGCCCGGGTCATACGGCGCCGCACACCTCACCCTGGGCTTCGCGTTCGCACTCGTCGCCGCGGTCGTCAGTTATCGCATGACCGCGGCCGGGGCGACCGCACACAGCGCTGTGACCAGCGCGGCGCTGCTCGGCGCCACCGGTTGCGGGGCGCGACTCCTCATCGATGCGCCGGTGGCCGATGTCGCCGCCGTCATCGCCGCGGTCGGTCTGCTGTGCATCGGTCTGGCTCCCCGCACGACGATCCTGCTCGCGAAACTGCCGCTGCCCCCGGTGCCGACCGCGGGTGCCGCCATCGACGTCAAGGACATCGAACCGCGACCGGCCATCGAGGGCATCGGGGCGATCGGCGCGACCGCCCTTCCCAAAGCCGATGCGCTGGAACGTCGTTCCTACCTCGCCAACGCGTACCTGACCGGCATCGTCGGCGGGCTCACGATCGTCACCGCCATCGCGGCCGTGCTCACCGCCGCCCCGCTCGCCGGGTTCGAATGGCGCAACGCCGTCTACGCCGCGATCATCGGCGTCGTGCTGTGTCTGCGGGGCCGCTCTCACAGCGACCTGTTCCAGGCGGGAATCCTCGTCATCGGCGGATCGCTCGTGGTGATCACCCTGATCACCGGTCTCGCGTTCGGCGACGACCAGTGGCCGGTGATCGGTTTCGCCCTCGGCATCCTCGTGGTGATCGGCGCCCTCGTCTTCGGGGTCGTCGCACCGAACCAGGACTTCTCACACGTGATGCGTCGGTGGGCCGAAATCGGCGAGTACATCCTCGTCGCCCTCATCGTGCCCCTGCTGTTGTGGCTGCTCGACCTGTACCGAATGGTCCGCGAGATCTGATGCGCGACAAGCGTGTCCGTGGTGCTGGAGTATTCGCGACGACCCTCGTCGCGGCACTCGTCGGGGCCTCGGCGACGCCCGCTGCGGCGGTGACCCCGCCTCGGATCGATCCCGGCGCCCTCGTCCGGTCGGCCCCGGTCGCCCCGCTCGAACCGACCGAGCAGCGGCACCTGTGCAACATCCCGGAACTGACGCGCACCGTGACGAAACCGACCGCGGCGCAGGCGATGATGAATCTCCCGGAGGCGTGGCGTTTCAGTCGCGGACAGGGTCAGCGGGTGGCCGTCATCGACACCGGGGTGACGCCCCATCCTCGGCTCGGTCGCGTCGTCGCCGGTGGCGATTACGTCTCGGGCGGCAACGGACTCGACGACTGCGACGCCCACGGCACCCTGGTCGCCGGGATCATCGCCGCCCGGCCCAGCACCGCCGACGCGTTCGTCGGCGTCGCGCCCGCGGCATCCATCATCGCGATCCGCCAGTCCAGCAGCGCTTTCCAGAAGAAGAACGACCGCGCCCGGGACGACGCCGCACCGGTGGTCGGCTCGGGTTACGGGTCCGTCCGGACGCTGGCGCACGCCATCGTGCGCGCGGTCGATCTACGCGCCACCGTCATCAACATCTCCGAGGTGGCGTGCGCGTCGGCGGCGGATTCGGTCGACGACCGGGCGCTCGGTGCGGCCATCCGGCACGCCTACGACCGGAACGTCGTGGTCGTCGTGGCAGCCGGCAACCTGACGCGCGACGGCGCCTGCCAGAACCAGAATCCGGCTCCCGCCGCCGACGACCCCGACGGATGGCGGTCGGTCGCGACCGTCGCCAGTCCCGCCTGGTACTCGCCGTACGTCCTCACGGTCGGCTCGGTGGACGCCGACACCGGCTCACCGAGCGATTTCAGCCTGCATGGCCCGTGGGTGAGCGTCGCAGCGCCGGGCACCGACATCGTGAGCCTGGACAGCAAGCGCGGTTCGAGCCGGCTGGCGTCGGCCCAGCAGAGCGACGGCGGGCCGGTGCCCTTGATCGGCACGAGTTTCGCCGCGCCGTACGTCGCGGGCACCGCCGCGCTGATCCGGGCCCGCTTCCCGGATCTGACCGCGCGCGAGGTGATGGACCGCATCATCGCCACCGCCCACTCCCCGGGAACCGGGCGCGATCAGCGGATCGGACACGGTGTCATCGATCCGGTCGCCGCCCTGACCGCCGAAGTGCCGGCCGATCAGCAGCAGGACCGGGCCTCGGCGCCCATCGCCGCACCTCCCGTGGCGCAGCCACCGGACGATTCCGCGCGCAACGTCGCGATCATCGGCAGCGCCGTCGCGGCGATCGTCATCGCCGCCGTCCTCGCGATCGCACTACCCCACCGACGGGTGCGCAAGCTCGACCCGGACGAGTTCTGATCTGTCGACGCCGGATCGTGGCCCGAGGTCAGCTGGACGAACGTGCGGGGCGCAGCTCGCGCGGGAGCGCGAAGGTCAGCGTCTCGTTGGCCGTGTTGACCGTCTCGACCGTGCCGTAGCCGCGTTCGGCCAGGTAGTCGAGAACCCCGCGGACCAGCACCTCGGGCACCGACGCGCCAGAGGTGACCCCGACCGTCGTCACACCGTCGAGCCACGAGTCGTCGATCTCACGGGCGTAATCGACCAGGTGGCCTGCCTTCGCGCCGGCCTGCAGGGCCACCTCGACGAGGCGCACCGAGTTCGAGGAGTTCTGCGATCCGACGACGATCACCAGGTCGCATTCGGGAGCCATCGCCTTGACCGCCACCTGCCGGTTCTGGGTGGCGTAGCAGATGTCGTCGCTGGGCGGGTCGTTGAGCAGCGGGAACTTCTCGCGGAGTCGACGGACCGTCTCCATGGTCTCGTCGACGGACAGGGTGGTCTGCGACAACCAGACCAGCTTCGACTCGTCACGGACCTCGACCGCGTCCACGCTGTCGGGACCGTCGACGAGCTGGATGTGCTGTGGGGCCTCGCCGGCGGTGCCCTCGACCTCTTCGTGGCCCTCATGGCCGATCAGGAGGATGTCGTAGTCGTCGCGCGCGAACCGCTTCGCCTCCTGGTGAACCTTCGTGACCAGCGGACACGTGGCGTCGATGGTGCGCAGGTTGCGCTCGGCGGCGGTCTGGTGCACCAGCGGGGACACCCCGTGCGCGGAGAACACGACCAACGCACCCTCGGGCACCTCGTCGGTCTCGCCGACGAAGATCGCCCCGCGCTCGGCCAGGGTCTCCACGACGTGCCGGTTGTGCACGATCTCCTTGCGCACGTAGACGGGAGCGCCGTGCTTGTCGAGGGCACGCTCGACCGTCTCCACCGCACGGTCGACACCAGCGCAGTAGCCGCGGGGTTCGGCGAGCAGGACACGCTTCGTCTCAGACATGCTTCCCAGGGTACGGGTTACGCGGCGTTGCCCGTGATGGCAGAGTGTTGGCATGGATCGCGCACCGTACCCCGCCCGGATAGCCGCAGGTCTGATCGTCACCGCCCTCGAGGAGACACGCAAACTCCCGGCGCTGCTCATCACGTTGCCGATGACCGCCATCAGCCAGACCCTCCAGGCCGGTATGCGAGCGCAACAGAACATCGCCGAACTGGCCATCAAAGGCGACGCCGCCCTGGAGATGCTCTTCGACCGGCCCGACGAACAGCCCGAGTGGGCACGTTTCGACGAGGACGACGCAGCGGGTCCCGACCCGGTCGCGCCCGCGGCGATCACCGACACGTCTGTGCAGGACGAGAAGCCGAAGGCCGCCGCGACGACCCCGTCGCCCACGACCATCGACGAGGAGATCGAGGAGGCGGCCGCCGACGCCGATCTCGCCGCACCGCCGCGCGCCGATGCCGGGCGGTTCGCGCTGTACAGCTCGACCCCCGACGAGGTCGTCGCGGCCGAGGTGCCGGGCACCGAGGCGGTGGGTTCCGCCGACGGCTCGGGGCCCGAGATCGTCGAGCTCATCGACTACGACACCCTCACCCTCGCGCAACTCCGGGCCCGCCTGCGGTCGGTCGCCGTCGAGGACCTGATCGCACTCGTCGACTATGAGAAATCCCGCCGCGACCGCGCGCCGTTCGTGACGATGCTCGAGAACCGGATCGCCGCGCAGAACAAGCGCTCCACCGAAGCGTGACCGGGGCCGACACGAGCGACACACCGCGACGTTCCTCGTCACCGAACTCGGCCGAGCATCCCTGGCCGGTCCGGACGGTGAACACCAAGATCGCCGACTGGATCCATCGGCTCGGACAGATCTGGGTCGAGGGACAGGTCACCCAGATCAGCCGGCGGCCGGGGACCCGCACCGCGTTCCTCACCCTGCGCGATCCCGCTGCCGACATCTCGATCTCGGTGACGTGCAGCCCCGACCTGCTGGCACGCACCGAGGTCCCGCTGACGGACGGCAGCTCCGTGGTGGTCCTGGGCCGGCCGAGTTACTACACCGGGCGCGGCACGGTGTCGCTGCGGGTCAGCGAGATCCGGGCCGTGGGCATCGGCGAGCTGTTGCTGCGCATCGAACGGCTGCGGCAGCTCATGGCCGCCGAGGGCCTCTTCGATTCACGGCTCAAACGGCCGCTGCCGTTCCTGCCGCGCGCCGTCGGCCTGATCAGTGGCCGCGCGAGCGCAGCGCAGCACGACGTCGTGAGCGTCGCGACCGCTCGATGGTCGAACGTGCGCTTCGACATCCGCGAGGCCCCCGTGCAGGGGCCGACGGCGGTCGCCCGCATCCTGACCCACCTCGCCGATCTCGATGCCCACCCCGATGTCGAGGTCATCATCATCGCGCGCGGCGGGGGCAGCGTCGAAGACCTGCTCCCGTTCTCCGACGAGGCGTTGCTGCGCGCGGTGTCGCGGTGCCGGACCCCGGTCGTCAGCGCGATCGGGCACGAACCGGACAATCCACTGCTCGATCTCGTCGCGGATCTGCGCGCCGCCACTCCGACGGATGCGGCGAAGCGGGTCGTTCCCGACGTCGAGGCCGAACTCGCGGGCATCGCGGATCTGCGGCGACGCAGCGCGCAGGCCCTGCGCAACTGGGTGCGCCGCGAGTCCGGCGTCGTCGCCGCGTTGCGGGCGCGGCCGGTGCTCGCCCGTCCCGGGGTGCTCGTGGACTCCGAAGCCGGGCAGGTGGCTGAGCTGGTCCGCGCCCTGCGCCGAGATGTGTTGCGCCACATCGACTCCGAGGAACGACGTACCGACCATCTCGGTGCGCGCCTGTCAACACTCGGTCCCGCGCAGACCCTGGCCCGCGGCTACGCGGTGGTACAGCGCACCGACACCGACCCACCCCATGTGGTCGGCACGCTCGCGGACCTGCCGCCGGGTGCACCCCTGCGCATCCGGGTCGCCGACGGCGCCGCAACCGCCCGGGTCGACGAACCCACGACCATGCCGGAACACGGAGGAAATGCGTGAGCACCGACGAATCATCCACTCCGATCGAGGAACTCGGATACGAGGAAGCACGCGACGAACTCGCCGAGATCGTCACCGCCCTCGAGCACGGCGGACTCGACCTCGACGCCTCGCTGGCGCTCTGGGAGCGTGGCGAGGCCCTCGCGACCCGCTGCGAGGAGCACCTGCGCGGTGCCCGCGAGCGCATCGAGGCGGTCATCAGCACCGGCTCCGATCCCGACGACCCCGAGGACGACTGAGACCGATCAGTCGAACCGGGTGAGCGCCTCGCGGTCGAGAACACTGATGCGCGTGTGCTCGGCGGTCGGTCGCGCACCGGCCCGCGCGAGGACCGGCCGACGATCCTCCCCACCCCTCGATGAGGAGGAAAGCGGCCGCCCCACAGCGGAATCCGGAGGCGGCCCGACGATGTACGGAAGACCGGATGCAGTCGCGGCCCCGGATCGCGGGTCGGTCGGCGCATCGATGGCGCCCGCCTGTTGCACCGGAACGGTCACCACGAGCAGCACGAGGACCGCGACGAGCACGAGCCTGGCCCACACGAGGTGCAAGCCGAACCCCGATCCCCCATCCATGAGCGCCTCCTGCCGAAGACGCTAGGAACCGCGGGCCGGGTTCTCACGAGTAGTGCGCTACCCCAATTGCAGCGGCTGCTGGGCGACGACCGACGACGCGATCGTCTCGATGTCGGCGTCGCTGCCGCGTGACAGGACCGCGATGCGTACCTTGCCCAGGTCGGTGATCCAGAACCGCTTGCCCTCCGACGTCTCGTAGGTCACCCACTGCCGCCCGCCCGCCTGGCGCGTACCGGTACCGGTGATGTCGGCGAAATCACCCCCGCTGCCGCCGCCCAGGTAGGGGACGAACACGTCCTCGGGCGCATCGGACTGACTGAGCTGGACGTAGGCGCCGTCGCTGCTGAGCCATCCCACCGTGCTGACCCGGTGCCCCTCGATCGCGTCCGACGAACCGGAGTTGGGCCGCCAGCCCTCCGGCGTCGGCGGACGGCGGATCGGGAACGGGAGCTGGGCGGCGTCCGCGTTCAATGCGCTGACCACGTCGAACGGCGGCAGCTTGCTGTCGGCCACGTCCTTGGAGGCCCCGATCGAGCAGTTCCCCGACGCGATCGCCACCAGCGCACACAACGCGAGCAACGGGACCAACGACCAGAACATGTCCTTGCCGTTGTTCAGAATGCGGGGTTTGTCTGCCATGGCGCCGAGTATCCCACCAGCAGGGTCACTGACCGAATGCCCGGTGTGACATGCAAGGATGGTGCTCGAGACCACCGCCACCATCACTCGGCGCCGCTGGAGTCGACCCGCGCCGAACAGAGGAGTCGATTGCCCATGACCGTCAGCACCCATCAGGCCCCGGACCGCAACCTCGCGATGGAGTTGGTCCGCGTGACCGAGTCGGCTGCACTCGCGGCCGGTCGTTGGGTCGGTCGTGGCGACAAGAACGGCGGCGACGGCGCGGCGGTCGACGCGATGCGCGAACTGTTGTCGTCGGTGTCGATGCGCGGCGTCGTGGTCATCGGTGAGGGCGAGAAGGACGAGGCGCCGATGCTCTACAACGGCGAAGAGGTGGGCAACGGCGAAGGCCCCGACTGTGACGTCGCCGTGGATCCCATCGACGGCACCACGCTGATGGCGGAGGGCCGCCCCAACTCGATCTCGGTGATCGCGGTCAGCGAGCGCGGCACGATGTACGACCCGTCGGCGGTCTTCTACATGGACAAGATCGCCGTCGGGCCCGAGGCCAAGGGCGCCATCAACATCAACGAGTCCGTCGAGTGGAACATCAACTCGGTCGCGAAGGCGAAGGGCATCGACGTCGCCGATCTGACCGTGATCGTCCTCGACCGTCCTCGTCATGCCGATCTCATCGGTGAGATCCGGCAGGCCGGCGCCAAGATCCGCCTCATCTCCGACGGCGACGTCGCCGGTGCGGTCGCCGCCGCCGACGACTACTCCACCGTCGACATGCTGATGGGCGTCGGTGGCACTCCCGAGGGCATCATCACCGCCGTCGCGATGAAGTGCATGGGCGGCGAGATCCAGGGCAAGCTGTGGCCGCGCAACGACGAAGAGCGCCAGAAGGCCATCGATGCCGGCCACGACCTGGACCGGGTGCTGACCAACGACATCCTGGTCAGCGGCGAGAACGCCTTCTTCTGCGCCACCGGGGTCACCAACGGCGACATGTTGCGCGGCGTCACCTACCGGCCCAATGGCGCGACGACCCGGTCGCTGGTGATGCGCTCGAAGTCCGGCACCGTCCGCCGCATCGAGGCCGTCCACAAGCCGGCCAAGCTCCGCGGCTATTCCCGCATCGACCTCTGAGACACGACATCGGCCCCACACCAACACCGGTGACTTCACGAGTCAACCTCTGGCGTGGGGCCGATGTCGTGGGCGATACGATGCGGTCCGTGAGTAAACCAGCCTCAGCCCCCGAGTTTCTCTACTCCGATCTGCTCCCGACCGGCGCCGACGAGACCCCGTACCGGTTGATCACGACCGAGGGTGTGTCCACGATCTCCGTCGACGGTCAGACCTTCCTGAAGGTCGACCCGGAGGCCATCCGGAGGCTCACCGCGGAGGCCATGCACGACATCAGCCACTATCTGCGCCCGGCTCATCTCGCGCAGTTGCGCAAGATCATCGACGACCCGGAGGCCTCGGGCAACGACCGGTTCGTCGCCCTCGACCTGCTGAAGAACGTCAACATCTCCGCCGGTGGCGTGCTGCCGATGTGTCAGGACACCGGCACCGCCATCGTGATGGGCAAGAAAAGCGAAGGGGTCCTGACCGGCACCGACGACGCCGAGGCCATCTCCCGCGGTGTCTACGACGCCTACACGCAGCTCAACCTGCGCTACTCGCAGCTCGCCCCGCTGACGACCTACGAGGAGAAGAACACCGGCTCGAACCTGCCCGCCCAGATCGAGATCTACGCCACCGAGCAGGGGCCCAAGGGTCCGGAGTACAAGTTCCTGTTCATGGCCAAGGGCGGTGGCAGCGCCAACAAGTCGTTCCTGTTCCAGGAGACCAAGGCGATCCTGAACCCGACGAGCATCCTGAAGTTCCTCGACGAGAAGATCCGCTCGCTGGGCACCGCGGCCTGCCCGCCGTACCACCTGGCCGTCGTGATCGGCGGCACCTCAGCCGAATTCGCACTCAAGACCGCCAAGTACGCGTCGGCGCACTACCTCGACAACCTGCCCACGCAGGGATCGATGTCGGCGCACGGTTTCCGCGATCTCGAGCTCGAGGACGAGGTCTTTCGGCTCACCCAGTCGTTCGGCATCGGAGCGCAGTTCGGCGGCAAGTACTTCTGCCACGACGTGCGCGTGGTCCGGCTGCCCCGCCACGGTGCGTCGTGCCCGGTGGCGATCGCGGTCTCCTGCTCGGCCGACCGTCAGGCCCTCGGCAAGATCACCGCCGACGGCGTCTTCCTCGAGCAGCTCGAGACCGATCCGGCCCGCTACATGCCCGCAGCCGGTGTGGCCGAGGACATCTCGGGTGGCGAGGTGGTCGAGGTCGACCTCAACCGACCCATGCCGGAGATCCTCGCACAACTCTCGCAGTATCCGGTCAAGACGCGCCTGTCGCTGACCGGACCGCTGGTCGTCGCGCGCGACATCGCCCACGCCAAGATCAAGGAACGCCTCGACGCCGGCGAGCCGATGCCCGACTACCTGCGCGATCATCCGGTCTACTACGCGGGGCCGGCGAAGACCCCCGAGGGCATGGCCTCCGGATCGTTCGGTCCGACGACGGCCGGCCGGATGGACAGCTATGTCGAACAGTTCCAGGCCGCCGGGGGCTCGATGGTCATGCTGGCCAAGGGGAATCGATCCAAGCAGGTCACCGAGGCGTGCGGCGCGCACGGCGGTTTCTACCTCGGCTCCATCGGCGGGCCCGCGGCACGTCTCGCGCTCGACTGCATCAAGAGCCAGGAGATCATCGAGTATCCCGAACTCGGCATGGAGGCCGTCTGGAAGATCGAGGTGGAGAATTTTCCCGCCTTCATCGTCGTTGACGACAAGGGCAACGACTTTTTCACCGACCCGAGTGGGGCCGTCAACGTCCCGCTGAGCGGCATAAGGATTCGATCGAAGGAGTAGGCACGCCGATGACCGAGGACACACAGACCGACGCGCAGGGCGAGCAGTACCGCATCGAGCACGACACCATGGGCGAGGTCCGGGTACCCGTCGACGCCCTGTGGCGGGCACAGACGCAGCGTGCCGTGGAGAACTTCCCGATCAGCGGACGCCCCCTCGAACGGACGCAGATCCGGTCGATGGGACTGCTGAAGGCGGCCTGCGCCACCGTCAACGCCGACCTCGGTCTCCTCGACAAGGAGAAGGCCGACGCGATCGTCGCCGCGGCCACCGAGATCGCGGACGGACGCCACGACCACCAATTCCCGATCGACGTGTTCCAGACCGGTTCGGGCACCAGCTCGAACATGAACACCAACGAGGTCATCGCGTCGATCGCCAAGTCCAACGGCGTCGAGGTGCATCCGAACGACCACGTCAACATGTCCCAGTCGTCCAACGACACCTTCCCGACGGCGACGCACGTCGCCGCCACCGAGGCCGCCGTCACCGACCTGATCCCGGCGCTCGAACATCTGCAGAAGACGTTGGCGGACAAGGCAACCGAATGGCGTGAGGTCGTGAAGAGCGGGCGCACGCATCTGATGGACGCGGTACCGGTCACGCTCGGACAGGAGTTCGGCGGTTACGCGCGTCAGGTCGAGGCCGGCATCGAGCGCATCACCGCCGCCCTCCCGCGCGTCGGCGAACTGCCCATCGGCGGTACCGCGGTCGGCACCGGCCTCAATGCGCCAGATGGCTTCGGCACCAAGGTGGTCGCCGAACTCGTGTCGCTCACCGGCGTCGAGTCACTCACCCTCGCGAAGGACAACTTCGAGGCGCAGGCGGCCCGTGACGGGCTCGTCGAACTCTCCGGCCAGTTGAAGACGATCGCGGTGTCGCTGACCAAGATCGCCAACGACGTCCGCTGGATGGGCTCGGGTCCGCTCACCGGGCTCGGCGAGATCCTGCTCCCCGACCTGCAGCCGGGCAGTTCCATCATGCCGGGCAAGGTCAATCCCGTTCTGCCCGAAGCTGTCACGCAGGTGGCGGCGCAGGTCATCGGCAACGACGCCGCAGTCACCTGGGGCGGCGGCAACGGCGCCTTCGAACTCAACGTCTACATCCCGATGATGGCGCGCAACGTCCTCGAGTCCCTCAAGCTGCTCGCGAACGTCTCGCGGCTGTTCGCCGACCGCTGTATCTCCGGTCTCCAGGCCAACACCGAGCGGTTGCGCACGCTCGCGGAGAGTTCGCCGTCGATCGTCACCCCCCTCAACAGCGCCATCGGCTACGAGGAGGCAGCGGCCGTCGCCAAGCAGGCGCTGAGGGAGGGCAAGACCATCCGCGAGACCGTCCTCGACCGCGGCCTGGTCGGCGACAAGCTGACCGAGGACGAACTGGACGCCCGGCTCGACGTGCTGAAGATGGCCAATCTCGATCGGGAGCGCTGAGAACCGTGACGGCGCAGTTGCTCCCCTTCCCCACCGACTGGCAGACCGCGCTCGTGCTCGTCGCCCACCCCGACGACCCCGAGTACGGGATGGCGGCGGCCGTCGCCCGCTGGACCGGCGAGGGCCGCCGCGTCGTCTACGCGCTGGCCTCCAGCGGCGAGCGGGGCATCGAAGGTCTGCCGCCCGCCGAGTGCGGCCCCCTGCGGGAAGCGGAGCAGCGCGCGTCCGCGTCGATCGTCGGCGTGGACGAGGTGGAGTTCTGGGGGTTCCCCGACAGCGACATCCGCAACGTGCCGGAGTTGCGGGACAAGATCACCGAGACCGTCGAACGCGTGCGGCCGCAGGTGATCGTCTCGCTCTTCGGTGGACCCGAGTGGGCGCCGGGCATGCCCAATCAGCGCGACCACATGGAGTTCGCCGCGGCGGTCCTCGAGGCCTACGACGCCCTGGAAGCCCCGCCGTCGTGGTTGTTCGAGAACGGTCCGGCGGCGACACACGGCGTCGAGGTCGAGGAGCAACTCGACGCGGCCGTTCGAGCACTCGCCGCCCACGACCGCTACCTCTCCGTCCTCGATCCGGACACCCCGGTCCTCGACCAGGCGCGGGCGCAGATCGAGATGGCGACCGCGCCGCGAGACGGCGATGCCCGTCATGTGACCGGCTTCGAGCTCAAACGGGGTCGGCCCGCCTGAGCCGGCACGACCCGCCGCGCATCAGCAGCGGCTGCGGCGGCAGCGGCGACGTCCCGACGTTTCCTTGGCCCCTCGGATCGGTGACCTTCGGCCCCTCCCGGCGGGCGCGCCGTCGGTGGATGGTGTGAGGGTCAATTTCTCCGCACACAGTCGGAGCAAGCTCTCCCAGGGGGACCGTCATCACTCTCACGGCCGTTCTCGTCGCTTTCCTCGCCGCATTCGCCGTCTGCGCGATCATCGGATTGTCCGTGTGGCTGCTCGTGCTCTTCGGCGTGCTCACCGGACTCCAAACGGTCGCCTGGCTGACCGAACGCATGTCGGCATGGCGACTACCGGCCGAGGCGGACGCCCCCTAGTGGTGTGTCACTAGAGCTGCGCCGACCACCGCAGCGCGAGACCGCCGCCCGGCGGCGGGGTCGTCGTGAACGTCCCGCCGGCCTTCTCGGCCCGGAGCGCGAGGTTGGCCAGACCGCTCGGAGTCACGTCCGCCGGCAGCCCGATGCCGTTGTCGATGACCTCGACGACCAGCTCGTCGGCGACCGTGATCGACACCGTCACCGTCGTGGCCCGGGCGTGCTTCACGACGTTGCTGACCGCCTCGCGTATCACCGCGACGACATTCTCGGCCAACGGGCGATCGACCACCGACAGCGGACCCGAGGTCCGCACGTGCATCTGGATCGGCAGGTCGTCGATCTGCTGGTCGATGACCTCCTGCACACGCTGGCGCAACCTCGTGACCGTCATGTCCTCGGTCTGGAGGTCGAAGATGGTCGAGCGCACCTCCTGGACGATGTCCTGGAGGTTGTTGATCGATCGGGTGAGCCGCGAGCGGATATCGGGTGAGTGGGTGCGCTGCAGCGTCGCCTGCAGGCTGAGGCCCTCGGCGAAGATCCGCTGGATCACGTGATCGTGGAGGTCGCGCGCGATGCGCTCCCGGTCTTCGAGCACGCGCATGTGGTGGGCCTGCAACGTCGCGGTGGCCAGTTGCATCGCGAGTGCGGCCTGGTCGGCGAAGTCGGCGCTCAGTCCGAGGAGATCCCGGGCGAACGGCTCCCGCCCGTCGGCCCGCATGGCGATCAACACGCCCCTCGTGGATTCGACGGTGCGCAGCGGGGCGGCCATGACCGGCCCGTAGCGCGTCGAATCGCCGACCTCGTACTCCAGGTGATTTCGGAGCACGGGCCGGCGCTGCACGAAGGCCGTCCCCGACGTCGACCCGGCGATGGGGATGCTCTGGCCGCGGAAGACGTGTCCGTCTTCTCCCTCGGCGACCGTGATCACCAGTTCGTCGATCAGTTCCACGGATTCTTCGGTGTCGTGGGGCTCGGCGATGAAGACCAGGTCGGCATCGGCCAGGGTCAGCACCTTCCGCGCGATCTGCTCGAGGACGTCTTGATGATCGGCGCCGGTCAGCAACTCGGTCATCACGTCGCGGTTGGCCTCGATCCAGGCCAGCTGGTTCTGCGCCTGCGCGTAGAGCCGGGCGTTGTCGATCGCGATCCCGGCAGCCGAGGCCAGTGCCTGGATGACCACCTCGTCGTCCTCGGTGAAGACGCCGCCGTTCCTCTTCTCGGTCAGATAGAGATTGCCGAAGACCTCGTCGCGGACCCGGATCGGCGTGCCCAGGAAACTCGTCATCGGCGGGTGGTTGGCGGGGAAACCCACTGATTCGGGGTGCTTGGACAGGTCGGACAACCGCAGGAGCTCGGGCTGGTCGATGAGCTGACCGAGGACGCCGCCACCGGTGGGCAGGTCGCCGATGAGTACCCGGGTCTCGGCGTCGATGCCCTGGGAGAGGAACGCGGACAGGTGATGCCCGCTCCCGAGCACGCCCAGCGCCCCGTACTCGGCGTCGACGAGACGGATCGCCGACGCCACGATCGATTCGAGAGTGGTTTCCAGATCGAGTCCGGAACTGACGACCAGCATCGCCTGCAGGAGCCCGTCGGTCTGATCGCGTACGTCGGCGATCTGGCTGATCCGTTCGGAGACCTCGTCGAGCAGTTCGCGCAAACGCATCTGCGACAGCGCTTTCTGCAATTCGAGCGATCTCGGATCCAGTTCCGAGAATTCGGAAACCATGTACCGGATCATAGTCAGGTTCATTTCCGGGTGCTGCGCTTCGGGTTCGAACGCGGTTTCGCTCGGGTTGGGACACGAGCGATGACATTTGGTTAGACCTGCACACATTCGTCGAATTCGTCCGGCCCGTCCTACAATCCGATTCAGGTGTCCGATCCGGAGGGAGACGGCATGATCAGGGTTTTCCTGGTGGACGACCACGAAATCGTCCGACGGGGACTCGTCGAGTTGCTCGACTCCGTTTCCGAGGTGGAGGTCGTCGGCGAGGCCGCCACCGTCGCGCAGGCGCTCGCGCGCATTCCCGCGGTGTCTCCGGATGTCGCCGTGCTCGACGTCCGGCTTCCGGACGGCAACGGCATCGAATTGTGCCGTGAGCTTCTCAGCAGAGTGGACGGCCTGCGTTGCCTCATGCTGACCTCACTGACCGACGACGAGGCGATGATGGACGCCATCCTGGCCGGGGCCAGCGGATACGTCATCAAGGACATCACCGGGATGGAACTGGCGCGGGCGATCGCCGAGGTGGGCGCCGGCCGGTCTCTGCTCGACAATCGCGCCGCGGCGGCGTTGATGGATCGGCTACGCGCCCGGCAGGACGCCGCGGAACCGACAGACGACGGACTCAGCGAGCAGGATCGGACGCTGCTGGCCCTCCTCGGCGAGGGCCTGACCAACCGGCAGATCGCCGCGCGGATGCATCTCGCCGAGAAGACCGTCAAGAACTATGTCTCGCGACTGCTCGGCAGGCTCGGCATGGAGCGCCGGACCCAGGCGGCGGTGTACGCGGCGAAGACCGCGAACCGCGACCGACGACGCTGAAGCGCCGCGCGGGGGGCCACGCGGAGGGGTCGATCGAACGATGTGTCATTCGACTCTTGAGATCTACATCACATAAGCTGACACTGAAATGGTCGCTCGTCCGACTGGGAGGGCTCTCGGACGAGTGCGGCCCGACGCCCGAACCGTGACAGAGAGATCCATCGAGATGACAGTTGTTTCCGCTTTCGTGGAAACCGGAACTTCCCCCTCCGACCGGCACTGCGGCAGTTGCGGACGCGCGTTCGCGATCCGTACGCCGCTCCGCCAGTCCGACCTGGACGATCTCGCCCGGGTCAACGGGTGGCACATCGGCACCGAGGCCACGTGGTGCCCCGGCTGCCGATGTGCCCGGATGAGTTTGTCCGACGTTCGCGCCCGGCCCGGCCGGACCGATCAGCCCGCCTGACCGCCGAGCCCGAAGAGGGCCGGAACCACGCCGACGAGCTGCGAGAGCAGACCGGTCAGGACGTCGGCACCCGGAACACCCGAGGTGGTGGGAGGCGTCGTCCCCGGCGTCGTGCCCGGAGCGGTTTGAGGGGTTGCTCCGGGCGCGTCGCCCGCGGGTGCACCCTGGTTGACACCGATGGTGATCTTCGGGTTCTTGGCCGGATCGAGCCACACGAGGATCTGTTTCATCAGCTCGCGTTCGATCGCGACGCAGCCCATCGTCGGTTCACCGTTCGTCACGTGGAGGAACATCGCCGACGCCCGACCCGGGGTGCGTTGCGGGTTGTGCGCGATGTTGACCGCGTAGTCGTAGACCGGTCCGGAGTTGTAGAGGTTCTCACTGTCCCCGCCGGGGCTCTGCGGCTGACGCACGTGAGTGTTGTAGGTCGGCGACGTCATATTCGAGTCCCACCAGTCCTGCTGGTCGACCTTGCGATACGGCATCTTGGTCCCGGGATTCTCCGCACGGCCGAAAGCCTGGTCGAGCGGGAAGGTGCCCTGCGGGGTCCGGTGGACGTTGTCCTTCGGCTCGCCCATGCCCAGCGAACCGAGGTAGGCCTTCGTCGGGCCGATGACGGGTTTCCAACTGCCGTCGGCGCCCCGGTCGAAGGCCGTCAGGGCGGCGGTGGTGTCGGACGCCTTCGGCGCGGTCACCACGATCATCTGGCTCGTCGGCCCACCCGCCCCGGGTACACCGGCACCGCCGGTGCCGTCGTCCGACCCGGTCCCACCGGCGAGCTGGTCGAGAATGCCGTCGAGCAGCGGCATGCCCGACCCGGGCGTCGTTCCCGGACTCGGTGTGGTGGACGTCCCCGGCGTGGATGTCTCGGGTGTAGTTGTCTCTGGGGCGGCGACCGACTGCCCGGCGCCGCCGACAACCGCGGCGAGCACCGCGATCACCAGCAGTCCCAACAGTCTCATTCGCCTCATCAGTAACTTCTGCACCATGCCAGTCTGACAGTGCGCAAGAGATGATGAGTCACGTCCTGGTCACGGTGCGGTTCGGATCGGGTGTCGGCGACGCGCCGGTCGGCGTATGGACAGAAGCCGGATTCACGCGCTCGAGGTCGATTTCTCGATACGAAAACACAGAATTGCCATGATTCGAGATGCAGTACAAAAACACATTCGGCAATTTCATCTGAGAAATAGGTCGAATTCTCATGGACTTTGTTTGCGCGTTTGTTATCAGATCATTACTGTTGCGAACGACGGCGTCGAATAGAGGCGGCCGTCGGAAACGGATAGCCATTCGATTAAGGGAGAACAATGACATCCTTGGAGAACGTCGAACTGCTCACCGCCATCGTCGACCTCTTGAATTCGCTCCGCGACTTCACCCCGATCGAACCGCCGACCGCCTGATCTGACACGCGAGGGCCGCGTCGACTCCTTTCCGGAGTCGACGCGGCCTTCGTGTAGCGGGCGGCGAAATCCCCACGGCCACCGAGCAACTGGAACCCAGAGGTCGGCGCTCGGCCCTACGGCGCGAACTCCTCGAGCATCTCGGTCACGAGTGCGGCGATCGGCGACCGCTCGCTGCGGGTGAGCGTGATGTGCGCGAAGAGCGGGTGTCCCTTCAGCTTTTCGATGACCGCGGCGACGCCGTCGTGGCGGCCCACCCGAAGATTGTCACGTTGCGCGACGTCGTGGGTCAGCACCACGCGAGATCCCGACCCCAGGCGGGAGAGAACGGTGAGCAACACGTTGCGTTCCAGCGACTGCGCCTCGTCGACGATGACGAACGAATCGTGCAGCGACCGCCCGCGGATGTGCGTCAGTGGCAGCACCTCCAGCATGCCGCGGCTCAAGACCTCGTCGATGACCTCCGGCGACGCGAGCCCCTCCAGCGTGTCGAAGACCGCCTGTGCCCACGGACCCATCTTGTCGGACTCGCTGCCGGGCAGATAGCCGAGCTGTTGTCCGCCGACGGCGTACAGCGGCCGGAACACGACGACCTTCCGCTGGGTACGCCGTTCCAGGACCGCTTCCAGGCCCGCACAGAGCGCGAGCGCCGATTTTCCGGTACCGGCCTTGCCGCCGAGCGAGACGATCCCCACGCTTTCGTCGAGGAGCAGGTCGAGGGCGACCCGCTGCTCGGCCGACCGTCCGTGCAGTCCGAAGGCCTCGCGGTCGCCGCGGACCAGTTGCACCCGCTTGTCCGCGTTCACCCGGCCCAGGGCACTCGACGTGGCGCTGAGCAGCCGAACACCGGTGTGACACGGCAGTTCGCGTGCCTCGTCGAGGTCGACGACGCCCTCGGCGAACAACGTGTCGACCGTGGCGGTGGCGACATCGAGTTCGGTCATGCCCGACCACCCCGAGACCACGACATCCTGCGCGTGGTATTCGTCGGCGGCCAGGCCCACCGCGCCGGCCTTCACGCGCAGCGGCGTGTCCTTGGACACGAGGGTCACGTCCTTGCCCTCGGCGCGCAGGTTCAGCGCACAGGCGAGGATGCGGGAGTCGTTCGAGTCGGTGCGGAAGCCGGCGGGCAGCACTGCGGGGTCGGTGTGGTTGAGCTCCACCTGGAGGGTGCCTCCCTCGTCGCCGATCTCGAGCGGCAGGTCGAGCCGGCCGTGTTCGAGTCGCATGTCGTCGAGCATGCGCAACGCCTCACGCGCGAACCAGCCGAGTTCGTGGTGGTGACGTTTGCCCTCGAGTTCGCTGATGACCACCAGTGGCAGCACGACGTGGTGTTCGGCGAAACGCATGACCGCCCAGGGATCGGACAGCAGCACGGAGGTATCGAGGACGTAGGTGCGTGTGGTCACGTGGGGCTCCTACGTTCGTGCGGCTCCCGCACAAACCAGTGTTGGTCGACCGGCCGGTCCAGTTGTCCGTTGTCCCGGCGTCAGCCGAGGTGGACGAGGACCGGGGCCGGTCCCCTCGCGTTGCTCGCACAAACCACGAATTGAACCTCCCGAACGAACCGCTTCCCCGCGGTCCGTCACTCGCCAACGTACGCGCGGAAATCGGTGGCGGCGCGCCGGAATCCGGTGTGTCGGCGTGAATTGTGGGTAAACCGCCGTATCGTTTCCACCGGAGACGCAACACGGCGCCACCAGGACTTTCGTCGTCCCGGTGGCGCCGTGTTCGTACTGGGGCGCGAGTCGTCAGCGGCCGGTGCGAGCGAGGATGCGGGTGCGCGCGGCCTCCGCCTCCTCGCCGAGACCGGAGACGGTGTCGAGCTTGACCGCGTCGGCCAGGGCCGCCGCGATGGCCGCCTTCACCTCGGCGTTCTCGTAGTCGGCGATGAGCGCGCGCTCGGCGTCGAAGTCGGCGATGTCGTGGCCGATCGGCTCGTCGAGGGCCAGCGCCCGGTCGATGGCGAGAACGGTGGCGTCCTGGTCGGCGACAATGCCGGCGTTGAGGAACGCCCCGAAGGTGGTGGCCTGGCCCTGGTCGTCGTTGGAGATCCTCGTCAGGATCTCCACGAGCGCCTCGTCGCCGGCGACCGCCGACAGGCGCTTGATGAAGTGGACGCACTGATTCTCGTGTACCGCCATCAGCGCGAGCACGTCGAGCGGACCGAGTGGCTCGACCTGCTCCGGCGTCTGCCGATACCCCTGCGTGACGTGGATGCGACGACGCTCCTCGGCGTCCACCGGATCGATCGCGCGCCGGACGACGAGGTAGTCGCGCAGGACGATCGCGTGGCGGTTGTCCTCGGCGGTCCACACGCCCACGAGCTGCCGCCAGTCGGAGAAGGCCGGGAAGTGTTTGGCCAGCACCCGGTGGTACGACGGCAGGTTGTCCTTCGTCAGCAGGAGGGCGAGCAGTCCCGCACGTGCCTCATCGGACAGGAAGGCCTCCGACGGATCGAAATCCGCTCCGCCGAGGAACCCGAAGTTGCGTCCGTCGTCCCACGGCACCCAGTCGTGCGGATTCCACGGAGCCGCGGCCGACTGGTGGTCTTCGGCGATCTCGGGAAGAGCCTTCTCGAGCGCGATGATCAGGTCGTCTTCAGTGAGGGCGTTCATCGCTGAAAGGATACGGACGCGCCGCCGGAACAGGCAATCCAGGTCAGATCCGGCTCATCAGGCCCCACTCCTCGAGACCGTCGTAGAGCGGGAAGTCGAGCGCGAGCTTGGACACGCGACCACGCAAGGCCGAGACGTCGGCGGCGTCGCCGGCCGCGAGCGCGGTGGCGATGATGTCGGCGACCTCGGTGAACTGTTCGTCGCCGAAGCCGCGGGTGGCCAGCGCCGGGGTGCCGATGCGCAGACCCGAGGTGACCATCGGCGGTCGCGGATCGAACGGCACCGCATTGCGATTGACGGTGATGCCGACCTGATGCAGCAGGTCCTCGGCCTGTTGGCCGTCGAGGGCGCTGTTCCGCAGATCGACGAGCACGAGGTGGACGTCGGTACCGCCGGTCAGGACCGAGACGCCGGCCGCGGCCACATCCGAGCCGTTGAGGCGTTCGGCGAGAAGCCGCGCCCCGGACAGGGTGCGCCGCTGGCGCTCGGCGAATTCGTCGGTGGCGGCGATCTTCAGGGCCACCGCCTTACCGGCGATCGCGTGCATGAGCGGCCCGCCCTGCTGACCGGGGAACACCGCCGAGTTCAGCTTCTTGGCCCACTCCTGCTTGGCCAGGATGATCCCCGAACGCGGGCCGCCGAGGGTCTTGTGCACGGTCGAGGACACGACGTCGGCATGCGGGACCGGCGACGGATGTAGGCCGGCGGCGACGAGACCGGCGAAGTGGGCCATGTCGACCCAGAGGTGTGCGCCGACCTCGTCGGCGACGGAGCGGAACGCCTCGAAGTCGAGCGTGCGCGGGTAGGCCGACCACCCGGCGACGATGACCTTCGGTTTGACGTCGAGGGCGATCTTGCGCACCTCGTCCATGTCGATGCGGAAGTCCTCTTTGCTCACGCCGTAGAAGGCGTTCTCGTAGAGCTTGCCGGAGAAGTTCAGGCGCATGCCGTGGGTGAGATGACCGCCGTGCGCGAGGTCGAGACCGAGCATGGTCTCCCCCGGCTCCATCAGGGCCTGCAGCACCGCGGCGTTGGCCTGGGCACCCGAATGCGGTTGCACGTTCGCGAAATCGGCACCGAACAGCTCCTTCGCCCGGTTGCGGGCGATGTCCTCGACGACGTCGACGTACTCGCACCCGCCGTAGTAGCGACGTCCCGGGTAACCCTCGGCGTACTTGTTGGTCAGCACGCTGCCCTGGGCCTGCAGCACCGCACGCGGCACGAAGTTCTCCGAGGCGATCATCTCGAGGGTGTCCCGCTGGCGGCTGAGTTCACCGTTCATGGCGGCGGCGACGTCGGGGTCGAGCTCGGCCAGGGACATCGAGTTCAGGGATGACGGGTTCGCGGTCATGCCCCGATTCTAGGCACCGAGTTCGCGCCGCAGACTCGCCGCCCGCTCCCTGAGGAGTCCCGGAGCCTGCGGAGGGGCGTCACGAAGGGTGTGCCAGTTCGCGCCGCAGACTCGCCGGGATGAGCGGCTCGTCGAGCAGACGCCCGAACGCGGCGGCGCGGTCGTCGGCCGTGTCGAGCCACGCCTCGAGCAATCGGTATCCCTCGACGTAGGTGCTGATGTACGCGCGCCAGAGCGGCGAGGTGAGGAATCGCAGCATCTGCCGGGCCCGTTCCTCGGGTGCGAGAAGCCAGCGCCGGAGATGTTCGGCGACGGTGTCGGCGTCGGCATGGCGGTCGTGCAGCAGCAGCGCGGCGTCCTGACGAACGCCGAGGAGCCCGGCTGTGGCGCGTCCGACGCCCATCGCCCGCCCGGCATCGAAGCGGAGTCCGAGGTCGGCGTAGATCTCCTGTGCCCACGTTCCCCACTCGGGACCGACGATCGCGGCCAGCGCGTGGTCGGCGAGGCCCTCGGCCATCAGGCACTGCGGGGTGTTGACCAGGAAGATCGACTGCTCGTCGTGCCCGGCGCCGACGAGCACCTGCTCTTTTCGGCAGTGCTCGGTGTGGTGTCCGGGGTAGGCCTCGTGCGCGATGAGCGCGGGCAACGAGGACGTGTACTGCGTGAGATCGGCATTGATGGCGACGCGTGAGCGATAGTTGCCGAGGTAGTAGTTGAATCCCGACCACGGCTTGTCGGTGACGACCTCGAACTCCACGATCTCGTTGTCCGGCAACGGATATGCGGACCGAACTCGTTCGCGGAGCGCGCTGCTGAAGGCGCGGACACACTCGTCGACCCGCTCGGGCGGGATCTCGTCGGCACGCCGGTGCGCGGCGTAGATGTCCCGGAGCTCGTCGCCGGTGGCGCCCGGGACGCCGAGGGCCTCCGCCAGGTCGGCGTGCGCCTGCCGATACCGGTCGGGGTCGGCCATCGCGATGTCGACGTCGAAGTAGGCGCGGACCTCGTCGACGAATCCGACGTCGTCGCCGGCGAACTTGCGCGCCGAGCACTCCAGCGCGCGCAGGTGGGCGCCGACGAACTCGGCGCGCTGCGCGTCGAGCGCGCCGGGCAGGTCGGCGAGCAGGCCACGAGCCCGGTCTGCGAGCCGGGCGGGATCGGGTGCGGGCGCGTTCTCGACCTCCGCCTTCAGCGCAGGATCGCCGGTGTAGGCATCGACGAAGCCCCGTTCGAGGCGATCGAAGGCGAGGCCGAGGCGGAGGTACTCGGCCACCAACGGGTCCGAGGCGTGGTCGGTGTCGGCGACGGTCGGGGACGGCATACCGGCAGGCTACCGATCGACGCTGTCACACGCCGCCCTAAGCTGTACGCATGATCACTCCGGGAGCAGCGGAACCGACATCGGCGGAGCTGCCCTGATGGCCCGCAACGCCACCGATCGGGATCCCAGTCTGTACCTGGAACTCGACCGGAGGCAGTGGCGCGAACTCCGCGAGTCGATGCCCCTGGTCCTCAACGAGGACGAACTGGCCGAGCTCGTCGGCCTCGGCGAGCAGATCGACCTCGACGAGGTCGCCGACGTCTATCTGCCGCTGTCTCGTCTGATCCACCTGCAAGTCGCTGCGCGGCAACGGTTGTTCGCCGCGACCTCGACCTTCCTCGGTGAGCGGCAGACCAATCGGCAGGTGCCCTTCGTCATCGGGATCGCGGGCAGTGTGGCGGTCGGGAAGTCGACGACGGCCCGCGTGCTCGCCGCCCTGCTCGCCCGCTGGGAGTCCCACCCGAAGGTGGACCTGATCACCACCGACGGTTTTCTGCTGCGCACCGCGGAGATGCAGCGTCGGGGCATTCTGCACCGCAAGGGATTTCCCGAGTCGTACGACCGCCGGGCACTGCTGCGCTTCGTCACCGAGGTGAAGTCGGGTGCGCGGGAGGTCGCCGCGCCGGTCTACTCGCACCTCGCCTACGACATCGTGCCCGACGTCTATCACTATGTGCGCCAGCCCGACATCCTCATCCTCGAGGGCCTCAACGTGCTCCAGACCGGAGCGACGCTGATGGTCTCGGACCTGTTCGACTTCTCCATCTACGTCGACGCCAAGATCGACGACATCGAATCCTGGTACATCTCGCGCTTCCTGCAGATGCGGACCACCTCGTTCGCCAACCCGGACTCGCACTTCCACGCGTACGCGTCGCTGACCGACGATCAGGCGACCGCCGCGGCCCGGGATCTGTGGACCTCGATCAACCGTCCGAATCTGATCGAGAACATCCTGCCCACCCGGCCGCGGGCGTCACTGGTGCTGCGCAAGGACTACGACCACTCCATCAACCGGGTGCGCCTGCGGAAGCTCTGACCGACGACGCGGCCCGGCGTTCGTCGAGTCCGGCCGGGTACCCGCCGGCCAGCGCGATGCGGTTCCACGCGTTGATCATCACGATCGACGCGACCAGCTGACCCATCGCGGCGGCGTCGAAATGGGCTCGTGCGGAATCGAACACGTCGTCGGGGACACCGTTCTCGCCGATCAGCGTGACGCTCTCGGTGAGAGCCAGCGCCGCCCGTTCGGCCGGGGTGAACGCCGATCCGGCCTCCCGCCACGCGGCGATCAGCATCAGTTTGTGAGGGTCGATGTCCTTGGCGAGGGCATCGGAGGTGTGCATGTGCAGGCAGTAGGCGCACCCGTTGAGTTGCGAGGCCCGGATGACGATCAGTTCGGCGAGTTCTGGGTCAACGCCGGCCGACGATGCCCGCTGCAGCGCCACGAGGGCCTTGTACACGGACGGATTGTCCTGCGGTATCCACATTCTCGTCGCGGGCCGGGCGGCGGCGCTCATCGCCGTTCCCCGGCATTCGTACTCTCGCGACCGGCCAGCCACCCGTCGAGCGTCGTCGACGTGACGACGTCGGGATCGGCGGGCACGAGTCCGCCCCCGCGGATCGCCGGCCCCCCGAACCGGACGCCGAATATCCATCGTGGTGAGCCGGTCTGCGCAGCAACCGCTTTCGCCACATCGACCAGGTCCATCTCCACCGGTCCGCTCACCTCGATCGTCCGCTTTTCGGTCGGCCCCGCGGTCACCACGTCGGCGACCGCCACGGCCACGTCGGCGACAGCGGCCGGGGCGCACCGCATCCTGGGCACCGCGGCGATCGGACCGAACCCCATCGACGACATCATCTGCTCGGCGAGCTCGAACCACTGCACCGACGCCAGGATGGTGAGTGCCGCGGGGTCGACGACCTCGCCGTAGGCGGCCTCCTGTGCCGCTTTGCCCTGGTAGTAACCGAATTTGGCGTTGACCGCCGGATCGCCGGCGTTGACGATCGACACCACGACGACGTGCGCGACGCCCGCCGTCGTCGCGGTGCGGCCGATCTTGGTCGCCGTGGTCTCGAAGAAGTCGATCGCCTCCTTCGCCTTCAGCGTCTGGAGACTGAGGCAGTCGACGACGGCGTCGGCACCGTCGAACGCCGCCGCCAGACCCGTTCCGGTGTAGGCGTCGACGCCGGTCGCCCGGCTGGCGCGCACCACCTCGTGGCCCCGCTCGACGAGCAGGTCGGCGACCCGACTTCCCAGCGCACCGCTGGCACCCACGACCACGATCTTCATCTCGTTCCTCCTCAAGGACGGACAGCTCTGTGTTGTGGGTTTAGGCTATGCCGCAATTAGCTCAAGAAAGTGGTCCAATCCAATGGCAGAAAAGCGGGTCAATTCGACGGCGGATCCCTGGGCCGAAGTGGCCGAGCGGCTGGGCGCGGACCTTTTCCTCGATCTGCAGCCCGATCCGGGCGCGGGTGCCCGCGGGCGCGGTGCCACCCTGCGCCGGGCCCTCACCGAGGCGCTGCGCTCGGCCATCCTCGACAACCGGCTGCCCGCGGGCACCGCATTGCCGCCGTACCGATCCCTCGCCGCGGACCTCGGTCTCGCTCGCGGCACCGTGTCGGCGGTCTACTCCGAACTGATCGCGGAAGGGTGGCTGACCGCGCGCCAGGGCTCGGCCACCCGGGTCGCCGACGGTGCGGCACGGCCACCGGCCATCGACGATCCCGGTGCGTCCACCGCCTTGCCGGCCCTGCGTCACGACTTCTCGCTGGGACGACCCTGCGCCGGGATGTTCCCGCGCAACGACTGGATACGCGCCACCCGACGCGCCCTGACCGAGACCCCCGACGACGCCTTCGGACCGGCGCACCCCCGCGGGCGCCTCGAGCTGCGGAACGCCCTCACCGGTTACCTGGCCCGCACGCGGGGTGTCCGCACCGCACCGGACCTGATCGTTCTCGGGACGTCGGTGCTGTCGGCACTGGAGTTGTTGGCGCGCACGGTGATCGGTGGTGTCGTCGCGGTCGAGAGCCACGGTCTGCCCTTCCACCGGCATGCCCTCGAGCGCGGCGGCGCGCGGGTCGTACCGGTGCGCATCGACGCCGACGGCATGGTCATCGACGAGCTCGAACGCACCGGGGCGGCCTCGGTCGTGCTGACCCCCAGCCACCAGTTCCCCACGGGTGTCGCCCTTTCGCCGGCGCGCCGGATGCAGGTCGTCGACTGGGCGCGGCGGACCGGCGCGGTCATCGTGGAGGACGACTACGACGGCGAGTTCCGCTACGATCGCGAACCGGTCGGCGCGTTGCAGGCGCTCGGTCCCGACGTCGTCGTCCACACCGGTTCGTTGAGCAAGAGCCTGTCGCCGGCGGTACGCGCGGGCTGGCTGGCCACTCCCGCCCATCTGGTCGAACCGGTGTTGCGCGGCAAGGGGTTCCGTGAGGCCGACGCGAGCATCGTCGACCAGCTCACGCTGGCCGAGCTGATCGGTTCCGGAGCCTACGACCGGCACATCCGGCGCAGCCGTCAGGCCTACCGGACCCGACGCGACGCGTTGGTGGCGGCCCTGGCCGGGATCGGACTGGAACTCCCCGGCATCGCCGCCGGACTGCACGCGTTGATCCCCGTCGACCATGCCGACGAGGGAACCATCGTCCACCGGGCCTACGAACGCGGAATCGCGGTGACCGGACAGTCCCTGTTCCGGCATCCCGACGCCGACCCGCTGCCCTCCGGCGGGATCGGCGTCGGCTTCGGCACTCCCGCGGCGTCGACCTTCGGCGCCGATCTCACCGCATTGACCGGGCTCCTGGCCGACTCCGCCGCACGCTGAACCCGGCGCGGATCGACACCGGCGGAGTCACTTGCCGAACCGCCGGCTCCGCGCGGAGTAGTCGCGCAAGGCGCGCAGGAAGTCCACCCGACGGAACTCCGGCCAGTAGGCGTCGGTGAACCAGATCTCCGAATAGGCGCTCTGCCACAACAGGAATCCCGACAGCCGCTGCTCTCCGGAGGTCCGGATCACGAGATCCGGGTCGGGCTGACCCTTGGTGTAGAGATTGGCGTCGATCGCCTCCACGGTGACCGCATCCACCATCTCGGCCGCAGTCGCCCCGGCGGTCACCTTCTCCTCCAGGAGTGCGCGAACCGCGTCCACGATCTCCTGGCGCCCGCCGTATCCGACGGCGACGTTGACGTTCATCCCCTGCCGTTCGGCGGTGCGGTCGGCGGCCGCCCGCAGACGTCCGGCCACCGGCTCGGGCAGTGCGTCGAGGGTGCCGACGATGCGGATCCGCCACTCGCCCTCGGACGCGGAGATCTCGTCGACGATGTCCGGCACGATCTCGAGGAGTGCGTCGAGCTCGTCCGACGACCGGTTGAGGTTCTCGGCCGACAACAGGTAGATCGTGACGGCTTCGATGCCCAGGCCGGCGCACCAGCCGAGCATGTCCGCGATGCGCTGGGCACCCACGCGATGTCCGTGGCTGACGTCCTCGAAACCAGCCTCACGCGCCCACCGCCGGTTGCCGTCGCAGATGATCGCCACGTGACGCGGCAGGCGCTCGGTGTCGAGGAGCTGGATGAGCCGCCGTTCGTAGACGGAGAGAACGGGTCGTCGAAGCCGGTCCGGCAGGAGCTTCATCCTCGCGTCGTTCCCGCGTCGTGTCGGCCTCGTGTCACGCAGGACACCTTACGCGTCGCATCGCGCCTTGCCGGTGACGCTGTGGACGCGCGAAGTTACGGTACCGTAGGTTCGGTGAGCACGTTGCTGAACCCGCCGGCTGACGTCCGCCCACGACTGCGCGGGGTCATCCACCACTACTCCGCCTATGTGGCCGCGGTCGCGGGGCTGGCCCTGGTGATCGGCGCGGCCACGGTCGGCGACCCCGTCGCCGTCGTCCCGTGTGCCGTCTACGCGGTCACCGTGCTCGGACTCTTCGCGATCAGCGCCGGCTACCACCGGATTCCGTGGAAGACCGCCCGCGCGCGGACCCGGATGAAACGTGCCGACCACGCGATGATCTTCCTGTTCATCGCCGTCACCTACACGCCGTTCTGCGCCCTCGGGCTTCCCTCGCCGACCAGTTGGTGGGTCCTCGGCATCGTCTGGGCCGGCGCAGCCGCCGGTGCGACCCTCAAGATCGCGTGGCCCGGCGCACCCCGCTGGCTCGGGGTCACCCTCTACATCGTGCTGGGCTGGGTGATCGTGGCCGTCGCCCCGGCGCTCGTCGGCGAGACCGGTCTGCCCGTTCTGATCCTGCTCGCGCTCGGCGGTGTCTTCTACAGCGTCGGTGGCGTCCTCTATGCGGCACGCTGGCCCGACCCCTGGCCGGAGACCTTCGGTCATCACGAGGTGTTCCATGCATGCACCGCAGTCGCGGCCCTGCTGCACTACGTCGCCGCCTGGCTCCTGGTGTTGGGCTGACCTGCCCGTTCGCTGACCGCGCGCGGTTCGGGCATGACCGCCGTCGCTATGCTCCTTCCGTGAACCCGGACGTGCGCGCCCTCCACCGCCTTCGCGGTGGGGTCGTCGGCGCGCTGTCGGCGAGCACCGCGGTGGCCGCGCACGGGCTCGCGGCCGGTTCTCTCCCCGCCACCTCATCTCTGGTGTTCATGATCGCGGCGTGCACCGTACTCGGCTGGACGATCGGCGCGACGGCCCGTCGTCGTCCCGGGTGGCTCGGCACGATCGGGCTCCTCGCGGCCGGACAGGTGCTCGCACACGTGTCCCTCACCGCGCTCGATGCCTCGTCGGCGCACCACGCCGGTGTGAGTGCGCTTGCACACGCGCCGAGCGGGACCATGCTGTTCGTCCACGCGGTGGCGACTCTGCTCACCGCCGCCGCCATCCACGTCGTCGAACCCGCCCTGCTCAGCGTCCTGACCGCGGTCGTCGCTCTCATCCGGGCCGTCCTCGACCCGCCCGCTGACGACGCGATCCTGCGCGCCCCGCGGGCGACCCACGACGACGCGCGGCCCCGCCTGCGCGCCATCGCCGCTCTCGACACCCGCGGACCCCCGGCCCTCACGCGCTGATTCCCTACTCCGCCGACCCGTCACCCGACGGGCCGGTCGGTGCGCGTCTGCCATCCCGCCTGACCGCGGTCGATGCCGCGCGCCGTCTTCCGCATGAGAGGCCCACCGTGTCCCTGTCGAACCTGTCCCGCCCCGGTGAACCCACCGGGCCGCCCGACCCCCGTCCCAAAACATCCGACGACAACCCCACTCCACCAGCCGCCGCACCAGACCGGCGGGTGACCCCGAACAGCTGGCAACCTCTGCTGCGCCGCTTGCACTTCTACGCAGGCATCTTCATCGCGCCGTTCCTGATCGTTGCGGCGGTCAGTGGCGGGCTCTACGCGATCTCCCCGTCGCTGGAACAGGTCGTCTACCGCGATCAACTCTCCACCGACAGCACCGGCGACGCACGTCCGATCTCCGAACAGGTCGAGGCGGCGGCCCGGCTCCGCCCGGACCTCACCCTGTCCGCGGTGCGCCCGGCCGCCGAGGCCGGCGACACGACCCGCGTCCTGTTCGACGATCCCTCCCTCGGGGCGTCGAAGCGCCAGGCCGTGTTCATCGATCCGGTGACCCTGGAATCGACCGGAGAGCTGGTGTCCTACGGCAGCAGCGCGGCGTTGCCGATGCGCACCTGGATCAGCGAACTGCACCGTCACCTCCATCTCGGCGAGCCCGGCCGGATCTACAGCGAGCTCGCCGCCTCCTGGCTGTGGGTCATCGCCGTGGCCGGCCTCACGCTGTGGATCTCCGCGTATCGCGCGCGCCGAAAACGACGCGCCGCCGACCTGGTCGCCTTCGACCGATCGGCGACCGGACGCAACCGCACCCGCAACCGGCACGGCGTGATCGGCGTCTGGATCGCGGTGGGGTTGGTGTTCTTGTCGGCCACCGGTCTGACTTGGTCGAAGTACGCCGGTGAGCACGTCTCCGATGTGCGCACGGCGCTGAGCTGGACGACCCCGACGGTCGACACCTCGCTGTCCGGATCGACGTCCGGATCGGACGGGCTGGGTGATCACAGCGGGCACGGCGATCACGGCGGCGCGGGTCACGAGCAGCACGTTCCGGAAGCGTCCGGGCAGACGATCGCGCAGCTCGACCGGGTGCTGGGCACCGCTCGGGCCGCCGGTGTGGACGGCCAGGTGGAGGTCTCGATCCCGACCGATGCGGACACCGCCTTCACCATCGCCGAGACCAGGCAGCCCTGGCAGTTCGCCCAGGACACCGTCACCGTGAACGGCGCGACCGGTGCCGTTGTCGACGAACTGCGGTTCGCCGACTGGCCGCTCGCCGCGAAACTCACGACCTGGGGCATCGCACTGCACATGGGCATCCTGTTCGGCTGGGTGAGCCAGCTGGTTCTCCTGCTCCTGGCGATCGCGCTCGTGGTGTTGATCGTCCGCGGCTATCAGATGTGGTGGCAACGGCGGCCGAAGCGTGGCGGCGCGGTCGCGGTGGGTCGCCCGCCGGCACGGGGTGCACTGCGTCGGGTGCCGGTGGCCGGCGCGGTCGCGATCGTGGTGGTGGCCGCGGTGGTGGGCTGGTTCGTGCCGTTGCTCGGACTCAGCCTGCTCGGGTTCCTCGTGGTCGACGCCGCACTCGGAATCCGCGCCCGTCGCAAGCGAGTCGGCGTCGTGACCGACGCCGAGAGCGAGTCGAGCGGGTTGATCGACTCGCGGTAGCCCGTCGGGCAGGCGGCGGGGACGTACGCGTGGAGGTCGGAGACTTCACCTCCGCATCATGTCCCCGCCGTCTGCAGGTGGAGCCCAGGTCAGGTGATCCTGGTCGGCTGAGGCCATGCGGGGAAACCCGGCCGACGCATCACCGGCCCTTCTCACACCGTCGACCATCCGTTGTCATCCCGACCTCACGCTCCGCGGCGGCACTTCCCGACGCCGCTTCCTCACCTGGTCGGCACTCGTCGCCGGTCTCGCGTTCACGCCCGGCCTCCTCGGCGGCACCTCGCCGGCCCTACCCACACCGGCTCACCCCGCCGGCGTGTTCGGACTCGGGGTGGCGTCCGGTGACCCCCTCCCCGACGGCGTTGTGCTGTGGACGCGATTGTCGCGCAACCCGTTCGCGCCCGGTGGCGGCATGGGACCACGCCCGGTGCGAGTCGACTGGGAGATCGCCGCCAACGAATCCATGACCCGCATCGTGCGTCGGGGTACGGTCCACGCCACCGCGGAATGGGGGCACAGCGTGCACGTCGATGTCCGCGGTCTCGCGCCCGCCGCCGACTACTTCTATCGGTTCCGGGCACTCGGCGAGGTCTCGACGGTCGGCCGGACCCGAACGGCACCAGCACCTTTCGCACGCGTCGAGAAGATGACGGTCGCCGTCGCGTCCTGCCAGAACTGGTCCGACGGCTACTACCATGCGTACGCCGACCTGGCGGCGCATGCACCCGACGTGGTGCTCCACCTCGGTGACTACATCTACGAGAAGCCGATCCCGGTTCATGGTGGTGCGAGACCCGATGCGGTGCTTCCTCTCTCGGCAACACGGGAAGCAGTCGACCTCGACGACTACCGCGAGCGCTACGCGCTGTACAAGTCCGACCCCGACCTCCAACTCGCCCACGCGATGGCACCGTTCGTGATCACCTTCGACGATCATGAGGTCGACAACAACTGGGCCGCAGCGATTCCCGAGGACCACACCCCACTCACCGCGTTCGCGCTGCGTCGCGCCCGCGCGCTGCGCGCCTGGTGGGAGAACACGCCGGTGCGGGTGGCGGCCCGACCGAACGGAACCGTCATCCGCGCGCATCGGCGGCTCGGTTTCGGCGATCTCGTCGACCTCACCCTCCTCGACACCCGCAGTCACCGCAGCGATCAGGCCAACGGGGACAACGACACCGGGCAGAACGCGCGCACCGCGGACGTCTCCCGCACCATCCTCGGCGCCGAACAGGAACGATGGGTGCTCGACGGTTTCGCCTCGTCCCGGCACCGGTGGAACGTCCTCGCCCAGCAGGTACCGATGGCCGACCTCGCCCGAACCGTCGGCTCGACCCGGGCGGTCAGCATGGACGGGTGGAGCGGCTACGAGGCCTCGCGCTCCCGCATCCTCGGCGGCGCCGCCGACCGGGGCGTGCGCAATCTGGTGTCCCTCGCCGGCGACATCCATCGCAGCGTGGTCGCCGACCTCCGGACCTCCTACACCGATGAATCGCTCACGCGCGGCGTCGAATTGGCCGCGACGTCGATCACCTCCGGCGGGGACGGGGAGGACAGCGACGACGGCGACCGCCGCCTCAAGGAAGCGTCACCCCACGTCCGGTTCGGCAACTCGCAACGCGGCTACCTGCTCAACCGGATCCACTCCGATCGGTGGGAGGCCGAGTTCCGCGTGGCGCCGTCGGTACGGTCGCCCCGCGGAACACTGCGTCGTCGAGCACTGATCACGATCCCGGACTCGACGTCTGAGGTCGACGTCGTCTGACCCGAGCGAAGCGTCTCCCATCGTTCCCCGGTCCGAAAGAAGCACACAACCCACTGATCCCTGAGGTGCGAGGAGCGCAAGCGACGAGCCACGAAGGGCCTGGTGAGACACGTTGCTACACCCTTCGTGGCTCGCTTCGCTCGCACCTCAGGGAGCATGAGATTCGGACGCTCACGAGTGTTCTTTCATGGTCCACGACGGCCGCCGAGCCGCAGATACTGAGGCGAGGGAAGGGTCAGCCCCGCGCGAGCGCCGCCAGGACCTGGGCGCTGGCCTCCCAGCCCATGCACTTGTCGGTGACGGACTTGCCGTACACCAGCGGGGTGGCCTCGGTCGACTGCGCGCCGGGCTCGAGGAAGCTCTCCAGCATCACGCCGCTGACGTTCGAGGGCTCACCGGCCTCGCGCGCCGCCCGGAGTCGCGTCGCGATCTCGGTGGCGACCTCCGCCTGACGGACATGATCCTTGCCCGAATTGGCGTGCGAACAGTCGATCATGACCCGGGCGGGCAGGCCGGCCGCGGCGAGCGCCTCGGCGGCCGCCGACACCGACTCCGCGTCGAAGTTCGGGCCGCGCGTGCCGCCGCGCAGGATGATGTGGCAGTCCTCGTTGCCCGCGGTCTCCACCACGGCACCGTTGCCGAAGTCGTCGACTCCGAAGAAGACGTGTTCGGCCGCAGCGGCTTTCACGCCGTCGATGGCGACCTGGACGTTGCCGTCGGTGCCGTTCTTGAAGCCGATCGGCATCGACAGGCCCGACGCCAGCTGCCGGTGGACCTGGGACTCGGTGGTGCGGGCGCCGATGGCACCCCACGCGACCGCGTCGGCGATGTACTGCGGGCTGGTCGGTTCGAGGAACTCACATCCGACGGGCAGACCGAGGTCGATGATGTCGAGCAGCAACGACCGGGCGGTGCGCAGGCCACGCTCGACATCGAAGGTGTTGTCCATCCCGGGGTCGTTGATCAGGCCCTTCCACCCCACGGTGGTGCGCGGCTTCTCGAAGTAGACGCGCATCACGATCTTGAGTCGCTCGGAGTAGGCATCGGCCAGCGGCGCGAGGCGCCGGGCGTAGTCGATGGCGGCGATCGGATCGTGGACCGAACAGGGCCCGACGATGACGAGCAGCCGGTCATCGCGGCCGGCGAGGATGTCGGCGATCTCGTCCCGGTCGCGCTGGACGGCGACGGCTCGTCGTGCCGAGAGGGGCAATTCGCTGCGCACGGTGTCGGGCGACGGGATCGGACGGAACGCCCGGATGCGGCGGTCGGAGGTCGATTCGGCGTTGTCGTCGGATCGGATCGGGAGGTCCGGCAAGGTGGTCACGTTGTGTGCCTTTCGAGGTCATGCCCGTGTCGTTGTGGTGACGAGGCATGCCCTGGGTGTGGTCGGAGCCCCGCTCAAATGACAAGAGCAGCGACCGTGGGGTCGCTGCTCGGGCTCCGGGTGTGTCGTGCGCGCGTCAGGTCAACGCATCATCGTGGCCCCACCCGGAGCCTCGATAAAGCGCCAATACGCGCGCACGGTGCTGATCACGGCGACCACACTAGCACAACGGTTTCGACACCCCGATTCTCACGGGTGCCCCCGGTCGATCAGCTCGCTGAGCACGAGGATCGACTCTGATCGATCCACCGGGCCGGCCCGCCGGATGCGTTCGAGCGCCTGCTCGAGGTGCCGTACGTCGCGGGCCATCACGCGCAGGACGGCGTCGGCCTGACCTGTGACCGTCGCCGCACCCACCACCTCCGGTATGGGCTCCCACGCCGCCTTCAACTCGTCGGGCGAGATGTTGCCCCGGCAGTACACCAACACGTATGCCTCGGTGGTCCACTGCATCGCGTGCGGGTCGACGACCGCGGTGAAACCCCGGATGACGCCGTCGGCGACCAGGCGGTCGACGCGTCGTTTCACCGCGGGGGCCGACAACCCCACCTGCTGCCCGATCTGCTGGTAGGTCGCCCGGGCGTCCCGGGTGAGGTGCGCGAGCACCCTCTCGTCGAGGTCGTCCAGTGTCCGCAACAGACCGCTCCCCTTTGCTTCCATACCGGCGATCCGTTGCGTTCAGACGCAATCGACGTCGATTGTTTGCACCAGACCTCGACGATACCCTCGATTCATGACGATGACGAGCCCCGGCACCGGCACCCACACCAGCGCGGGCGCACCGCTCGGCGTCGTCGAACCTCATGTGGCGCACAACTATTCGCCGATCCCGGTGACCGCGGCCACCGCCGAGGGGGCCTGGATCACCGACATCGACGGCCGTCGACACCTCGACTGTCTCGGGGCCTATTCCGCGGTCAATTTCGGCCACCGCCATCCACGCATCGTCGCCGCCGCACTCGATCAGCTGGCGCGGGTCACCCTCACCAGCCGCGCATTTCGGTCCGATCGACTCGAACCGTTCTGCGCCGCACTGGCTTCCCTGTGCGGCAAGGACATGGTCCTGCCGATGAACACAGGTGCGGAGGCGGTCGAATCCGGGATCAAGGTCGCCCGCAAGTGGGGTGACGACGTCAAAGGCGTACCCGACGGCCGCGCCACGATCGTGGTGGCCTCCGGGAACTTCCACGGCCGCACGACGACGATCGTCTCGTTCAGCGACGACCCCGAGGCGCGCGCCGGATTCGGCCCCTACACACCGGGATTCGTTCGTGTCCCGTTCGGCGACCTGGCTGCCCTCGATGCCGCGATCGACGAGAACACGGTGGCCGTCCTGCTCGAACCCGTCCAAGGCGAAGCCGGCGTCGTCGTGCCTCCCGACGATTACCTGCCCGGCACGCGGGCCCTCTGCTCCGAACGCGGCGTGCTGTTCATCGCCGACGAGATCCAGTCCGGTCTGGGCCGCACCGGTAGGACCTTCGCAGTAGAGCACTGGGGCGTCGAACCCGACGTCTACCTGCTGGGGAAGGCACTCGGCGGCGGGCTCCTACCGGTGTCGGCGGTGGTTGCCGACCACGACGTCCTCGGCGTGCTGCATCCCGGTCAGCACGGATCGACCTTCGGCGGTAACCCGCTCGCCGCAGCCGTCGGTCACACCGTCGTCGACATGCTCGCCGACGGGACCTGGCAACGACGGGCGGCGGAACTGGGCGATCATCTGCACGCCCGACTGCGCGACTTCGTCGGGAACGGGGTGGTGGCGGTGCGCGGCCTCGGCCTGTGGGCAGGGATCGATCTCGACCCCGCGCTCGGCACCGGCAAGGACTTCTGTCTGCGGCTGTCCGAACGCAATGTCCTCGCCAAGGACACCCACGGCTCGACGCTGCGACTCGCACCACCGCTCGTGGTCACGGAATCCGAGATCGACTGGGCGATGGACCGATTCGCCGCGACGCTCAGGCAGGCGCCGGTGACCGCCGACCACGATTGAGCCACCAGGCGCTCGTCGAGAGCACGGTGGCGAACGCGCACCACGCCGGGTAGGCGGCGAGCGCGGCACCTGCCGTCCGGTTCGTCCGTGCGGTGCGCCGGGCGAGGTCGGCGCTGCTCACGGTGAGCGCCGCCGCCGCGACCGACGCGGTTCCGAGGGCGCCCCGGCCGAAGTAGATCCAGCTCCACCCGCCGTTGAGCACGAGGTTGGCGCCGAGCGCCGCGAGATACCGCTGACGTTGTTCGTGGTCGCCGTCGTCGGCCAGGTCGTCGAGGGTGACTGCCGAGGTCACCGCGAGGTCGGCGTAGAGCGAGGTCCAGGCGAGCGGGAACGCCCAGTTCGGTGGTACGAAGGACGGTTTCGCCAGCTTCGGATACCAGGTCTCGACCGCCGGCTTGGTGACCACACTGCCGATGGCTGCCGCCGCAGCGGTCGCGAGTGACGTCCCGATCAGAGTGGAGATGCGCATGACTCCACTTCTACGCCTCGACTCAGGTGTCGGCGGGCCGCCGGTCGTCGGTGCCCGCGGCACTGGTGGCACCCGGGGTCCCGGGCGGGTTCGGTGCGACCGCGTCCGAACCGGCCGGGCCCGGCGAATCGGTTCCCTCGTCGAAGGCCTGGTCGGCCTCCGGGTGTTCGGCGTCGAAGGACGCGGGCAGCTTCTTCAGCTGCCGGTTCATCGACCAGATGAGGAACGCGGTCCCGACGAGCAGCAACAGGATCACGAGCAGGCCCAGCGGTGAGGCCTTGCCGAACTCCGGCCCCTGGGGTTCCTGCGCCAGGACCATCAGGGTGTCGTTCACGACTGTGCTGGTGCCCATCACGCCTCGATCCCGGCGAAGAGATCGGTCTCCGGCAACGCGGTCTTGACCCGGGTCCGGGCGAGCTCGAACTCCTCCGTCGGCCACAGGCGTTGTTGCCACTCCAGCGGCACCGCGAAGAACACCCCGTTCGGATCGATCTGCGTGGCGTGGGCGCGCAGCGCGTCGTCACGCTGCGGGAAGTACTTGGAGCACTCGACCTGGGTCGTCACACGTCCCATCAGATCGCCACGGCTCGGGTCCCACTTGCTGAGCCACTCGGCGAACGGACTCTCCTGGCCGTGCCGCGCGAACTCGTCGGAGAACAGGACCATCCGGTCCCGGATGAACCCGTGGGTGTAGTAGAGCTTCGACACCGTCCACGGTTCGCCGGCGTCCGGGAACGCGTCCGGATCGCCGGACTGCTCGTACGCCGCGACCGACACCTCATGGCAGCGGATGTGATCGGGATGCGGATATCCGCCGTGCTCGTCGTAGGTGACGATCACGTGCGGGCGGAACTCGCGGACCACGCGCACCAAGGCCTCGGTGGCCTCGTCGAGCGGCACCGAGGCGAAGGAACCCTCCGGAACAGGCGGGAGCGGGTCGCCCTCGGGGAGGCCCGAGTCGACGAAGCCGAGCCATGTCTGTCGGACGCCGAGCGCCTCGGCGGCCTTGGCCATCTCCTCGCGACGGACCTCGGTCATCCGCTCTTTGATGCCCGGGCGGTCCATCGCCGGATTCAGGATGTCGCCACGCTCACCGCCGGTGAGTGTGACGACGAGCACTTCGTTGCCCTCGGCCGCATACTTCGCGGTCGTGGCGGCACCCTTGCTCGACTCGTCGTCTGGGTGCGCGTGCACCGCCATCAGCCGGAACACACCCGACTTGGGGTCGCCGACGTGGGATTCGGTCACAGTTCCTCACCTTCGGATCGCTACTCCTCCCATGGTAGGTATTGACGCGTGAACAGTTCGGACGGGGGCGCCGCAGACGCCGGTGACGCGCCGCGCGCGACACCCGACACCTTGCGACCGCACAGCGGTCCGCGCGCCACCTATCCGGAGCGTTCGGAGACCGCCTCTGGGCGTCGTCGCTGGTTCATCGCCCTGTCGATCCTGGTCGTCGCGGCCGGCGTGACCCTCGCCGTCATCGGCTACAGCAAGTTCTCGTCGGCGGACGTGACCGGTGAGGCCACCGGCTACGAGATCATCGACGGCTCGACCGTCGCGGTGCAGTTCACCGTCGAGCGTTCCGATCCGAGCCGGGCGGCTGCCTGTGTGGTGCGCGGCCGCTCCCGCGACGGCGGCGAGACCGGGCGTCGCGAGATCCTGATCCCCGCGGACTCCGCAGAACGGATCGGCGTCCGCACCGAGGTCACGACGTCGAAACCACCGGTCATCGGCGAGGTCTTCGGGTGCACCCTTGACGTGCCGGCCTACCTGAAGCCGTCGGCCTCGTGACCGCCGCGTCCACCGGCAGCGAGCTGCCGTCGCCGCGCGCCGCCTTCGCCTCCATCGGCAGCCGCTACTTCCCCCTTCTGGTCGCCGTCTTCGTCGGCGTCATGCTCATCAGCAACGTCACCGGCACCAAGGGCGTCGTCCTGTTCGACGAATGGCTGCAGGTCGATCTCGGGCCGATCCAGATGGACGGCCTGGTGACCGACGGCGCCTTCTTCCTGTTCCCGCTCGCGTACGTGCTGGGCGACGTGATCAGCGAGGTCTACGGGTTCCGTGCCATGCGCCGGACGATCCTCGCCGGGTTCGCGGTCCTGATTCTCGCGTCGTTGTGTTTCTGGTTGACCATTCACCTCCCGGCCGCTGAATTCTATGAAGGCCAGGCGGCTTTCGAGACGGTTGCCGGAGTCGTCCCACAATTCCTGCTAGCCGGATTGGCCGGTTATGTCGTGGGCGAATTCCTCAATTCCTTCGTCCTGGTCAAAATGAAGGAACGCGCCGGGGAAAATCGTCTCTGGGCGCGCCTGCTGGGTTCGACGATTGTCGGCCAGTTGGCCGACACCATCGTCTTCTGTTCGATCGCCGCCACCGCCCTGGGTATCTCGACCTGGGGAGATTTCGTCAATTACACGATCGTCGGATTCGTCTGGAAAACACTTGTTGAGGTCATCCTCATGCCTGTGACGTATTTCGTTGTGGGATGGCTGAAACGGATGGAACCGACGTATCAGGACGCTCTCGGCGCGCTGTCGCGCGGCAGTACCGATGTGCCATAGGTCTCACCACCTGGTACCCTGAACGGATACACGGCTCCGCGAGGGGTCGTGTTGCTGCATTTTCAGCAGTCCATATGCCCCTGGTGTAAACGGTCGCCCGGGGCGCGGACAACACAAAGGAGTGACCGATGACCGACACCCAGGTGACCTGGCTGACCCAAGAGTCGCATGACCGCCTCAAGAGCGAGCTCGATTCGTTGATCGCCAACCGTCCGGTCATCGCCGCCGAGATCAACGAGCGTCGCGAAGAAGGCGACCTCAAGGAGAACGGTGGCTACCACGCCGCTCGCGAGGAGCAGGGCCAGCAGGAAGCGCGTATCCGCCAGCTGCAGGAACTGCTGAACAACGCGAAGGTCGGCGAGGCGCCGACCCAGTCCGGCGTCGCACTGCCCGGTTCCGTCGTGACCGTCTACTACGACGGTGACGAGAAGGACACCGAGACGTTCCTCATCGCCACCCGCGAGGAGAGCGGCCAGGGCGGCCTGGAGACCTACTCCCCGAGCTCCCCGCTCGGTGCCGCCCTCATCGACGCCAAGGTCGGCGAGACCCGCGAGTACTCCGTGCCCAGCGGTGCCACCATCAAGGTGACCCTGGTCAGCGCGGAGCCCTACCACGGCTGATCGGACGACGAACACAACCCGGGACGGCATGACCGTCCCGGGTTTCGTGTTTTCAGGGTGCCCGTGAACTACCGCCGGTCGCGCGACCGGCGAACCTCGACTCGACTCCTGGACTTCGATCGAAGTCCAGGAGTCGAGTTGGGGTTCATCGGTCAAGCCGCGGTCAGCTTGTCCAACCACGGCCGGAGCATATCGGCGAGCTCGCCGCGTTGGAGCGTTCCCCACGTCCACCGGATCACCATGATCCCCTGTGCGCGCAGCGCATCCTCCCGACGCTTCTCCCGGATGAGTGCATCGCGCGGGCTCTCAACCTGGCGCAACAGTCGGCCGTACTTCTGTAGTCCGTCGAACTCACCGACAAGTGTTCCGTCCCAGTCGAAGTCGGTCCGCGCGTCTCCGGCGCCCGTCTCAAACGTGTGCTGCAGTCGCGGAGTCGGCAACCCGGCCTCGATCATCTGCGCCCGGCTCCACGACTCCCCGACACTCTCCGACGCACCGTCCGCATGCGCAAGGGCACGACGCGCGGTCCCCGCACCGCGCCAACGGTTCCGCGACGCGAGGATACGGGTCACCGTGGCGATGTCGGCGCCGGACGCCAGCGCGCGATCGAACACGACCAGCGCTTGGGCGAAGTCACCGGACATCGCAACATCTACAGCGGTTCGCTCACGAGACGTGACCCTGATTCCGCCGATGTCGACCACCTCGTCGGGCGCCACCGGCCCGGCATGGACGATCCGTAACCCGTGCCCGAACCCGCCCACCTTCGACTTCTTCGTCAGATGCACGACCTCGCGTTCCGGGTGCAGCAGCGGCAGCTGGTGAACGGCTGCCGCCGAGTCGTGACTCAGGATCGACGCGTCACAGTCTCGAACAGACGTCGCGACCGCGATCGATCTGAGTCGGTACAGACGGTCACCCGGGTCCTCGGCGGACGCCTCGTCGGCCGCCAGTGCGCAGACCCCCGGGGCAAGACGAATCAGTTCGCCGCGCCGTACGGCGGCTGTCACAGCGTCGTCGTTGATGCCGAGTCGCAGCGTTGCCGTGCGGCGAATCAGCCCGTACCTGTCGGTGGGGAAAGAGGTCATGACACTAGGACGCACCAGGGCCGCTGGCGGATCCATTTTGCGAGGGTCGTGCACCCCACGACCGGCGAACCTCGACTCGACTCCTGGACTTCGATCGAAGTCCAGGAGTCGAGTTGAAGTGCACCGGTAGACCTGAACAGGAGGCCGACCCTGTTTCGACCACGCTCGCCCGAGGCTCGACCCGGAAGACCGTGCTTCAATGTGACCCATGGCACGTTCCCATGAGCTGGAGTCCTTCGATCTCGACTTCTTCGACGATGCGCCGGTGCGGCACGTCATCGACGTGCGCCTGCCGGTCACGCCGGAGCGCGCGTGGGCCGAGTTCACCCGTCAGCACACGCTGGACTGGTGCCGCGCGATCAAGAAGATCGAGTTCGTCTCACCGCCGCCGTACGGTGTGGGAACGCAACGCCGCGCGGTCCTCGGTCCCGGCTACGTGACCCTCGACGAGGACTTCTTCGACTGGACCGAGGACCCGGCGAACGGTCACTACCGCAACGGTTTCCGGGTCCTGAGGGCGAACGTACCCGGCATCCGACGCTTCGGTGAGGCGACCGAGATCCTGCCCGCCGACGTGGGCTGCCGACTCAGGTGGACCTTCGCGCTCGAGTTGCCCACCTCGTCCCGTGTGGTCACCGCGTTCTCCGGTCCCGCGTCGTCGACGGTCTACAAGACCATCGAGGCCGACACCCTCAAGCATTTCGCGAACCTCGAACCTGCGAAGTGAGCCGCCGGCCGGTTGTCAGGCCACCACCGCGACCGCCGCCGACGTTCGACCCGTCGTCGGCACAGGCGAGGCAGTCAGCGTGCCCCGGCCCAGGTCATCGGCGAGACGCATCAGCACGCGAACCGATGGAGACGCTTGTGTGCTCCCCGTCCACGCAGGCTCGATCGCCACGGTGAACACGTCCACGTCGACGACCGCCGGGCGTCGCCCGTCGATCTCTGCGGAGCGGCAGAGCTTCCGGTCGCGGGTCAGCACGTGCAGCCTGATCATGTCCACGACGGGCGGCGAATTCTCCCCACCGAGTGTTGTTCGCCACCAGCACAAGCCGTCGATCCCGACGTCGCGATTGTCGAGACCCGGACATCTCTTCGATGGTCGATGGCGTCCGGCGGACCTCTCGAACAAGGCGAGACCGGCGCTACCCAATGTTGGTAGGACGCGGGTGTCCACACCGCCACCCCCGGCGGTGGCTTCCTCGTTCCGCACGCCTGTGATCAGCTCGACTGCCGGGGCAGTGACCCAGTGCACCGGCGCGTCGGCGAGATTCAACACCGTCACCGCGAGCGACGAAGACCACCAGTTGATGAGGCTGAGGAGTCCGTCCGCCTTCTCGAGGACGGCCTCCCGGTCGGCGTACTCGTCCGGATCGAGATGCAGCGAGCCCTCGTCCGCATCATTGAGATCTTCGGCCAGCAGACTCGCTTCGGCCTCGAGTTCGTCCAGCCGCCGGTAGGCCTTCCGTCGTTGCTCGTGAACGTCATCCATGAGCTCGTGACGGACGCGGTGAGCAATCCGTGGTGTCCAGGCCGCCTCTGCGGAGTGTGTGCGTCGTCCCATGGCAGGCAACGTAATCCGCCCTGCCCTCGCAGCCGCACCGAGAATCCACAGCACAGACGCTCATCCACAGAACTCCTCGTGTCAGCCGCGTCGAATACACGTCGGTCGCCCGTGGACGTTCCTCGGGAGCGTTCTGCGGAACACTCCGCCTCAACGACAGCACCACGTAAGCCGACGCAAGCCCGACGACAGGCTACGGCGCACAGTTGTCGGCATGACAACGACAACCACTCCCCGGCCACCCGGGTCCGTCCCCAGCTCGGTCGACAGTCGCCGTCGGAGCCGGTCGAACACCACGAGCGCGTCGGCGGCGCGGCCTTCTCCGCCGAGCGCCCGCATCAGGGCGGTGTGTGCCGGTTCGTCGAACGGGTCTCGCGCGCAGCGCTGTTCGGCGATGGATCGCGCGGTCGCGAAGTCACCTTCGGCGAGCGCGGCCGTCAGCTGCGCACCGTCGAGCGCGTCCTGGGTACGTCGAATGCGTGCGGACAGTGTCGCCGTCACCGGGGACCCGTCCCCGAGATCGTCTCCGGGCACGCCGCGCCACCACTGCCGGGCCCGGTCGTGGGCATCCCGGCCGCCTTCGGCGAGCAGCGTGTCGACCACGTCGAGGTCGGTGCGGCTGTTGCGCAGTCGATAACCGTTCTCGGTGCCCTCCAGAACCCCCTCGGGCAGGAGCTTGCGCAGCCGGGACACCTGGGTGTGCAACGCACTGTGCGGCGAACGCGGCGGATCGTCGGCCCAGACGTGGTCGATGAGGCGGTCCGCCGAGATCACGCGCCCGTCGGCGAGGGCGAGCGACACGAGCAGGCGTCGGGCCCGCAGCCCCGGCACCGCGACGAGCCGATCGGGGCTCTCGGCGCCCACCGGGCACGCGCCGACCGCGATCGGGCCCAGCACACCGATCAGGGCGGGTCCGTCGGCAGCCACCCAGACAGGTTAGCGCCGACGTTCGCCCTCAGTCCCGCAGGAACCCCGCGTCGGCGAGGGCCCGCCGGACGTCGTGCTGGTGGTCGTGTCCGCGGGTCTCGACACTGACGGTCACCTGCACCTCGCCGAGATACAAATCGTCGGCGACGCGGGAATGGACGACGTCGAGCACACTCGCGCCGAGGTCGCGGAGCAGTTCCAGCAGTGCGACCAGTCCACCGGGCCGGTCGGAGACGGTCGCGGTCACGGTCAGGAATCGTCCGGCGGCGGTCAGGCCGTGGGTCGTCACATGGCGCAGCAGCAGCGGGTCGATGTTGCCGCCGGACAACACGACGCACACGGTCCCGGACAGCGCGAGCCGACCGCTCACCGCCGCCGCCACCGCCGCGGCCCCGGCAGGCTCGACCACCAGCTTCGCCCGCTCCAGCATGAGCAGCAGCGCGGTGCTCAACTCTTCCTCGCTGACCGTGACGATCCGGTCGACGAACTCGGAGACGTGCGCGAACGGGACCTTCCCGGGTGTCGCGACGGCGATGCCGTCGGCCATGGTGTTCATCGCCGCGACCGGCGTCGGTCGCTCCTCGGCGAGTGATGTCGGCCAGGCCGCGGCCTGCGCCGCCTGCACGCCGATCACCTCGACCTCCGGTCGTCGCAGACGCGCCGCCGCGGCGACGCCGGCGAGCAGCCCACCGCCGCCGAGTGGCACGAGAATCGTTGACACGTCCGGGATCTGCTCCAGGATCTCGACGCCGACCGTCGACTGTCCGGCAACGATGTCGAGATGATCGAACGGGTGGATCAGAGCCGCGCCCGTCGTACCGGCATGACGCTGCGCCTCGACGAGCGCCTCGTCGACGGTCGATCCGGCGAGCACCACCTCTGCGCCATAGGCTTTCGTCGCGGCGATCTTCGGCAGCGCGGCTCCGACCGGCATGTAGACCCGTGAGGCGATCCCCAGTTCCGATGCCGCCCAGGCGACTCCCTGCGCATGATTGCCCGCACTGGCCGCGACGACCCCACGGGCACGTTCCCCCGCCGACAACCGCGAGATACGCAGGTACGCGCCGCGTGGCTTGAAAGATCCGGTGCGTTGCAGGTTCTCGCACTTGAGCCACACCTGCGCACCGCTCCGCTCGGACACCACCCGCGACGCGATCGTCGGGGTCCGCCGGATCACGGACGCAAGCTCGTCGGTCGCGCGGTCGACGTCGTCGGCAGTCAGCAGCATGCGACCAGTATCGGCCATCTCCGCCCTGCAGGAGCCACCCGAGGAGACGTCATCGCGCCGCCGAGCTCCCGCGGTCGTCCGATGACGTCGACTCCCTGATCTCTCGGAGTTCGCGCATCGCCCGGTCGAGCACGACTTCGGTGTCGGCGTGGACCGTGTTGTCGGCGTGCACCAGGTCCCCGAAAGCACGGTCCGCGGCACCTCTGCGTGTGTCGAAGGCCGCGGCGGGGTCGAGATCGGCACACTCGACGAGCAGGTCGGCCACGTCGATCCGGCCCCGGACGCGCAGCAGTGCGGCGGCGTCGCGCGCCGTGGTCCACAGCTGCGTCGGCTGACCGCTGTCGCGCCATGCCCCGAGCAGGACGACGTAGGCCTCCGCGGCACGCGCTACATCGCCGACGCGGACGAGACACGCCGCCGCGCCGACACGAGCGACCCCGACGATGAACGTCGCCCCGACGCCGGCGGCCCGTTCGTGGGCGCGTTCGTAGAGGGCGAGCGCGCTGGACGGGTCGTGCGCGGACAGCAGCTCGCCGTGGACGTAGTCGAGGAAGGCGTGCTGCGACGGCCCCGCCGACGGGTCCAGCGTCGACCGGGCCTCGGCCAACAGCCGGGCAGCCCCGCTCGAGTCACCGGAGTACGACGCGGCGAGCGCCGCAGACGCGAGGAACGCCGACCCCAGGGACGGGTGTGTGCCGCAGCGGGTCCATTCCCGTACCGCCACCGCGAAGTCGCCACGGAAGTGCGCGACCGCCGCCCTGGCCGCCCGCGCGCCGACCAACGCGGGCGCATCCGGATCCGGTGGTGCCCCGGAGGCATCGGGACGTAGGGCGGAGGTCGCGAAGTCGACGGCGAGGTCGAACTCGCCGACGAGCCGCGCGGCCTCGGCCGCCGCGGACAGCATCTCGGCGCGATCGGGATGACCATCGAGCCACGCCGAACGCGCCGATTCGACGGCCCACGTCCACAATTCGTTGAGGTTGCGCCATGTGCTGATCAGCGACAGCGATGTCGTGATCGCCACGAGTACGTCGACGCGTCCGCGCGCCAGTGCCAGGTCCCGCGCCGACCGCAGGTTGTCCATCTCGGCATGGAGACGCTCATTCGCCTCGAACTCCGCGACGCCGAGCCACTCGTCGCCGATGTCCCGCACCGTTGCGACACATTCGTCGAGGAACCGGTCCTCGGCCGCGGCGAGCACGCCCGCACGGTCGAGGTGATCAAGCAGATGGGTGCGGATGAGATGCACGAGACGGTATCTGCCGCCCGACGCGTCGGCGACGAGCAACGAGCTGTCGATCAGACGGTGCAGGGTCTCCACCGGGTCGAGCCCGCCGTCACCTCGCGTGCCGATGCCCGCTGCGCCGACGACCTCCGCTTCGACGCTCAGTGCGACGGATTCGAACGTGCGCAGCGACACACCGCCGGGAAACGGTGCGAGGGCGGCGAGTACGGCTTGATCGACCACGCTCAGCCGTCGGAATGACATGTCGATGCTGCTGCGGAGCGTCAGCCGCCGCTGGTCGTCGGCTCCGGTTCCCGTCGCGAGATCGAGTGCACCATCGAGCATTCGGGCCACGGCCGACATCGGCATCACGGCGGCCTGACGCGCCGCCAGCTCGATGCCGAGCGGGAGCCCGTCGACACGGCGCACGACGTCGACGAGGTCCGTGAGCTCACGACTCGACACCGCGAAGGTCGGATTGCGTCGCAGCGCGTGCTCGACGAACGCGCGCACTGCAGGCTGCCGAACGACCGCGTCGACGTCGTCGACGCGGGTGGGAAAGGTCAGGGGCTGCAGACGCAGGACGTACTCGGCGGAGAGTGAGAGCACGACTCGGGAGGTGGCCAGGATCCGCACTGCAGGAGCCAGTTCGACGATCGCCGCGACCAATTCGCGGCAGGACGACAACACATGTTCGCAGTTGTCGAGGACGAGCAGGAGCGACCCGTCGACGGCGCGCGCGATCGCGTCCACGGAAGCACCCACCCCGACCTCGAGACCCAGGGTGGACACCACCGACGGGAGGACGCGGTCGGCTCGCGCGACCGCGGCGAGGTTGACGACGGCAACGCCGTACCCGGGGAACACCGCGGGGTCGGCGGCGACGTCGAGCGCGAGACTGGTCTTGCCGACGCCGCCCGTACCGGTCAGGGTCACGACCCGATGCGCCGACAACAGCCGGATGATCTCGGCGCGTTCTCGCTCCCTCCCCACCAGAGGCCCGGCCGGCGCAGCAGGTCGACGCCGCGACGTCACGCCGGGCCCCGGATTCGTCTCGGCCTGCCCGTATTCGGAGCCCGCCGCCACCCGCTGCTCGAGCGACGCGAGGGCCGGGCTCGGATCGAGACCCGTCCGCTCGCGCAACCGGTCGCGGAACTCCATCGCGACCGCCATCGCGTCGCCGACACGCCCGTCGGCGGCGAGTGCGCGGATGAGCAGTCGTGCCGAACTCTCGCGGAGCGGCGCGGACGCGACACCGGCCCTCGCTGTCGCGGTCGCGCTCGGGTCGCGGCACTCCACCAGCGCTTCGACGTGGGTGTCGGCGAGCCGATTGTGGAGGTCCTCCAACGCAACGCGTTCGGTGTCCAGGTCCGGGATGCCGGCGAACTCGCCGAGCGGCTCGCCGCGCCAGAGTTCGCGGGCCCGGACGGTCAGACGGAGACGCTCGGCGGGATCGGGCGTGTCGGCGGCGGATGCGAGCAGGTCGCGCACGATCGTCACATCGACGACGGACACCCGGAGCCGGTAGCCGTCGGGGCGTCGTTCCAACAGATCGGCGTGTCGGCCGAGATGGCGTCGCAGCCGGGACACCAGATTGTGCAGTGCGGCAATCGGTTCCCGCGGCAGATCGTCGCCCCACAGCGCGTCGACGAGCCGCCCGATACCCATGCCGTGCCGGCCGGCGACGGTCAACAGCGCGAGCAGGGCGCGTCGTCGTTCCCCGGGGACCGCGACCTCGGCACCGTCGACCCGCAACCTCAGTGCACCCAGCAGGCCGACCTCGACCGCGGGCGACACGTGCCCGTCTTCGGTTTCGCGCACCACCATCCCGATCGTCGCTCTCTGTTCTCCGACGGCCTATGCAGGATGAGCGTAGGTCTCCACCGACACCCATGTTCGATATCGCTCGAGGCCGATCGCCGCGGCCAGGTCCGCGGTCTGCGAGCGCTGAGCCAGCAGGGCTCGCACCTTACGGTCCAGTTCGGCCCCGTCGAGATCGATTCGCAACGCGACCATCTCCTTCGGACACTGGCGCGGCCCGCCCAGCGCCCACATGTCGAACTCACGGGCGAGGTCGAACTCGATCCCCCGCCCGGTGCCCACCGGGTGAAGGATTCGCGGGCAGGTCGACGAACGGTCGACGGCGAGGCGGACCCACCGGTTGACGGTGCGGTGGTCGGGGTGCCCGGTCACGCCGTCGGGACCGAAGGTCAGGACGGTGTCGGGTGACACGTCGTCGAGGAGGGCGGTGATGCGTCCGACCGGGCCGCTCTCGTCGATCGCCGCCAGTGAACCGTCGGGTAGGTCCAACCAGTGGTGCTCCTGGATGCCGAGCTCGATAAAAGCCTTCTCAAGCTCGCCGGTCCGGACCAGGGCGAGCTCCGAACGCTCTGCGGCGGTGGCATTCTCGTCGGCCGCTTCGCCGCGGGTCGCGGTCACGCACACCACGCGCCCACCCGCGTCGCGGACGGCGGCCATCACGCCGCCGGCGAGGTAGGTCTCGTCATCGGGGTGAGCCCAGATGGACATCACGGTGCCCAGGTCGCTGATCTGTGTTGTTCTCATGCGTCGACGGTCTCCGAGCCCGCTGTCACGGGGCTGTCACCATCGGCTCACCGCCCAGCGGGTCACGGTCCGGTCATGACAGCGCCGCGACAGGACGCCGGCGCACGCTCGGTGCACACGCCGCCCGGCGTGGTTACGACATCGCACACGAGAGGTTCATCCCATGACCACCACACACGCCGCCGGTTCCGGCACCGCGACCGACTTCGCTCGGGTCGAGGCCTTCGCCGGCCAGGTGAGCGCCGATCTCACCCATGCCTATCACTCGATCAGCACCTACCTCGGCGACCGCCTGGGACTGTGGCGGGCTCTGGCGCAACTCGGTTCGGCGACGAGCGCCGAGCTCGCCGAACGCTCGGGACTCGCCGAACGGTATGTGCACGAATGGTTGTGCGTGCAGGCCGCGGCCGGATACGTCCTGCTCCACGACGCCGGCGATGACGCCGCGAATGGCCCAGAGGTGTTCGTGTTCCCCGCCGAGCACGCGATGGTGCTCGCCGAGGACAACAGTCCGGCGGCGATCGTGGCCGGCTTCGAGGTCGCTGCCGCGGTGTGGTCCTCGGTCGACCAGCTCGCGCATGCGTACGCGACCGGCGACGGCGTGCCCTGGCACGCCCACGATTCCCGGCTGTTCTCCGGCGTCGAACGGTTCTACGGCACGATCTACCGCGCGTCGTTGCTCAGCGAGTGGGTTCCGGCGATCGACGGCCTCGGACAGCGCCTCACCGACGGCATCCGCGTTCTCGACGTCGGGTGCGGGTACGGGGTCCCCACGATCCTGCTCGCCGAGGCCTTCCCGAACTCCACGTTCGTCGGCGTAGACAGCCACGAGGAGTCCGTCCGGCGCGCCACCGCAGCCGCCCATGCGGCCGGGGTCGACGACCGGGTCCGCTTCGAGGTGGCCACGGCCCAGTCGTACGCCGGCGACCACGACGCGATCATGATCTTCGACGCCCTGCACGACTTCGGCGATCCGGTGGGTGCGCTCGCACACGCACGGTCGTCACTGCGTCCCGGCGGTCAGGTGATCGCCGTCGAACCGCTGGCGCACGACACACTGGCCGAGAATCTGACCAATCCCGTTGCACTGCTGTTCTATTCGGGTAGCTCATACCTCTGCGTACCGCACAGCATCGCCGACGGCACGACCTCGCTGGGCGCCCAGGCCGGCCCCACTCGACTGCTCGACACCTTCCGGGCGGCCGGTCTGACCTCGGCGCGTGTCGCGGCGACCACTGCGTCGAACCTGCTCCTCGAGGCGCGGGTCTGACGCCCACCCGACTCCTCAGCGCAGCGCGTTCTCCAGGTCCCCGAGGAGGTCGTCGATGTCCTCGATACCGACCGAGAGCCGGACGAGGTTGGCGGGGACCTCGAGGAGCGATCCGGCCGTCGAGGCGTGCGTCATCGCACCGGGGTGTTCGATCAGCGACTCGATGCCGCCGAGCGATTCGGCGAGCGTGAACACCTCGGTGCGGGCGCAGAACTCCTTGGCGGCGTCGAGCCCGCCCTTGACCAGCACCGACACCATGCCGCCGTAGCGCTTCATCTGTTTGCCCGCGACCTCGTGGCCCGGATGGTTCTCCAAGCCCGGGTACAGGACGGCGTCGATCTTGTCGTGGCCGCTCAGATAGTCGACGACCTTCTCCGCGTTGTCGCAGTGCCGGTCCATCCGGACGCCGAGGGTCTTGATGCCGCGCAGGGTGAGGAACCCGTCGAACGGTCCGGGGACCGCCCCGGCGCCGTTCTGCAGGAACGCGAACGCCTCGTCGAGCTCCTCGCTGTCGGTGACCAGTGCGCCGCCGACGACATCCGAGTGCCCGCCCAGGTATTTGGTCGTGGAGTGGAGCACCACGTCGGCGCCCAGGACGAGCGGCTGCTGCAGGTACGGCGAGGCGAAGGTGTTGTCGACCACGAGCTTCGCGCCGGCCTCGTGCGCGACGGCGGCGAGGGTCTCGATGTCGCCGACGTTGAGCAGCGGGTTGGTCGGCGTCTCGGTCCAGACCAGCTTGGTCTCCGGCCGGATGGCGTCGCGCACCGCGGCGACGTCGGACACCGGGGCCACCGAGTAGGTGATGCCCCACTGGCTGAACACCTTGTCGATGAGCCGGAAGGTGCCGCCGTAGGCGTCGTTGGGGATCACCAGATGATCGCCCGGCCGCAGCGTCGAACGCAGAACGCAGTCGGTGGCGGCCATACCGGAAGCGAAAGCCCGTCCGTAGGTGCCGCTCTCGAGCGCAGCGAGATTGGCTTCGAGGGCGCGTCGGGTCGGGTTGCCGGTGCGCGCGTACTCGAAGCCGTCGCGCAGTCCGCCGACGCCGTCCTGGGCGAAGGTCGAACTGGCGTAGATCGGGACGTTCACCGCCCCGGTCTGCGGATCCGGATCGTAGCCGGCGTGGATGGCGCGGGTCGAGAAGCCTTGCCAGCGAACCGAATCCGCGGCACTGCGTCGTTCACTCACGGTGATGCTCCTATCCGACGATCGGGTGGCTCGACACGAAGGCGAGCAGGTCGTGGCGCGTGATCACGCCGATGGGCTTGCCGTCCTCGACGACCATCAGCGCGTCGCAGTCGCCGAGCGCCTTGGTGGCCGCCGACACCGGTTCGCCGGAACCGATGAGCGGGAACGGCTCTCCCATGTGCGCCGACACCGGGTCGGCGAGGCTGGCACGACCTTCGAAGACCGCGCTGAGCAGGTCGCGCTCGGTGACCGCACCCGCGACCTCGCCGGCCATCACCGGTGGCTCGGCGCCGACGACCGGCATCTGCGAGACGCCGTACTCGCGCAGGATCTCGATCGCGTCGCGCAGGGTCTCCTGCGGGTGGGTGTGCACGAGGTCGGGCAGGGCGCCGGTCTTGCCGCGCAACACATCTCCGACGAGGGATTCCTTGGTGGTGGCGTCCAGCGGCGTCCGCAGGAAGCCGTAGCTGCTCATCCACTGGTCGTTGAAGATCTTGGCCATGTAGCCGCGGCCACCGTCGGGCAGCAGTACGACGACGACGGCGTCGGGTCCCTCGCGTTCGGCGACCTGCAGGGCCGCGACCACCGCCATCCCGCACGAGCCGCCGACGAGCAGCCCTTCCTCGCGGGCGAGACGCCGGGTCATGTCGAACGAGTCGGCGTCGGAGACCGCGATGATCTCGTCGGGGATGTCCGGGTCGTAGGCCGACGGCCAGAAGTCCTCCCCGACACCCTCGACGAGGTAGGGGCGCCCGGTCCCGCCGGAGTACACCGACCCCTCAGGGTCGACGCCGACGATCTTCACCGAGCCGCCGGACACCTCCTTGAGGTACCGGCCGGTGCCGGTGATGGTGCCGCCGGTGCCGACGCCGGCCACGAAGTGCGTCACCTTGCCGTCGGTGTCGGCCCAGATCTCGGGACCGGTGGTCTCGTAGTGACTCTGCGGACCGGCCGGGTTCGCGTACTGGTTGGGCTTCCACGCACCGTCGATCTCGGTGACCAGGCGGTCGGAGACGCTGTAGTAGCTGTCCGGGTGGGACGGCTCCACCGCGGTCGGGCAGACGACGACCTCGGCACCGTAGGCGCGCAGGACGTTGCGCTTGTCCTCACCGACCTTGTCCGGGCACACGAACACGCACTTGTAGCCGCGCTGCTGGGCGACGAGCGCCAGGCCGACGCCGGTGTTTCCCGACGTCGGTTCCACGATGGTCCCGCCCGGCTTCAGCTCACCCGAGGCCTCCGCCGCGTCGATCATCCGCACGGCGATGCGGTCCTTGCTGCTGCCACCGGGATTGAGGTACTCGACCTTGGCGGCGACCAGGCCCGATCCGGGTGAGGTCACCGAGTTCAGCTTGACCAGCGGGGTGTTGCCCACCAGGTCGACGACGTGATTGGCGATGCGCATGTGTCCATGGTCCCAGAGCCACCGCGAACAGCGACACCCGGCCGCTGCCCCAGTCAGCAGATCCCGCTGAACGCCTAAACTGGCACTCGTGTCCGGTTCGAGTCGTCGAGGAATCGTCCCCGCCAGGATCGTGCGCGACGTCGGCGCGACAGCGGTTGCGACCGCGGGCGCGGCCGGCGCCGGCTGGGCCGCCTACAACCTGTTGAACAGTCAGGCCGCCGAGGCCCGCGTGGTGATCCCGCACCGTACCGACAACGCCCCGGACGGCGACGGCGTGTACCGCCCCGACGGCACCAGCGCACGTTTCACCCGGGACACCGTGTACGACCTGTATCTCGTGGTGTTCGGGGACTCGACCGCGGCCGGACTGGGTGCCGAGACCGCGGACGAGACGCCAGGAGTCCAGATCGCCCGCCGCGTGGCCGCGGAGACCGATCGGGTGGTCCGCTACGCCAACAAGGCCATCGTCGGCGCGACGTCGAAGGGGCTCGCGGCCCAGATCGAGGCGATGTTCGTCCATCACGAGCGACCCGACGTGGCCGTCATCCTCGTCGGCGCCAACGACGTCACCGCCCGCAACAGTCCGCTCCCGTCGGCGCGCCGGCTCGGAGATGCCGTCCACGCACTCGTCGACGAAGGCGCGAAGGTCGTCGTCGGCACCTGCCCGGATTTCGGCGTGGTGACCGCGATCCCCCAGCCCCTGCGAATGGTGTTGCGACGCTGGGGACTCACGCTGGCGGCGGCGCAGCGATCGGCGGTCCGGGCCGCCGGGGGGCGGCCGGTCCCATTGGCCGACCTGCTGACCGAGGAGTTCCTCGCGCGCCCCGAGCACATGCTGTCGCCCGATCGATTCCACCCGTCGGCCGCGGGGTATGAGCTCGCCGCCGACATCCTGGTGCCCGAGGTGCTCGCCTCGATCGGCGAGTGGGGTCCGACGCCGCTGCCCGAACCGCCGAAGGTGTCCGAGGCCGTCGAAGAAACACGGTTCGTCACACGTCTCAGGAGACGCCTGACACGTCGGTGACCAGCCACGACCCGGGCTGACCGGCCTCGCGACCAAGCAGATGCTTGGTGCGGTAGTTTCGAGGTATGCCTGAAGCCGTCATCGTCGCCCACGCCCGTTCCCCGATCGGCCGCGCCGCCAAGGGATCCCTCAAAGACATCCGACCCGACGAACTGTCCCGTCAGATGGTCGAAGCCGCGCTCGCCAAGGTGCCGGAGCTCGACCCGGCGCTGATCGAGGACATCCACTGGGGCATCGGCCAGCCCGGCGGACAGGGCGGTTACAACATCGCCCGGGTCATCGCGGTCGAGCTGGGTCATGACCACATCCCGGGCGTCACGGTGAACCGCTACTGCTCGTCGTCGTTGCAGACCACCCGGATGGCGCTGCATGCCATCAAGGCCGGCGAGGCCGACGTCCTCATCTCCGGTGGCGTCGAGAGCGTGTCGAGCTTCGGCATCTCCGGCGGCGCCGACGGCGCACCGAATTCAAAGAACCCGCTGTTCGACGACGCGATGGCCCGCACGGAGAAGGCGGCCGCCGGTGACGCGGGCATCTGGCACGATCCGCGCAAGGACGGGGTCATCCCGGACGTGTACATCGCGATGGGCCAGACCGCCGAGAACGTCGCCTCGTTCACCGGCATCTCGCGCGAGGACCAGGACAAGTGGGGCGTCCTGAGCCAGAACCGCGCCGAGGAAGCCATCAAGTCCGGTTTCTTCGAGCGGGAGATCGACCCGGTCACCCTGCCCGACGGCACGCTCGTCACCGCCGACGACGGCCCCCGCGCGGGCACGACCTACGAGAAGATCTCGCAGCTCAAGCCGGTCTTCCGCCCGGACGGCACGATCACCGCGGGTAACGCATGCCCGCTCAACGACGGCGCCGCGGCGCTGGTCATCATGAGCGACACCAAGGCGAAGGAACTGGGCCTCACCCCGCTGGCGCGCGTTGTCGCCACCGCGGCCACCGGCCTGTCGCCGGAGATCATGGGGCTCGGTCCGATCGAGGCGATCCGAAAGGTGCTGCGGGTCTCGGGGATGTCGCTGTCGGACATCGACCTCGTCGAGATCAACGAGGCCTTCGCCGTGCAGGTCCTCGGTTCGGCCCGTGATCTCGGCATCGACCACGACAAGCTCAACGTGTCCGGCGGCGCCATCGCCCTGGGTCACCCGTTCGGGATGACCGGCGCCCGCATCACCACCACCCTGCTCAACAACCTGCAGACCCGCGACAAGACCTTCGGCATCGAGTCGATGTGCGTGGGTGGCGGTCAGGGCATGGCCATGGTCCTCGAGCGCCTCAGCTGATCAGTGCTGGAGCGCCTCAGCTGAGCGAGGCCGTCTCCGTCTCGTCGACATCCCTCGCCGCGTTCGGTCCCAGGACCGCGACGCTGCGGGGGGTCGTTCGCCGGTACACGAACCAGGCGATGACGACGGCACCGACGATGTAGATCTCGGCGGGGATCGCCCAGACGTTGTTCGTCGCGGTGTTGTCGTGGATGTAGTACTGCGAGATGTGACCGGCGAGGTCTCCCCCGTAGCTGATCGCCAGTGCCCACACGGCGGCGTCGAGCCATCCGCCACGATTGCGCACCCGGTAGCAGAGCACGCCGAGCACGCCCACGGCGATGTCGTTCCACCCCAGCTCCCACTGGAACATGGACGGGATGAAGTCCGGCCCGATGCCCTCGGCGATCTCGGGGGCGTTCGGGCCGACGTGGCCGACCCCGGCGAGGATGCCGAATGCGCCGCCGGGGACGAGTATCCAGAGCAGCACGAGTTCGGCTGCGCGGCCGACGGTGCGTCGTCGCGTCGATCGGTCCACCAGTATGTGTACGACGGCGCCGATGATCATCAGCGCCAGCTGGATCAGAAAGAACACCATGTCCGCACGGTAGAACCGCGGTGATTGGGTTGTTCCCGCAAACGCACCGGGTGGCACACTTTGTCGCCAACCGACCCTGACGCGACAGTGGCCCCGCACCTGCCGAGGTGCGGGGCCACTGTCACATGACTGACTAGTCGGAGTTGAAGTAGGTCAGCAGACGCAGGATCTCGACGTACAGCCAGACCAGGGTGACGGTCAGGCCGAGTGCCACGCCCCAGGCGGCCCGGTCGGGTGCGCCGGCGCGGATCAGGCGATCCGCGGCGTCGAAGTCCAGCAGGAAGCTGAACGCGGCGAGGACGATGCAGACCAGCGAGAAGATGATGGCGATCGGGCCACCGTCGCGCAGGACTCCGGCCTCACCGGTGAACAGACCGATGACCAGGTTGCCGAGCATCAGGACCAGGACACCGATCATGCCAGCGAACAGCATGCGGGTGAATCGCGGCGTCACGCGGATGGCGCCGACCTTGTACACGAACAGCATGCCGAAGAACACACCGAAGGTGCCGAGGACTGCCTGTCCGATCAGCGCACCGGCCGAGGTGTCACCGGCGACCGCCCAGTTCGCGAACACGAACGAGATGGCACCGACGAAGAGGCCCTCGAACGCGGCGTAGGCCAGCACGATGGCCGGGTTGTCCTGCTTGCGACCGAAGCTCGCCACGAGGACGAGAACGAGACCGGCGATGGCGCCGACCAGCATCAGCGGCGTGGCGAGAGCCGCCTGGGCGGCCTCGGTGGCGCGGCTGCTGATCGCGAAGTACGTGGCAGCGGCGGCCAGCGTCAGCACTCCGAGCGTGATCGCGGTCTTGGTGACGACGTCGTCGATCGTGAGCTGACGAGTGGCCGGCGGTGCCGGCTGGGTGTAGGGGTCAGTGGCCTGACCGAACTGGTTGGCCGCGGCGCCGGCGCCGGCCATGCCGGCCCCGAAACCCGCGTATCCGGATTGATTGTCGCGGACCACGCCGCGCATCACCGGATTGCTGCTTTCTCGCACGAAGCGCTCCTTCATCGGTACGGATGTCTGCCGTCTCAACGTCGGGCCGTTTCTGAGAGTTCCCTGACGAGAGCTCGCAACGACCGAGTCGACGTCGACTTTACCGACTCTTGACCCTTCTGTCGTCAGACACCCGCCACCGGGTCAGTTCACCCGGTCGCGCAGCGACCTCAACCGGCGGCCCACTGCGGTCTGATCGATACCGCCGTCGGTCGCGAGCGAGGCCCGGCCCAGGCACATGGCGGTGAGCATGGCTTCCGCACGCGCGAAGTCGTCCCCCCAGGCGAGACCCGGTTTGGCGAGCATCAGCGACGCGATCCCGTGGGCGGCGGCCCAGAACTCGAGAACGATGTCGGCGATCTCGGCGTGATCGAACACCCCTTCGTCGGCCAGCTCGGTGACGGTTCCGGCGAACCGCGAGTACGCACTGGCGGCGAGTACCTCGTCGACCTTCGACGGATGCCCCGCGGAGGTGGGCTTGCCGAACGCCACCCGGTAGAGCACCGGGGTGGCGACGGCGAAGCGTACGTAGGCCATCCCCTGGTTGAGTGCGCGCCGGAAGGCGTCGTCGACGCCCTCCGACGCGGCCGCCATCTCGTCGTCGAGACGCTCGAAGTAGCGCGCGCACACGGCGTCGAGCAGGGCTTCCTTGTCGGCGAAGTGCAGGTAGATCGACGGCGGTGTGACACCGACCCGGTTGGCGACCGCACGGATCGACATCGCGGTGTCGTCACCGTTCTCCACCAGCAGCTCGCCGGCCGCCTCGATGATCTCCTCCGCGAGGTTCTCTCCGGACCCGCGCGGTGATCTCGCTCGTCTACGTGTCGTCACTGCACTCCTGCACCTGTCCCGCCGCCGTTCATCCGTCGCCATGACGTATTCGGTGTCAGACCCTCGTCGGCGCGGTGTCCGGCGCCGCTTTCTCGGGACGCCCGACCTCCGGGGCCTCCTCGGACAACCCGATCCGATCATGTAGCCGTCGCAGCGGACCCGGCGCCCACCAGTTCGCCCGCCCGGCCAGCCGCATGAAGGCGGGGACGAGGAACATGCGGATGATCGTCGCGTCCATCAGGACCGCCAGGGTGAGACCGACCCCGAACATCCGCATGAACGAGACCTCCGACGCCGCGATGGCGGCGAAGACGATGCTCATCAGCAGTGCCGCGGCCGTGATGACCCGGCCGGTCCGGGCCAAGCCCAGGGCCACGGCATGGTCGGTGGCCCCCCGCGTCCGGTCCGATCGCAACCACTCCTCGCGGATCCGTCCCAACAGGAACACCTCGTAGTCCATCGACAGGCCGAACGCCACGCAGAACAGCAGCACCGGCATGGTCGCGCTGAGGGTGCCCGTCGCGGTGGTCCCCAAACCTCCGAGGTGCCCTTCCTGGAAGAACCAGACCATCGCGCCAAACGTCGCCGACAGCGACAGGATGTTGAGGACGAGCGCCTTCAGCGGCAACACGACGCTCCCGGTGAACAGGAACAGCAGCACGAACGTCGCGATCGCGATCAGTCCGAGCACCCACGGCAGATGCGCGTAGATCGACCCGACGGTGTCGTCGGTGGCGGCGGCGAGCCCGCTGAACAGGGTCTCCGTTCCCGCCGGCGGCGGCACCGCCCGCAGCTCGTCGAGCTGGGCGATCCCCGACTCGCTCATCGGGTCGCGGTCGGTCGACACCTGCAGGACGTGTACGTCGCCCCGGGTGTCGTCCGGGCTGCCCGGTGCGGCCGGCGCACCCCGGACGAACGTCCCGGCCGACGACCCTACGGAGTTGACATCTCCGACCGTCGACAGGGCGCGGGTGTAGTCGGCCAGGGCCGCATCGTCCACCGGCCCCCGCACGACGACGGTGACCGCTGCGGACAGGTCGTCCTCGTAGTCGTCTCGGATCTCCTGCTGGATCGCGTGGGCGCTCGCCGACTCGGGGAGCACCCGGTCGTCGGGGAACCCCAGTTTCATCGACAGGAACGGCGCACCGAGTACCAGTAGGAAAACCGTGACGACCGCGGCGACCGGCAAGGCGTGGCGCAGCACCCACTGGACGAGCCGGTACCACCAGGTGTCCTCGGGTTCGACGGGCCGCGCCGGCGGCAGCCGAAGCAGGCGCCGGAGTGGCTTCCGGGCATCGAACGCGTCGATGCGATCACCGAGGAGCATGAGCACGGCCGGCGTGAGCACGAGCGCCGACACCGCGGCCACGACCACGACGCCGAGACCCGCGAAGGCGAAGCTGCGCAGGAAGTACTGCGGGAACAGCACGAGCGCGCTGAGCGACAGGGCGACGGTCACCGCGGAGAAGGCGACCGTCCGCCCGGCCGTGGCCAGGGTCCGGACGATCGCGTCGGGCCGGCTCAGACCGTGTCCGACCTCTTCCCGGTAGCGCGTCAGGATCAGCAGCGTGTAGTCGATCGCGAGCGCGAGACCCAGTGCGGTGGTGAGGTTGAGCGCGAAGACCGAGACGTCGGTGACCGATCCGATCGCCCGGAGCAGCGCGAAGGTGAGGATGATCGAGACGATGCCGATGCCGACCGGGACGGCCGCGGCGAGCAATCCGCCGAAGATGAAGATCAACACGATGAACGTGATCGGGATCGCGATGGCCTCGGCGACGAGGAGATCGGACGCGGTCTGATCGTTGACCTGTGCGAAGACCATTCCTTGACCGCCGACCTGCACGGTGATCCCGTCGCGGTCACCGGCCAGGGCCGCGGCGATCTCCTCGGCGTGCCCCGGCGCCGAATCCTCGCCACCGTCGAGCGAGGCGATGATCAGCGTCGACGTCCGGTCGCGACTGACGAGCGCGGAGTCGAGCGCCGGATTGGCCCACACCGACAAAATCTGGTCCTGCACGTACTGATTGCGATTCAGGTCGGCGACGATGTCCTCACCGACCGCCCGGGCCGTCGGGTCGCGGGAGACGTCGACTCCGTCGGGACCGTCCAGTTTGAGCACGACCTGGACCCCGCCGCGGTTGAACGTCTCGTCGAGCGTTCTCTCCGCCCGCGCCGACCCCGAGTTCGGATCGCTGTACCCTCCGGCCAGCAGATGTTCGGCCGCGGTGGCGCCGTACGCGCCGCACACCACCAGCAGGATGAGTGCACCCAGCAGCACTCGTTTGGGCATGGATATGACCAGCCGTGTCAATCTGACCAGCATGCGGACCCCTGTCGCGTCGGTCGACTTTACGGCGTTAAGTTATCAGCAGTAATTTAGGCGGTCAAGGACGATTCAGGGACGTGCGGCATGCCGAGTCCGCGTCGGACCGTTCGCAGTTCGCGCTCGATCACCGTCGACTCCGATCCGAGCAGTCCGGTCGCCCGCGCGATCTCGCGCAGCCTGACGGCGGGCCGTGCGACGTCGACGAGATGGTGCAACGGCGTCCGGCGCAGACCCATCCGCCGGGCGACCGGGCGCTCGACCCATCTGGTGCTGATGGCCGAGAACGACGACATGAGCAGGGGTCTGGTGATCGCATCCACCGCGGAGACCAGCAACCCCGGCACCGGAATCGGCGCGGCCCCGTGCACGACGCGCGGAAGGTCGTACCCCTCGCGAAGCAGCGCCTTGATCAGCACCTTCGACGAATCGTCGGGCTGCAGCTCGAATTCGCCTGCGATACGGAACAATTCGCTCGACGCTCGTAACTCGGCGGCAGGAGGTCGTCGTCGACCCCGATGACCCAGCCGATCCAGCGCCACAGATGCGTGATCGCCTCACATTCCGCACTGCTGTAGTGGATCCCGAAATCCCGTGCGACGACGAGAGGTAGAGCCAGGAAGCCGCACGAGATGGTCATCACGGCATACGTCTGGTTGATGGGTGCGCCCCACTCCCCTTCGTCCCAGGCCCCGGCGTCGTCCGTCGGATCGCCGCCGGGCGGGTGCCGCAGGACGTCGCGGATGTAGGCATGTAGCAGCCGAATACGAAGCGTTGCAACCCAACCGGGACGGCCCGGGAGCATCGATCCGGGCGTGGTCGCCTCGGCGACCCAGCGGGCCGTCGACTCGACTCGATCACGTGTCCCCGATCCCAGCCGGCCGGTGGCCACCAGCGGACGGACGAATCCCTGCGCCTTGAACCCGTAGATCAGCGACTGATACAGCGTCGACGACTGCAACGTGCCGAACCGCCACCAGGCGCGGGCGCCGGCCTCCGCCCAGGCCGGGTCGAACCACGGAGGTGGGGCGCTCGCGACCTGCAACAGATGCGTCATCGAGGCGGGCATCTCGAGGTGTTCGACATCGGTCTCCTCCTCGGCGGAGGTGTGCTCTTCCAAGAGCGCGACCAGTGTGGAGAAAGAGATTCCGCGTTCTCTGGCCTCGACGATCACCGTGTCGGCGAGCGGATCACCCTGCGTCAGACCCGCCTCGAGGCGCTCGACGATGGCGGGATGCCGTTCTCGGACGGCCTCCCAATTGCGTGCCCCGGTCACCGCTGCCGCGTCCATGCCCCATGATCACCCCGGCGACTGGGCCGGTCAAGGACGGCTGACTCCCAGACGTCGACTCGACTGCCAGACCTCGATCGAGGTCTGGCGGTCGAGTTGACGTCTGTCGGTGGCAACGCCGGACGAATTCGGACACGCTGCCGCGGCTGACTATGCTCACCGTGGGGACCGTCGTCGAGCGGACCCTTCGCCCCCATAGCCCAATTGGCAGAGGCAGCCGACTTAAAATCGGCACAGTGTCGGTTCGAGTCCGACTGGGGGCACCGCATCGCCGCAGGTAGATTGACTATTGCCGTTCCCTCGCGTCATCCGAACGATTACAGTGCCACCCCCGTGCTACCTAAGCTGCCGCATCAGCGCGACACGCGGGATCAGATGTCAGACGCAATGAGTTGCGTACGTGCGATGCTTACAGGCTGTCCACGACGAGGCCGCGAAGTTCGAGCATGACAGGAGTCGAAGTGTGCCACCGGAAGACGATGAAGCCAAGACCAGTTTGGAAGACTGGATACGAAAGTTAGACGGACTGATCGCCAAGTTAGACGAATTCGACGGCGACAGCCCATTTGACTTCTGCGAACACTTCATGGACGCGTGGCGGGACCTAATCTCCAGGGAAACCGCGCCACCGCCTCAGAGCGCGGCCATGGTCATTGTGCTGGAGACAATGCGGGCTCAAGCGGAGGTCTTGGCCTCCGCGGCAATGGACTACGCGAACACACCAGACGCCCGCGACCGAATGACGAGAAACGACGTCCAGAACTCAATGCGCACCGCACTACAAGAAGTCGCTCAGCGCGCTCGCAACTGGCTATCTACAAAGCTCCCGACAGAAGATGAGATTCGCGAAATAATCACCAATTCTCTGTCGGTGTTCAATAAGATACAGGAACAGGGAGAGCAACAGATAAAACAGGACGCTGACGACGACGCAGCTGCCGCCTCCGACCCGTACGGAGCAATGTTGGGATATTCCGATCCGGGTATCGATGCTGCTATCATCTTCAAAAAGCTCTGCTCATTCACTGCAGATGAAGACGCAGAGTATCGCACGGCACACGAGCGCCTCCGCCGCATGATTGACAGCGAACTCCTCCGGCACATTTCTGATGAAAATGAGAGATTCTGCGATTTGCTTATTGCAGTAATTTCCGATGTCACTAGTCGGCGAATTTCACTGTCCGATCAAGATGCTTTCGACGAGCGCCGAAGGCGAATCCGTTCAGCGCTCATATCTTTCACTAGCGCGCTCCACAGTCATAGAGATCAGTCCATCCGCGCAGTTCGCGAGCAGTTCGGCCGCAAGACCGTAGAGGAGAAACAAGCTCTCGATCTGTTTGATGATCTGCTCGTGTCATCGTTTGATTACCGATGGTTAATCAAAATGCGTGACGCCCTGCTTCATGGCGACATTAATGCTTTCAAGATTGAACTCAATGCTCGCCTAGAAGGCGAGAGCACCGCGAACGTGTTTATGGACCGTGATTACATGATCAAATCCAACAGGGCTGCACGAGAAAAATGGATCAAGATCACCGAACTCGAGGCCATCGACTACGATCCTAGCGTCTTGGACATGATCAAGGCCGCCCAACCTCAGATTGCTGAACTACAAGACCAACTGGATGCGATTCTGTATCCCGATATCGCTGACGATGTCGCGACTGTGAAAGACCTTGTCGACCGTTTCGAAGGAAAAGAGGGTCTTTACGCGTTGCAGTCCGGTCTAGGGTTCACACGGAAGGTTCCGGTTCCGCCCTACATTTTACTCGCGCCACGTGTCTTGACGTACGCGAGCAACTACGCCCATTTACCTTCACCGTCCGAATAGAGGAACGTCATCCGACGACTCGGGGGCCTCATGCGGAATCAGCTGGGAGGGATCGGGCAAATCGTTCAGTGCGCCGCCGCCTTCCTCAGGAATCCAGTCACCGTAGGCGTCGAGTGTGTGGGGTGAAGGTGCTGCGACCCATCCACCGGCTGACCACATGAAGTGCTCCCCTCCATAAGTTGCATCTCCGCGAACGTGTGGCGCAGGCTTAGCGATGCCGTTCGCCTTTCGCGGCCGCCCGCTACCGCAGGGAAAATCGTGCGGCGGACGACACCTACGCCTGGCCCGCAGTCGCCGAGTGTCGGCGCAACCCGAACTCGGACGCCAACATTTTGGCTCGGCAGAAACGCCGGGAGTGAGAGGATATGTGAATGGACCCGGTAGCAGGAGCGGCATTGGCAGGACAAGCGGCGCAGGCCTATCTGCGTCGATCCCGAGTCACAGTTAGCGTCGACGAGGACTATGACACCTTCGGTGACATGAGGGTCAAACGCTTCTTCTTCCCCGTAGGGACGCCGGACGAGTTGACCGAGCTGCGGGATCTAGGTTCTCGGACCAGCTACAGTAAGCCCTTTGATTGGATCAATGAGAACAGGGGAATCGAGCTGGGGCACACCGTGTTCGAGTTCGAAGTACAAGCTCAAAATGCGACCGTTGCCCTGACGGGCGGTAAACCCGTCTTGCGGCCCGGCTTCGGCAGTGTCGATGGCATAGCGATTCTCCCTCCGCCCGCGGGCGGGCCATTAGAGGGTAACTATCTCCTCGTGTCACTCGATGACGAAACACTTGTATGCCATCGCGGTGACGACCCAAGTGCCCCACGCGTGCCATTTCGCTTCGAAATACCACAAGGTTCGACCGAAGTCTTCCGAGTACACGCGTACACCACCAGTCGACCCACCATGTGGTTCCTGCGGCTGCGCTTCATCGTCAACGGCAAAACTGTGCGCTATGACCTGAGGCGCGACAATGGCGAGGATTTTGTCACCCTGCCCTTCGATTACTCAGGGATCAGGGATTCTTACACCTGGGAGCAAGGTCGTTGGGAGCTTGTTCCGAACCGATAGCCAGATCGCCCATCCCGACTCACTCCGCAGTGCGCAACGGCGACATCCCAATTGCGCGGGAGCACGTCAAGAACACCGCCAGACCTCTGCGCCTGATCCCGCTACCTGCGTCGTTGCAAACGCGTTGCGTCGAAAGCACGAGACGAAGTGTCACGGAAAGCCGGCACGCCACTGGGCTGTCTCGATCCGCGTGCATCCCCCGAGCCCGCTGATGATGTACTCGGTGTCATGTCCACTCGGGTTGTCCTGCTCGCCGACTCCTCCGTCGCCCTGCTCACCCTCGGTATCTCGGTGTACTCGATCGCGGTCCTGGTGTGCCTCGGGATCGCAATCAACGCGGCCCGGTTCGGACGCAGACGGGTCGCGATCACGATGGCCTGGGTCGTCGGTGTACTGACCGTGGCAGGTGTCATCATCGCCATCCTGAGCAGCACCGCCGGCGGTTAACCCTCCGGCCGCAACTCCGCGCGTTGCCGATCGATGAATTGCGCGGCAAGCCGATTCGTGAGGCCGGGCGCCAATCGCTGGACGCGCCAGGTGATCCGGGATCGACGCGGGACGACCAGCAGTGGTTGATTCCGCTCGATGGCGGCGAGCGTGTCCCGGGCAAGGCGGTCGGCGTCGTACGCGGTCGACGAACCCTGACTCGCCAGATAATAAGAGCGACCGACGAATCCGCCGACCGATCCCTTGTCCAGGATCGGGGTCTCCACTGCCGAGGGACACACCGCCAGCACGTTCACCCCGCGGCCCGCAGCCTCGGTCCGTAGTGCGAGCGACAGCCCCACGACCGCATGTTTGGTCATCACGTAGCTCGTGATCAGTCCGGCGGCGACGAGCCCGGCCATCGACGCCGTGTTGACGATGTGTCCGGAACGCTGCTCGATCATCACCGGGTACGCGGCCGCGACCCCGTGCACGACGCCCCGGATGTTGACGTCGATGATCGCGTCCCATTGTTCCGGCGTCAGCATCTCGGTCGGACCACCCCAGGTGATCCCTGCGTTGTTGAACATCAGATCCAGGCGCCCCCACTCGGCGACGACCTCGTCGACCACCCGCTGCACAGCGGCAGCATCCGTCACATCCAGTTGCACCGCCCGTGCGGTGCCCGGCCCACCGGACAAGGAGTCCGTCACCCGCTGCGCCGCGGGTAGGGCGATGTCCGCGCAGGTGACGTGGGCTCCCCGGGTCACCAGCGCGCGCGTGAGCGCGGCCCCGATACCGGACCCGCCCCCGGTCACGATCGCGATCCTGCCCCCGACATCTGCTCCGCGCGTCTTCCCGAATTCCAGCACGAACAGAGCATGACCGATCCCGTTCCGGCGGGGTGCGCTTTGTGCGAACCGGGTCTTGACATCCTCACAGGCCGCTCTTAGTGTTGCTGCCATCACAAATTGAAACGTTTTAATTCGCCGGGTTGATCCTCTCTCGACGGTCTGCGTTTCCCATCACGTCGTTTGTCAGGAGCAGCCATGCCCGATACCCAGCGCGTCTGCTTCGTGCTCCAGCTCCGCCCGGAGCGCGTCGAGGACTACCTCGACGCCCACACGGAGGTGTGGCCGGAGATGCTCGACGCCCTGCGCGAGACCGGATGGCGCAACTACTCGTTGTTCCTCCGCAAGGACGACGGCATGGTCGTGGGTTACCTCGAGACCGACGACTTCGCGACGACCGCCGCCGCCATGGAGGCAACGGACGTCAACGCCCGGTGGCAGGCGCACATGTCCGAGTACTTCCTCCCGGCCACCGGCGGAGACGCCGACGGCGCCAATCCCGACACCATCCGTACCGAACTCCTCGAGTACTTCCACCTCGACTGACCGACATCGAACACACGACGCGTACTGACGGGCACACCGACATCAGCGAACCCGGCTTGACCCCTCCGATCCCGACCCTCTCTACTGATCTCCGACGCTAGGAATCCCATGAAAGTAGGAGCGCGCTCCACCACCGGCTGGCGGGCGACCATCTCGGTTGCCATGTCGAACTACATCGAAGCCGGCTCGATCATCGCGATCGCCACCAGCCTGACCTTCTGGCAGGACGAGTTCGGCATCAGCAACTTCGCCGTCGGCCTGCTGGCCGCACTGAGCGCCAACGCGTTCGGCGCGGCGGTCGGCGCCGCCATCGGCGGACCGCTGTGCGACCGCTACGGCCGCAAGGCGATCTACACCTACGACCTGCTGGTCTACATGGCCGGCGTGTTGCTCGCCGCCTTCGCGCTCAACTTCACCATGCTGCTGGCGGCGTTCATCATCACCGGCCTCGCGGTCGGCGCGGGCGTACCCGCGTCCTGGACCTACATCGCCGAAGAGGCGCCATCGGTCGAACGCGCCAAACACGTCGGCACCGCCCAGCTCGCCTGGTCGGTCGGACCCCTGATCGGCTTCGCACTGGCGGCCGCGCTCGCCCCGATGGGCCTACTCGGCTCGCGGATCATCTTCCTGCACCTCTTCGTCGTCGCCGCGGTCGTCTGGTGGATTCGCCAAGGGCTCGCGGAGTCCAAGATCTGGTCCGACGAGGCGGTCAACGAGACCCGTGAGCTCACCGCTTCCGTCGGCGCCCGGGGAATCAAGGGCCTGTTCTCCAAGAAGGTCAACATCACCGCACTACTCCTGCTCGGTGGCATCTACCTCTTCTGGAACACCGTGGCCGGACAGGCCGGCATCTTCATGCCGCGTGTCTACGAGACCGCGGGCGTCGAGAGCGCGGTCCAGCAGAACCTGCTGCAGGTGCTGGTCTGGGGATGCACCGTCCTCGCGACCTACTTCGGCTTCGTGCGATATGCCGACCGGGTCTCCCAGCGCGCCCTGTACGTCTTCGGCGCCGCATTGGGCATCGTCGCCTGGATCGTGCTGGTCGCCTTCACCGACAGCGGTGTCGCCACGATGCTCGTCTTCGCGGTCCTGTGGGGCATCTCCTCGGGCATCGGCGCGCAAGCGTTCTACAGCCTCTGGGCCAGCGAGATGTTCGCGACGCCCTATCGGGCCAGCGCCCAGGGCGTCATGTTCTTCGCCGTCCGCACCGCAACCGGTCTGTTGAGCTACTTCTTCCCCACCATGCTCGCGGCGACCGGACTCACCACGGTCGGCATCCTGCTGGTCGCACTGCTCACCGTCGCGCTGATCATCGGCGCCATCGCGGCTCCGGACACCCAGGGCAAGACGCTGCAGCAGATCGAGGTCGAGCGCTACGGCGCTCCGCTGTCACCCGAGCTCATCGAGACACCGGCATCCGCCGCGCACCCGACCCCGGGCACCAACCCGGCCGCGGAGTCGGGACACCGGGCCCCGGCCTGACACCACGGCCTGATCGCGCGGTGCGCGATTGAAACGTTCCACCAGTTCGAATGTTCCACTCAGACCTCCCCGCCGCCGGCTGACCCCGACGCCGGCGGCGGGGAATCCCAACCGAAAGAAATTTCATGGCCACCTTTGACGAGACGATCCTCGACAACCTCGAGATCGAGCTCCCCTCCTGGGCGTTCGGCAACTCCGGCACCCGGTTCAAGGTGTTCGGCACCCCGGGCACCCCCCGCACCATCCACGAGAAGATCGCCGACGCCGCGAAGGTCGACGAGCTGACCGGGCTGGCACCCACCGTCGCCCTGCACGTCCCGTGGGACACCGTCGACGACTACACCGCCCTGGCCGCTTACGCGAAGGATCTCGGCGTCGGCCTGGGCACCGTCAACTCCAACACCTTCCAGGACGACGCCTACAAGTTCGGCAGCCTGACCCACACCGACAAGACGGTGCGGCAGATGGCCATCGACCATCACCTCGCCTGCATCGAGGTGATGAACGCGACCGGTTCGCGCGATTTGAAGATCTGGCTGGCCGACGGCACCAACTACCCCGGACAGGGCGACATCCGCGGACGCCAGGACCGGCTCGCCGAGTCGCTCGCGACCATCTACCAGCACATCGGCGACGACCAGCGACTCGTGTTGGAGTACAAGTTCTTCGAGCCCGCGACGTATGTCACCGACGTCCCCGACTGGGGCACCTCCTACGCCCATGTGACCGCGCTCGGCGAGCGGGCGATGGTCTGCCTCGACACCGGCCATCACGCGCCGGGAACCAACATCGAGTTCATCGTCGCGCAGCTGCTTCGCCTCGGAAAGCTGGGTTCCTTCGACTTCAACTCGCGCTTCTACGCCGATGACGACCTCATCGTCGGTGCCGCGGATCCGTTCCAGCTCTTCCGGATCCTGTTCGAGGTGATCCGCGGCGGCGGGCTCGACGCCGGGTCGCCGGTCGCTCTCATGCTCGATCAATGCCACAACGTCGAGGAGAAGATCCCCGGCCAGCTCCGTTCGGTGCTGAACGTCGAGGAGATGACGGCCCGCGCACTACTCGTCGACACCGATGCGCTGACCGAGGCACAGGCCGCCGGAGACGTGTTGGGCGCGAACGCGATCGTGATGGACGCGTTCTACACCGACGTCCGTCCGATGCTCGCCGAGCGTCGTGTCCGTCGCGGCCTGCCCGCAGACCCGATGGCCGCATACGTCGACTCCGGATACCACGAGCGCATCGTCGCCGAGCGTGTCGGCGGTACCCAGTCGTCCTGGGGCGCCTGAGCCCTCCCCCAGCCCCAGTTCCCTGAACTCCCGAGGAGATCACCCCTAATGACCAATCCCGCAGTCGCCGCCCTCATCGAGCGGTCCAACCGACTCGGATCGGATCCGAAGAACACCAACTACGCCGGCGGCAACACCTCCGCCAAGGGCTCCGACACCGACCCGGTCACCGGTGAAGACGTCGAACTGCTCTGGGTGAAGGGCTCCGGCGGTGATCTCGGCACCCTCACCGAGAAGGGCCTGGCCGTGCTCCGGCTCGATCGCATGCGTGCGCTCGTCGACGTCTATCCCGGCCTCGACCGTGAGGACGAGATGGTCGCCGCCTTCGATTACTGCCTGCACGGAAAGGGCGGTGCCGCACCGTCGATCGACACCGCGATGCACGGCCTCGTCGACGCCGCGCACGTCGACCACCTGCACCCGGACTCCGGTATCGCCATCGCGACCGCGGCCGACGGCGAGGTCTTGACGCACAAGATCTTCGGTGACCGCGTCGTGTGGGTGCCGTGGCGTCGTCCGGGTTTCCAGCTCGGGCTGGACATCTCGGCGATCAAGAAGGACAACCCGCAGGCCATCGGTTGCATCCTCGGCGGCCACGGGATCACCGCCTGGGGCGACACCTCCGATGAGGCGCAGGCACATTCGCTGGAGATCATCCGCACCGCCGAGGAGTACATCGCCGCCAACGGTCGGCCGCAACCCTTCGGCGGCCCGATCGACGGCTACGGCGCATTGCCCGCCGAGGAACGCCGGGCCAAGGCCGCGGCGCTCGCCGCGTTCATCCGCGGCCTCGCCTCGATGGACAAGCCGCAGGTCGGTCACTTCACCGACGTCGACCCGGTCCTCGAATTCCTGGCGGCAGAGGAGCATCCGCGCCTGGCCGCACTCGGCACCAGTTGCCCGGACCACTTCCTGCGCACCAAGGTCAAGCCGCTGGTCCTCGACCTCCCGGCCGACGCGAGCGTCGAGGAGTGCAAGGAGCGCCTCACGGCACTGCACGAGGCCTACCGCGAGGACTACCGCGCGTACTACGACCGTCACGCCACCGCGGACAGCCCCGCGATGCGCGGCGCCGACCCGGCCATCGTGCTGATCCCGGGCGTCGGAATGTTCAGCTTCGGCAAGGACAAGCAGACCGCACGTGTCGCCGGCGAGTTCTACCTGAACGCCATCAACGTGATGCGCGGCGCCGAGGCCATCTCGACCTACGCACCGATCGACGAGTCGGAGAAGTTCCGGATCGAGTACTGGTTGCTCGAGGAGGCCAAGCTCGCCCGCATGCCGAAGCCCAAGCCGCTCGCGACCCGCATCGCCCTGGTCACCGGGGCGGCATCCGGCATCGGCAAGGCCATCGCGACGCGTCTGGCCGCCGAAGGTGCATGCGTGGTGATCGCCGACCTCGACGCCGAGAAGGCACGGGCGGCCGCCGAGGAGATCGGTTCGACCGATGTCGCCATCGGGGTGGCCGCCGACGTCACCGACGAAGCGGCCGTACAGTCCGCGATCGACGCAACGGTGCTCGCCTTCGGCGGCATCGACCTCGTCGTGAACAACGCCGGCCTGTCGCTGTCGAAGTCGTTGCTGGACACCACCGCCGCCGACTGGGACCTCCAGCACGACGTGATGGCCCGCGGTTCGTTCCTGGTGAGCAAGGCCGCCGCACGCGCCCTCATCGATCAGAAGCTCGGCGGCGACATCCTGTACATCTCGTCGAAGAACTCGGTCTTCGCCGGGCCGAACAACATCGCCTACTCGGCGACGAAGGCCGACCAGGCCCATCAGGTCCGTCTCCTGGCCGCCGAGCTCGGCGAGCACGGGGTCAAGGTCAACGGCATCAATCCCGATGGCGTGGTGCGTGGTTCGGGGATCTTCGCCGGCGGCTGGGGCGCCAAGCGCGCTGCCGTCTACGGCGTCGAGGAGAAGGATCTCGGCAAGTTCTACGCGCAGCGCACCCTGCTCAAGCGCGAGGTGCTGCCGGAGAACATCGCCAACGCCGCGTTCGCACTCTGCACGTCCGACTTCTCGCACACCACCGGCCTGCACGTGCCGGTGGACGCGGGCGTCGCCGCCGCGTTCCTGCGATGAGCCGATCCACCCGGTCCGCCCAGGTCGCCGCGATCGACCTGGGCGCGACCAGCGGCCGGGTCATGCTGGCCGACGTCTCGCGCGGACGACTCGAGCTCGAACAGGTCGCCCGGTTCACCAACGACCCGGTCCACATCTGGAACGGGCGCAGGTCCGCTCTGCACTGGGAAGTCCCGGCGCTGTTCCGCGCCGCGTCGGCCGGCCTCGCCGAGGCGGGCAGGCAGTCCGACGATCTGGTCGGGATCGGGGTGGACTCCTGGGCGGTGGACTACGCGCTCCTGCGGGAGGGCCGCATGCTCGGGTTGCCGCACCACTACCGGGACACCCGGAGCGCGGCTGGGGTGGACGCCGTGCACGCCGAACTCGGTCCCGCGGACCTGTACGTGCGCAACGGTTTACAGTTCCTGCCGTTCACCACCGTGTACCAATTGGCCACCGAGAAGGCCGACGGGTTGCTCGATCAGGCCGACACCGCCCTGCTGATCCCCGACCTCATCACGTACTGGCTCACGGGCCGGCGCGGCACCGAACGCACCAACGCCTCGACCACCGGACTGCTCGGCATCAACGGGCGGTGGGACACCGCGATGATGGAGCGTCTCGGATTGCCCGTCGGCTTGTTCCCCGACCTCGTGGAGACCGGCACCGACCAGGGCCCGTTGCTCGGCGACGTCGCCGAGCGCCTCGGACTGTCGACGTCGACCCGCGTCACCGCGGTCGCGTCCCACGACACCGCGTCGGCGGTCGCCGCCATCCCGATGGACCCGTCGCGGTCGGCGTACATCTCGTGCGGGACCTGGGGTCTGGTCGGCGTCGAACTCGAGCAGCCGGTCGTCTCCCGCGACGGGTGGAAGGCCAACTTCACCAACGAGGTCGGCGCCGACGGCCGTATCCGCTACCTGCACAACGTGATGGGCCTGTGGCTGCTCAGCGAGACGGTCCGCCAGTACCAGCGCGAAGGGTATCGCGCCGATCTCGGTGAACTGCTCGCGCAGGCCGCCGAGGCGCCGGCGACGGTCGAGATCTTCGACACCGACGACGCCCGGTTCCTCCCACCGGGAGACATGCCCGGACGCATTCGCGACTGGTACGACGAGCGCGGCATGCGTCCGCCGATGACGCGCGCCGAGATGGTGCGCGCGATCGTCGAGAGCCTCGCGGCGGCCTTCGCCGACGGGGTGGCGCGAGCGGCCGAACTGTCCGGCACGACGGTGGAGACCGTCCATCTCGTCGGCGGCGGCTCGCAGAACCGGCTGCTGTGCCAACTCACCGCCGACCGGCTGGGTCTGCCGGTGCAGGCCGGTCCGGTGGAAGCGACCGCGCTGGGCAACGTGCTGATCACCGCCCGCGCCCACGGCCTGATCGATGGCGACCTCGAGGCGATGAGGTCTATCGTCGCCGATAGGTTCCCGCCGCAACACTACGCACCCCGACACTCCCGCGGCACGCGCTCCCGGACCGCGGTGGGGACAGGAAAGGCATGACCATGCAAGGCAGTTCTCCCATGAAGCGTCGAGTTCCCAAACCGCGCGACCTCGCGCCGCTGATGCAGTTCAAGAAGCCCCAGTTCGACGCGAAGAAGCGCCGTCTCGACGCCGCCCTCACCATCGAGGACCTGCGCGCGATCGCCAAGCGCCGCACCCCGAAGGCGGCCTTCGACTACACCGACGGATCGGCCGAGGCCGAGCTGTCCATCGAACGCGCGCGACAGGCGTTCGCCGACATCGAGTTCCACCCGGCCATCCTGCGTGACGTGTCCAAGGTCGACACCTCGTGCACGATCCTCGGCGGGCGTTCGGAACTGCCGTTCGGCATCGCACCCACCGGGTTCACCCGGATGATGCAGACCGAGGGCGAATACGCTGGTGCGCGCGCCGCCGGCCGGGCCGGGATCCCCTTCTCGCTGTCGACGATGGGTACGGCGTCGATCGAGGACGTCCGGGATGCGAATCCGCACGGCCGCAACTGGTTCCAGCTGTACATGTGGAAGGACCGGGAGCGCTCGATGGCCCTGGTCGACCGCGCGGCGAAGGCCGGATACGACACCCTGCTGGTGACCGTCGACGTGCCGGTCGCCGGGGCTCGTCTGCGCGACAAGCGCAACGGCATGTCGATCCCGCCGGCGCTGACCGCCAAGACCGTGCTCAACGCCATCCCGCGCCCGCAGTGGTGGATCGACTTCCTCACCACCGAGCCCCTGGCGTTCGCCTCGCTCGATCGATGGTCCGGAACGGTGGCCGAACTGCTGGACACGATGTTCGACCCCACCGTCACCTTCGACGATCTGGCGTGGATCAAGTCGCAGTGGCCGGGCAAGCTGGTGGTCAAGGGCATTCAGACCGTCGACGACGCCAAGGCCGTCACGGCCCTCGGCGCCGACGGCATCGTGTTGTCGAATCACGGAGGGCGCCAACTCGACCGCGCACCGATCCCGTTCCACCTCCTGCCCGAGGTGGCCCGCGAGGTCGGCGCGGACACCGATGTCATGCTCGACACCGGCATCATGAGCGGTGCCGACATCGTGGCGTCGGTCGCCCTCGGCGCGCGGTTCACGCTCGTCGGCCGGGCCTACCTGTACGGCCTGATGGCCGGCGGGGAGGCCGGGGTGGACCGGATGATCGAGATCCTCGGCGAGCAGATCGCACGTACGATGCGGCTGCTCGGTGTCGCCTCGCTGGACGAGCTGACACCCGCGCACGTGACCCAGCTCGAGCGGCTGGTGCCCCGGGCGCGTTCCTGAGGCTCGACTGCCGAGGTCGCGTGGGCATCAGACCGGCCGCCTACGCGACCTCCGCGTCCTCGCGGCGGTGGGCGAAGTGATCCACGAGGCCCACCACCAGCGCGATCAGCACCAGGACCGCGGCGGTCGCCAGCCCGATCTGGAACGCCCGCGCCCAGTCGCCTCCGGTGTTCGCCACCTGGGCGAAGAACACCGCACCGACGAGCGCGATCCCCGCGGCGGCCCCGATGCGCTGACCGGTCTGCAGGACGCCGCCGGCGATGCCCGCCTTGGTCACCGGCACCTGGTCGAGGCTGAGCGTGAGGTTGGGCGAGATCACGAGACCGGAACCGATACCCGCCACCAGCAGCGGCAGCGCGGCGGCGTACCCGACACCGGGACCAGACACGAGCGCGACGGCGACGATCGTCGCGATCATCCCCACGACCACCAGGCCCAGACCCAGCAACACCAGCGAGCGCCCGACCCGATTGACGATGTTGCCGCCGACACTGGCCGACACCGCCGAGCCGAGCGCGAACGGGGTCACCGCCAGACCGGCCTGCAGTGCCGAATAGCCCAGGCCCTGCTGGACGAACAGCGTGTAGATGAAGAACACCGTGGTGAACCCGGCGAAGTACACCATCGCGATGATGCATCCGAGCGTGTACGACCGCATGGAGAACAACGACAGGTCGACGAGTTGCTGGCGGCCGATGCGGCCCTGCCGGCGTTCCCACACGACGAACGCGCCGATCAGCACGGCCGCGACGACGAGCAGCAGCCATTTCCGCCCCCCGGGCCATTCCTGTTCCTGGACCATCGGCAGCATCAGCGCGAACACCCCGGTACCCAGCAGCACGACGCCGACGGGATCGAAGCTCCCCCGCAGCGGTTGTTTGAGTTCCTCGGGCCGAGCCGGGATCAACCGGATCGCGGCGACGAAGGCCGCGATGCCGATCGGCACGTTCACGAAAAAGATCCAGCGCCACCCGTCGGCGGACCCGCCCAGCTGGATGAGGACCCCACCGAGCAGCGGCCCGACCGCGGTCGAGATACCGATGGTCGCGGCGAACATGCCGAAGGCCCGGCCACGCTCGGCCCCGCGGAACAGCAGCTGGATGAGCCCGGAGAGCTGCGGCGCGAGAATGCCGCCCGCGACGCCCTGGATCAGGCGGAAGACGACGAGTTGCGTCGGACCCTGGGCGAACCCACATGCCGCCGACGCCAGCACGAACAGGGACAGCCCGATGAGGAAGGTCACCTTGCGGCCGCGTGCGTCCCCGACCCGGCCGGCCGGGACCAGGACGAGTCCGAAGGCGAGGGCGTAGCCGGACACGACCCACGACAGGTCGGCCGAGTCCGCGCCGAGTCCGGATTCGATGGACGGGAGCGCGACGTTGACGATCGAGACGTCGAGAAGGGTCATGAAACCGACCACCAGGCACACCGCGAGCGCCTTCCAGCGTCGCGGATCGGGTTCGTAGTCCGCGGAGAACGGGCTGGCCGGAGTCGACATGAAGCGCCTTTCCTACAGGGGGTACCGCGGGTGTTCGTAGTCAATCAGCTCGCGAGATGGGCGACCCTCCCGAGTCCGCGAAACGCGGGTACCGGCATCGCATCTGGTGAGATGGACACATGGGTGTGAGCATGCGGGACGTCGCGGCGGCGGCCTCGGTGTCGGTGGGCACGGTCTCGAACGTGCTCAACTCGCCCGGAAAGGTCTCGCCCGCGACCGTCGCGCGGGTCCAGGCGGCGATCGACCAGCTGGGTTTCGTGCGCAACGACGCCGCGCGCCAACTCCGTGCGGGCCGATCGCGTTGCGTCGGCATGGTGGTGCTCGACGTGGGCAACCCCTTCTTCACCGACATCGCCCGCGCCGCCGAACAACGGGCAGGCGACCACGACCTCACGGTGCTGCTCGGGACCTCCGACGACGACGAATCGCGCGAACAGGCCTATCTCGACACCTTCGACGAGCAGCGGGTGTTCGGTCTGCTCGTCTCGCCGATCGGCGACGATCTGCGGCGGTTCGACTCGCTGCGCCGTCGCGGCACCCCGGTGATCCTCGTCGACCGGGACGCCGGCGGCTCGCCCTTCGATTCCGTCGCGGTCGACGACATCGCGGGCGGGCGGCTGGCGGTGTCGCATCTGTGCGAGACCGGTCGTCGCCGGATCGTCTTCGTGGGCGGACCGCCCGGCCTGCGGCAGGTCGCGGACCGCCGGCGGGGCGCGCAGGAGGCGGTCGACGCCGTCGACGGCGCCACGCTCGACGTCGTGCAGACGGCGAACCTGAGTGTGCTCGCCGGACGTGAGGCGGGAAAGGCCCTGCTGACCAGGGCCCCCCGCGACCGACCGGATGCGGTGTTCTGCGCCAACGATCTCCTCGCGATCGGGGTCCTGCAGGCGTTGACGATGCTCGGCGGCGACGTCCGCGTTCCCGACGACATCGCGCTCATCGGTTACGACGACATCGATTTCGCCCGCTCGGCCGTCGTCCCGTTGTCGTCGATCCGTCAGCCGACCTCCCGCATCGGAGTCACCGCCGTCGACCTGCTGATGAGCGCGGCCGACGATCCCGCCGAACGCCACGTCCCGTCGAACCTGGTGTTCCAGCCCGAGCTGGTCGCCCGCGCGTCGACACTGGGCTGATGGTGTGACGCACGCCATCGACGGGTAGACGGTGTGAGGACTCTCCTAAATCTTGTGTAGTCCTGCAAGTTTGCAGGCTTCTGCAAGTTCCGTACCGTGGGTGAAGTGAACTCCCCCAGACTCCGCGAGGCGAAGAAGGCAGCGACCCGCTCGGCGCTCGCCCGCGCCGTGCTGCGGTTGTCCACCCGCGACGGCATCGATCACGTGACGATCGACGCCGTCGCGGCCGAGGCGAACGTCTCGGTCCGCACGTTCCACAACTACTTCAGCGGCAAAGAGGATGCGCTGCTGCACTTCGTGTCGTCGCTGTTCGACACGATCGTGGAACGGATCGAGGCCCGGCCGACGGACGAGAGCTTCTTCTGCTCGGTCCGGACCGCTCTCATCGAGGCCGCCACCTCGCCCGACGTCGGTGAACCCGCGGAGATCGTCGCGCTCCTTCGCCTTCTCGACACGGATCCGGGGCTGACGGCCAGGTCCCGCGACATGGAGCTGGGCGACACCGTCGAAACGCGTCTCGCCGAACTGTGCGCGCAGCGCGGACAGCCGGCACACACCCTGTATCCGCGCCTCGTCCTGCACAACGCGATCACCACCATCCGCGTCGCCCTCGAATTCTGGGTGACCCATCACGACGACACCCCGGGCACCGCTGCCGACCTGGCCACCGTGCTGGAGTCCGCCTTCGACCAGCTGGCCTCCGGACTGGCACATCCCATCCGACCCCTGAACGCCGACGGACCCGAGAACGGTCTCGCCGAACCATCCCCCGAGGAGCACTGACGTGGCAACACACCTGTACCGACTAGGGCGATGGGCGTACGAGAACCGCCTCAAGACCATCGCGATCTGGGTTCTGGTCCTGATCGGGCTGGGCATCGGCGCGAGCCTGCTGGCCAAACCGACCTCGGAGTCGTTCTCGGTCCCGGGCATCCCGTCGGAGCGCGCCCAGGACCTGATGATCGAACGCTTCCCCGGGGAAGCGACGTTCGGTTCCGACATCGGTGTCACGTATGTCGTCCGCGCACCGGAGGGTTCGACGCTGACCGAGCCCCGGTTCCAGAGCGCCATCGACTCGATGGTGGCCGGCCTCAAGACCGTCGAGAACGTGAAAAGCCCCGATTCGATCGCCAACCCGTTCGTCTCGTACGGCACCGAGCAATCCCCCGGTCAGCTTCGTGAGCTCTCGGCGACCTTCCAGCGGGAGACCTTCGGCAAGAGTGCGGACGAGGCCGCCGCCGACGCGCAGGCCACTTCGCCGATCAACGCGACGGGCACCGTTGCGCAACTCGGCGCCTCCTTCGACGTCGAGGCATCCTCGGACGTCACCGAGACCATGCGCGAACAGATGGACGCCATCGCCGACGACGCCCGGGCTGCCGGCCTCACCGTCGAGATGAAGGGTTCGGCCACACAGCAATTCGAGCTCGGGATCACCTCTGAGCTGATCGGCATCGGGGTCGGTGCGCTGATCCTCATCCTGACCTTCGCCTCCCTGGTCGCGTGGGGCATGCCGATCATCACCGCGATCGTCGGCGTCGCGATCGGCATGCTCGGCGTGCAGATGGGCACCCACTTCTTCGACCTCAGCAACGAGACACCGATTCTCGCGACGATGATCGGCCTCGCGGTCGGCATCGACTACGCGCTGTTCATCGTGTCCCGCTACCGCCACGAGATCCATCGGTCGGCGAACCGCGCCGACGCGGCGGGCCGGGCGGTCGGCACCGCGGGTTCGGCGGTCGTCTTCGCCGGCAGCACCGTCGTCATCGCTCTGGCCGCACTGGCCATCGTGAACATCCCGTTCCTCACCGCGATGGGTATCGCCGCCGCGGGCACCGTGGTGGCTGCCGTGCTGGTCGCGCTCACCCTCCTGCCGGCCATCCTCGGCCTGTTCGGCGGCAAGGCGTTCGCCGGACGCGTACCGCGCCTCAACGCTCCGGATGTCGGACCGCACGATGCGGAGCGGATGCACAACGGCCAGCGCTGGGTCCAGCGCATCGTGGCCCGGCCGCGCACCGTGACGGTCGCGATCGTCGGCATCCTCGTCGTCCTCGCGATCCCGATGGCCGGGCTCAAGCTCGCGCTACCCAACGACGGGACCGCCGAGCCGTCGGAGACGCAGCGCCGGGCCTACGACATGGTCGCCGAGGGGTACGGACCCGGCGTGAACGGACCGCTGGTCGTCGTCGCGGACGGTCGCGAGATCCAGGACACCGGGGAGCGCCTGCGCGCCTTCGACTCACTCGTCGACGACCTGGGTCGCGTCGACAACGTCGAGGTGGCGCAGATCGGTGCCGGCGGGCTCAACGAGGCCCAGGACACCGCGAAGATCACCATCATCCCGTCGACCGCGCCGGCCGACGAGGCGACGCCCGCACTCGTGGAATCGCTCCGCGAGATGGAGTCCCGGGTGCAGGGCACGACGGGTATCTCATACGGGGTGACCGGGCAGACCGCGATCGAACTCGACATCTCCGACCGACTGTCGAGTTCGCTGATCCCCTACCTCCTGGTCGTGGTGGGTCTGGCCTTCATCCTGCTGATCATCGTGTTCCGCTCGATCCTCGTGCCGCTGACCGCGGCGCTCGGCTTCCTGCTCAGCGTCGCCGCGACCTTCGGTGTGACCGTCGCCCTCTTCACCGACGGCGCCCTGGGGATCGTCGACAACCCGCAGCCGCTGGTGTCGTTCCTGCCGATCATGTTGGTGGGCATCGTGTTCGGACTCGCCATGGACTATCAGGTGTTCCTGGTGACCCGGATGCGAGAGGCGTACGTACACGGCGCCGACGCGAAGACCGCGGTGGTGGAGGGATATCGCCACAGCGCCCGCGTCGTGGCGGCGGCCGCGGCCATCATGATCTCGGTCTTCGCCGCATTCATGCTGCAGGACATGGCCTTCATCATGGTGATGGGCTTCGCCCTGGCCGCCGCGGTGTTCCTGGACGCCTTCGTCGTCCGGATGACCCTGATGCCGGCGGTGCTCACCGTCCTCGGCGACAAGGCGTGGTGGATTCCGCGCTGGCTCGACCGCATCCTGCCCGACGTGGACATCGAGGGCGAGAAGCTCGGCATCGGTGACGACGCGGCGCGACCGGCGGATCCGGCGGGGGCCGACACGGACTCCGAGGTCCGCGCCGGCCGCTGAGAGAGGTCAGTCGACCCGGAACTCCCCGAGTTCGGACCAGGTGTCGCCCTCGATCGTCGTGTTGATGACGTCGGGTGTGCGCTGGAGGTACTTGGGGAGTTCCTGCTGTGCCTGCTTGAAGTGCGGGGCGGTGACATGTGCCTCCGCGGCATCGTTGTCGAACGCCTCGACCAGGACGTAGGTGTTGGGGTCCTCGAGCGATCGCGACCAGTCGAACCACTTGTTACCCGGTTCGGCGCGGGTCGCCTGCGTGAACTCGCGCGACAACTTGGGCCACTCGTCGGCGAATTCGGGCTTGATGGGGAACTTCACGACGATGAGGATCATGATTCGACCCTAGTCGTTCGCGGCCGGGCCGAGCGTCGCAGAATGCGACTGGGACGGCTGTTCCAGAACCGGTCACAAAGTGTCGCCCCCGGAACGCCGGGATTCGCGAGACCCCGGTCGCGGCAGCGCCTACAGTGTGAAACAGACAACAATTGTCCTCACTTCAGGCTGCAACGGAGGCACCATGCCGGACATCACCAAGTTCTACATCGACGGTCAGTGGGTCGAGCCCGCCGAGCTCAACCTCATCGACGTCATCAACCCGGCCACCGAGAAGTCGGCCGGACAGGTCGCCATCGGCAGCGCGGCCGACGTCGACGCAGCGGTCGACGCCGCCCGTCGCGCATTCGTCACCTGGGGACAGACGACCGTCGAGGAACGTCTCGAAGTCCTCAACCGGATCATCGCCGAGTACCAGAACCGCATGGGCGACCTCGCCGCCGCGGTCACCGAGGAGATGGGTTCGCCGGTCGGCCTCACGAACGCCGCCCAGGTGCCGATCGGTCTCGGCCACCTGATGACCGCCGCCGCGCAACTCCCCGACTTCACGTTCGTCGAGGACCGCGGCAGCTCGCGCATCGCCAAGGAGCCGATCGGCGTGTGCGGCTTCATCACCCCGTGGAACTGGCCGCTCAACCAGGTCATGTGCAAGGTCGCCCCGGCACTCGCCACCGGTTGCACCATGGTCCTCAAGCCCTCCGAGGTCGCGCCGTTCAGCGCGGCGATCGTCGCCGAGATCTTCGACGCCGCCGGCGTACCCGCAGGCGTGTTCAACCTCGTCAACGGTGACGGCCCCGGCGTCGGCGCCGCGCTGTCGAGCCACGAGGGCATCGACATGATCTCGTTCACCGGGTCCACCCGTGCCGGCATCGAGGTCGCCAAAAGTGCCGCGCCGACCGTCAAGCGCGTCGCCCAGGAACTCGGCGGCAAGAGCCCGAACATCATCCTCGACGACGACGACTTCGCGAAGAACGTCGCCGGCGGCATCGCGACGATGATGATGAACTCGGGCCAGTCCTGCAACGCCCCGAGCCGCATGCTGGTCCCGGCCGGCCGCGTCGACGAGGTCGCCGAGATCGCCAAGGGGGTCGCCGCCGAGCTCACCGTCGGCGATCCCACCACCGACGTGAAGCTCGGCCCGGTCGTGTCCGAGGCGCAGTTCGACAAGATCCAGGGTCTCATCGAGCGCGCCGTCGCCGACGGCGCGACCGCGGTCGTGGGAGGTCCCGGGCGCCCCGAGGGTCTCGAGACCGGCTACTACGTGAAGCCGACCGTGTTCACCAACGTCACCAACGACATGGAGATCGCCCGCACCGAGGTGTTCGGCCCGGTCCTCGTCGTCATCGGTTACGACTCGATCGACGAAGCGATCAAGGTCGCCAACGACACCGAGTACGGCCTCGCCGGCTACGTCTCCGGCAAGGACGTCGACGAGGTCCGCCGCATCGGATCACAGATCCGTGCGGGTTCGATCTCGCTCAACGGCGCCCAGCTCGACCCGAGCGCACCGTTCGGCGGATACAAGAAGAGCGGCAACGGCCGCGAGTGGAGTGACTACGCCTTCGACGAATTCCTCGAGGTGAAGTCGCTGCTCGGTTTCGGGGCCTGACAACCCAGCCCGTTCCCTCTCCCGACGCCGCCGGGCGCATCCCCAACGGATGTGCCCGGCGGCGTCGTTCGTCGAGGCCGCGGAGTCGCGCCCATCGCGGTACCCCGGGATTTCGCAAGGCCCGGACAGGACTGCGCGAACGTCCTACGCTTGCCGAACGACTTCGATCCGGCGGCCCGGCCGCCTACCGATCGAATCCACATTCTTCGGGGGAAGAGCGTCCGCGCGGCGCACATGGGGGAACGGTGCTTCGAGTGATTCTTCGTGCGGTCTGTGCCGCATGTCTGGTGATGCTGTGTCTGGCCGCCGCGCCGGCGGTGGCGGCACCCGTGGCGCCGCGGGTGGTGTCGGTCGTGCAGGAGTCCCCGACCCGCGCCGTCGTCTGGGTCTACTCGGCGGCGATGGCCAAGAACATCAAGCTCTTCGTCCTCACGCCACGAACGAAGACCGGACCCCGGCCGACGCTCTACCTCCTGGACGGGGCGGGTTCGCGCGGCAACGACAGTGGGTGGCGCGGAGCCGGCAATGCCGACGAGTTCTTCGCCGACAAGGACGTGAACGTCGTACTCCCGACGGGTGCGTACGGCAGCCAGTACGCCGACTGGCAGCGCTGGGATCCGCGCGTGGGACAACCGATGTGGGAGACGTTCCTGACCAGGGAACTCCCGCCCCTCATCGACGCCCGCTTCGAGTCGAACGGTTCGCGCGGGATCGCGGGTGTCTCGATGGGCGGGCAGGCGGCGTTCACGCTCGCGTCACGGGCCCCGTCGCTGTACCGCGCGGTGGCCTCGATCAGCGGATGTCCTCCGGTGTCCTCGCCGCAGGGAGAGTCGTATGTGCGGGCGACCCTCGCCCGGGGTGGGGCGAACGCCGACAACCTCTGGGGGCCGGTCGGTTCGGCCGGATGGCGGGACCACGACCCGGCGCTGCATCTCGACCGTCTCCGCGGCAAGGCCCTGTACCTGTACTCCGGTGCGGGCCGGCTCGGTCCCGCCGACCTCAAGCGGAACGTGACGCCCGAGGAAGGCCTCTACCAGGTGGTACTCGCCGCATCGTCGGCGTTCGAGATCGCGACCAGCGACTGTTCGCGCCGGTTCGCCGGGTTGTTGCGCGGCGCGGGTCTGCCGTTCACCGACGCGTTGCAGGAGGTCGGAACCCACCATTGGTACTAGGAGAAAGAACTCCCCAACATGTGGGCGGCGATCTCGCCGGCGCTCTGAGGCGAATCACGGAATCCGCCTCAGCCGCCTGGCTACCATCTCCGCATGCAGATCCCCGTCGCGTCCGATACCGGTCCCGTCCTCGACACCGAGGTGTTCGGCGACGGCGAACCGCTGCTGCTCATCGGCGGCATGTCCGCACACCGCGGGATGTGGACCGACGAGCTCCTCGACGCCCTCACCCCGCACTTCTCGGTGGCCGCCTACGACCATCGCGGCATCGGCACGAGCAGTCGCGCCGAGGGACCGTTCACCATCGCCGACCTCGCCGCCGACGCCCGCGGAATCCTCGACGGCCTCGGCTGGGACTCCGCCCACGTGCTGGGCACGTCGATGGGCGGCATGATCGCGCAGGAACTCGCCCTGAAATCGCCGGACCGGGTGCGCAGTCTCGTCCTCGGCTGCACCACCGCGGGCGGCCCCGGGGCCATCGGTGCGCCCGGCTCGTCCGGCGCCGCCCGTCTCGTCGAGGCGATCTCGTCGCGCGACGCCGACCGCGTCGCACGCATCGCGTTCGAGGTCAATCTGTCTCCCGAGTTCATCGCCCGCGCCGGCGCCTTCGACCATTTCGTCTCGATGTCGAGGCAGCGCCGCGTTCCGTCGGCAGTCGTCGCGTGGCAGGCGGGCGCCTGTGCGGCACACGACACCCGCAACCGAATCGGCTCACTCGACATGCCGACGGCGGTCATCCACGGCGACGTCGACGAGATGATCGCCGTCGCCGAGGGCGAGCGGCTCGCCGACCTCATCCCGCAGGCCACCCTGGCGCGCTGGTCCGGTGTCGGGCACATGTTCTGGTGGGAACGTCCGGACGAGACCGCCGAGGTCGTCCGAAAAAATGCGCTCGCCCGGTAACGCGGGTCCACTCTCCGAACGACATCCCTGACATCGGCACCGTGTAGTCGGGTGGCCGCGTATGTCAGGAGCTCAATGTCGCACTCGCACAGCGAACCGCCCGTCCCCTCCACCCCCGCGGGCCAGACGCCCGAGTCGCCACGCCGACCCTCACCCTGTCGCCGCCTCCTCACCGGCATCTCGGTGGTCGCAATCCTCACGCTCGGCCTGTTCGGCGCGAGCACGCTGATCAACTCGTCGAACACCGCCAGCGCTCTGCGTGGGCATCCCGAAGTGCTGCGGCCGGGCTGCACGTGGGACTCCTCCGGGAACTACGTCCAGAACTGCAAGGTCTGGTCGGAGTCGCAGAAACGGCACGTGATCGTGCAGATCCGCGCCTCGAGCGGCAGCGACAGCGGCGTCTACCTGCTCGACGGCATGCGTGCGAGCGAAACCCGCTCGGCATGGACCACCGACGTGCAGGCCGCGAAGGTCTACGACGCCAAGGCCGACACCACCCTGATCATGCCGGTGGGCGGCGCATCGTCGTTCTACACCGACTGGGACGGCGGCGCCGGTGACAAGAACACGGTCATCAAGCAGGAGACCTTCCTGACCTCGGAGCTGCCCGGCTACCTCGAGCGCGAGTTCGGCGTGGCACGCAACAACAACGCGATCATCGGACTGTCGATGTCGGGCGGGCCCGCGGTGACCCTCGCCGAGCGCCACCCCGAGCAGTTCAAGGTCGTACAGGCGATGTCGGGCTACTACCAGACCGACAACCCGATCGGCGCCCTCGGCGTGTTCGCCACGCAGACCATGGTGTCCAACTACGTCAACGGCGTCGTCAACATGTGGGGCGCGCCGGGCGGCACCCGCTGGACCGACAACGACCCGTCGAAGAACCTCACGCAGCTGGCCGACAACGGCCAGGTTCTCATCATCTCCTCGGGCAACGGTTTCCTGACGCCGTCGGAGATGGCCAAGCTGTCGCCGCAGGACCAGCTCAGTGCGATGGCGCTGGAGATCCTGTCCGCGGTGTCGACCGTGCTCATGCAGTTGCAGGCCAAGCAGGCCGGCGTATCGGTGATCTCGTTGCCGAACTACGGCGGCCACACGTGGGAGAACTGGGGACGTGCGCTCGGTGACGGCAAGGAGCACGTGCTGACCACGCTGCGCAACAACCCGCCGGTGACCACGAAGACGACCGTCGTCTCCGCCTCGGGCAGCCCCGATCCCGAAGGCCCCGCGAAGGTGACCCTGGCGGCGAAGAAGGCGGCCGAGGAATCGCCGGCGCTCGACCTGTCGGGTCTGTCGGCCCGTGGTTCGGATGAGACCGGGTCCGCTTCGCAGTCGGCCTCCTCGTCGGCCGAGTCGTCCGCAGCGGAGTCGTCGGCCTCCGGCTCGTCCTCGGCCGGCTTCGCGCCGTCCGCGGTGTCGGGCTCGGAGTCCGTGGACGCTTCAGTCCCGGAATCGGCCACCAGCTCGGAGACGAGCACGCCGACCGTGCCCCAGCTCGCCCCGACGGGGCCCGTCACACCCGGTACCTCGAGCAGCACCCCGGTCCCGTCCCGCTGACCGGCTCTGCCGCTCACGGTTCCGTTCCCGCTCACCGGAAGAGGTGTGAGCGGGAACGGACTGCGTGAGCGACCGATCGGGTCGACCGCACCTGCTGCTAGCGTTCAGCCATGACCGCCGACCCCGATCTCGCCGATCTCGTCGGCGTCGACACCATCGTCGTGGTCGTGGCGTCGGGAGTGATCCTCGTCTGGGCACTCGCGTTGGGCGTATGGAAGTACCACGGCATCCGCACCTCGCCGGAGCGGACGGCCCACGTGTACGTCGACATCGCGCACCGGGCGGCGCTGATGTACTCGTTCGCCACCCTGGTGCTCGCAGCGCTGGTCGAACTCAGCGCGTTCCCGACGGCAGTCAACGTGATCGCCGCGGCGGTCCCGATCGTCTTCTTCGTCGCGGCGATCGCCGCGTACTGCATCCACGGCGCCCTGCGGGACACCACGAATCAGTTCGTCGACCCGACTCCCGGCACCTACCTGTTCATGCTCGCGCTCATCGTGGGCGAGATCGGCGGAGTGGTGGTCCTGCTGGCCGGGGTGTTGGTGCGCCTGACGTGAGTGGGCGCGCGATGGTCACGGGCGCGCGGTGTGACCGCGCAGCCAGGTGATCACCGCGTCGAGCACCACCGCCTGCTCGGGTTCGTTGAAGATTTCGTGGAACAGGTCGTCGTAGATCACGAGCGTCTTGTCCGCCGACCCGGCGAGCCGCTCGACGAGTTCGCTGCCGCGCGGGTCGGTGAGCGCGTCCTCGCTGCCGTGCATCACCAGGATGGGTAGTTGCAGTGACGGCAGGCGCTCAGGAAACGACCGCATGGTGCCGATCATCGCCCCGCCCAGCCCGGCCGGGATCTTGCCGCGCGTCACCAGCGGGTCGGCGTCGTAGGCGGCCACGACGTCCGGATCCCGGGAGATGCTCGACGAACTCAACTCGGTGGTGGGCAATCCCGGTGCGATCCGGCCGATCAGCGGCGCGAATCGGACGGCCAGATCGGGCAGGTCGTCACCGGGCAGCACGGCCGCTCCCGACAGGATCAGTCCGTCGAGCTTGTCCTGGTGGTCGAGCGCATAGTCGAGAGCGATGCACCCGCCCATGCTGTGCCCGATCAGGAACGTCGGGACGCTGCCGTCGGCGACATGGGCGAGCACGGTGTCGAGGTCGTCGGTGAAGTCACCGAACCGGCGCAACCGGAGTCGCTTGCCACCCGAGCGGCCGTGACCGACGTGGTCCGGTATCGCGACGAGGTAACCGTCGTCGACGAGCCGACGGGCCACATGCAGATACCGTCGTCCGTGTTCGGCGAGTCCGTGCACCACGACGACCACGCCGCGCGGGCTGTCCGCGGGCCGGTGGACGTCGTAGACGATGGTGTGCCCGTGCCGGCCGCGAAAACTGTGTTCTTCCGGTGTCATTCCCTGATCTCGTTTCGGTGTTCAGTGCCAGCCGAGTCGGGCAGCGACCGACTTGCCTGCCGACTCGAGGGCGCCGAGCGGACGGAAGGCGGCCTCGCCGATACCGACGAGTGCCTCGACCCGCCCGACCACCCGTTCGAGCCGCCCGACGATGTCGGACATGCGGTCGACGGTGGCGTCGACCTGGTCGAGGGTTCCGGAGAGTCGCACCAGCGTCACGTCGAGTTTCGCGATCGTCGAGTTCAGCCCGTCCAGGGTGGGGCCGAGTCCGTCGAGGGTCTCCCCCATGTCGGCGATGATGCCCTCGAGTTGCTCGACGGTCACGTCGGCGTTGAGCGCGGCCTGCGCCAGCTTCTTGATCCGTTGACGTTCCGGCGGTCTCGATGATGTGTGCTCGCCCCTGTCGGCCATGAGGTTGATTATGGCCCATCCTGGTCGGCCCGGGTGCCGGGTCGGGGGAACCCTTCGAGGACACTCGACTGTCTAATCCGACAGAACCACCAAACCCCTGGTCCCTGTGCCGAAAGAGGCGCATAACCCCTGCTCCCGAATCCGAAAGAACCACAAAACCTCTGGTCCCTGAGGTGTGAGGAGCGCAAGCGACGAGCCACGAAGGGCCTGGCGAGACACGTTGCAACACCCTTCGTGGCTCGCTTCGCTCGCACCTCAGGGAGCATGGGATCTAGCCACTCATACTCGTGGGCGGGTGCCTTCATGGTCCACGACGGCCGCCGGGCCGCTGACACTGAGGAGCAAGCTTTGCGAACGCCGCACCCAGCAGACGGGGTGCCCGCGGGCGCTCACGCCAACTGCGGAGCGACCTTCGACGCGACGAGCTCGAGGTGATCGAGATCCGACAGATCAAGGGTCTGCAGATACATGCGCGTGACGCCCAGCTCGCCGTAGGTCGCGATCTTCGCGGCGACCTCGTCCGGGGTTCCGGCAGCCCCGTTCTCGCGCAGCTCGTCCGGTTCCCGGCCGATGGCCTCGGCCCGGCGCCGGAACTCGGCTTCGTCGCGGCCGCAACACAATACGAGCGCGGCGGAGTAGGTCAGCGACTCCGGGTCGCGGCCGGTGTCGACGCACGCCGTGCGGACGCGCCCGATGAGATCCCCGGCGACGTCGAGTGGTTGGAACACGACATTGAACTCGTCGGCGAAACGCGCGGCCAGCGCGGGCGTCCGCTTCTTGCCACTGCCCCCGATGATGATCGGCGGGCGCGGGTGCTGCACGGGTTTGGGCAGGGCCGGCGATTTCGAGAGGCGAAAGTGTGTGCCCTCGTAGTCGAACTCCTCGCCCAGCGGGGTCTGCCACAACCCGGTGATGATCTCGAGGTTCTCCTCGAGGCGGTCGAACCGTTCCCTCAACGGCGGGAACGGGATTCCGTACGCCTCGTGCTCACCCTCGTGCCAGCCCGTTCCGATTCCCAATTCGACACGGCCACCGCTCATCTGATCGACCTGGGCGACTGCGATCGAGAACGGCCCGGGTAGCCGGAAAGTGGCCGACGAGACGAGCGTCCCCAGCCGGATTCGCGAGGTCTCGCGCGCCAAGCCCGCCAACGTGATCCACGCGTCGGTCGGCCCGGGGAGGCCGTCGCCGCCCATTCCGGCGAAATGGTCGGAACGGAAGAAGGCATCGAAGCCCAGGTCCTCGGTCGCCTTGGCGACGGTGAGCAGATCGTCGTAGGTCGCACCCTGCTGGGGCTCGGTGAAGATTCGCAGTTGCACGTTTCCAACCTACGCGCGCTGGGCACACGACCGGTGGCGAGGCGGCGTGCGAAGCGGACCCCATCCGGCCCGGCGGCCATTCCGAATCGCTCCACGCACGACACCGTTCCTCGACAAAGGAGTCCAACATGAAGACAGTCACGCGCACAGCTCTGGGTTTCGTCGTCGCCGCCGCAGGTGCGACCGCAGTATCGCTCGCCGCCGCGCCGTCCGCCGGCGCCGCGCCCACCGTATGTCCGGCACTTCCCGGCCAGTCCGCCTCTGCGGCCTCGTGTAGCGCCGACTCCGGCCCGACCGGACTCTCGCTCGCCATCACCGACAACGGCGGCGAAGCCAACGTCACCGCCGACAACTTCGCCGGACCCGCGGCCATCGCCCTCGGTCCCGGAGCGACGGTCACCATGGACGGCATCCGTCCCGGCCTGGCCATCGGTATCGCCGGACCCGGCGGCGAGGTCGTCGTCGACGGCAAGAACGGCCCGACCTGCAAGGGACCCGCGTTCGCCGGTGACTTCCAGACCTTCAAGGGCTGCCTGTCCTGACCGTCTAGATCCCGACCGCGATTTCGAACCAACCTTCCGTCAAACCCACCCCTTTTCCGTGAACCCACCCGGTCCGAGCGCTGTGGGTTTACGGAAAAGGGGTGGGTTTGCGGGACCAGAACATCAGGACAACAGGCCCCGGACGTATGCCGCCTGACCGATGTGCTGGGTGTCGTCGTCGATCACGCTGAGCAATCGTACGCCCAACGTGACCGGCGGGTCCCAGTTCTCGTCGACGACGCGGTCGAGATCTGAATCCGACAGCGCGCCAATGTAGTCGACGCTGACCGCGTGCGTGGCGTCGTAGTAGCCGCGCAACAGGTCCGGGTCGTCGACGACGACCCGCGCCGCCTCGTCGGCCGACTGCCCGTACCCGCTCTCGCCGGGGTCGAACGGCAGACCGAACCGTTCGACCCATCCCCCGGTCACCCACACCTCGTCGGTTCCGGCGACGTCGGCGACGTGCGAGTCCTGCACGCGCGTCAGATGCCACACGAGCCAGGCGATCGTGTTGGCACCGGGCGCGGGAGACCGGTTCAATTCCTCGGTGGAGATGTCGTCCAGGACGGCGTGAACGTTCTCGACGACTCGACCGAGACCGTCGAGCAACACATCTGTGGATCGCATGGCACAAGTTTAGGTTCGCGGTGGGCACAACGATGGCCACTCCGACGATCCGTCAGCATCATTCCTCCGGTGTCAGAACCGAATGCCCCACGTAAGATCCGATTCAACGCCTTCGACATGAATTGCGTTGCGCACCAGTCACCGGGTCTGTGGCGCCACCCCGACGACCGGTCGTGGGACTACAACACCATCGACTACTGGGTCGACCTCGCCCGCTTGCTGGAGACCGGCGGATTCGACGGTCTGTTCATCGCCGACGTCCTGGGCACCTACGACGTGTACGCCGGCAACGACGAAGCCGCCATCCGCCAGGGTGCGCAGATCCCCGTGAACGACCCGCTGTTGCTCGTCTCGGCGATGGCGCACGCCACCGAGCACCTCGGCTTCGGGGTCACCACCGGTACGGGTTTCGAGCATCCCTACCCCTTCGCACGGCGTCTGTCGACGCTGGACCACCTCACCCGTGGCCGGATCGGCTGGAACGTGGTGACGGGATACCTGCCTGCGGCAGCCCGCAACATGGGCGCCGACGATCAACTCGAGCACGACGAGCGCTACAACCAGGCCGATGAGTACCTCACCGTGCTGTACAAGCTCTGGGAGGGTTCGTGGGAACGCGACGCTGTTCTCCGCGATCGCGAGGCGGGCATCTTCGCCGACCCGGCCCGGGTCCATCACATCGGGCACCGCGGAAAGCACTTCACCGTGCCCGGCATTCACCTCGCCGAGCCGTCGCCGCAGGGTTCACCGGTCATCTACCAGGCCGGGGCCTCGCCTCGCGGCCGACGTTTCGCCGCGGAGAACGCCGAGGCCATCTTCGTGGCCGCGCCGACCAAGGCCATCCTGCGTGATGTGGTGAGCAAGGTGCGCGACGAGCTGATCCTGGCCGGACGCGACCCGTACGACGCGAAGATCTACACGCTGCTGACGATCATCACCGACTCGACTCCGGAGGCAGCCCGCGCGAAAGCCGCGGAGTACCAGTCCTACGCCAGCACCGAGGGTGCGCTGGTCTTCATGTCGGGCTGGATGGGCATCGACCTCGCGAGTTACGAGATCGACGAACCGATCGGCAACGTGCACAGCAACGCGATCCAGTCCGCGGTCGCCGCTTTCCAGCAGGCGAGCGACACCGGCGAGGAATGGCGCGTGCGGGACATCGCGGCGTGGGGCGGCATCGGCGGAATGGGTCCGGTCCTGATCGGCTCCGGCGACGAGGTGGCAGAAGCCCTGCAGGACTGGGTGACCGAGACCGACGTCGACGGCTTCAACGTCGCCTACGCGGTGACCCCCGGATCGTTCGAGGACATCATCACCCACGTGGTGCCCGCCCTCGAGCGGCGCGGACTCTACGACCGGGACTACGTCCCGGGAACCCTGCGCCACAAGCTCTTCGGGCGTGGCGATCAACTGCCGGAGAACCATCGCGGGTCCACGTACCGGGTCGGTGGGAGCAACTCGACCATCGACGATTCGATCAGGGAAGCCGCTCAGCTCACCAGCGCGAACGGGGGCCTCCGGTGATCGAGGTGGTGGGGTTGACGAAGGTGTTCGGTGTCGGTTCGCCCGACCCGACGACGGTGCTCGACGAGGTCGACTTCACTGTCGACGCCGGTGAGATCTTCGCCGTCGTCGGCCCGTCCGGCGCCGGCAAGAGCACGCTGGCCCGGTGTCTGAATCTGCTGGAACGTCCGACGTCGGGCAAGGTCGTGGTCAACGGGGAGGATCTCACCGCACTGGGCACGTCGGGCCTTCGCGACGCCCGGCGCCGGATCGGCACCGTGTTCCAGTCGGCGAGTCTGCTGTCCCGGCGAACCGCGGCGCAGAATGTCGCTTTGCCTCTCGAATATCTGGGTGCGACAAAGCGATCGACCACGGCACGCGTCGGCGAACTTCTCGATCTGGTCGGCCTCGCCGACAAAGCGGACCTGTATCCGCATCAGCTGTCCGGCGGTCAGCGGCAGCGCGTCGGCATCGCTCGGGCCCTCGCACTCAAACCTTCCGTCCTGCTGTCCGACGAAGCCACCTCGGGTCTGGATCCCGCGGCCACGGACACCTTCTTACGGCTCCTCACCGACGTTCGGGACGAACTGGATCTCGCGGTGGTGTTCATCACCCACGAGATGGACACGGTCGTGCGGGTCGCCGACACCGTCGGCCGTCTCGAACGCGGCCGCATCGTCGAGCACGGCCGGCTGGAACAGGTGGTCCTGGAACCGGATTCGGTTCTGGGACGGGCACTCCGGCCGCGCGGGCCGAGTGCGCAACCGGCCTCGGCCGAAACCCCGATCTCGGTGGTCTACCACTCCGCGACGGTCCCCGCGGACTGGTTGACCCAGCTGGGCAGGCGACTCGACATCTCGATCTCGGTGCTGGGCGCCAACGTGCAGACCATCGACGGCACCGTCTTCGGCGATCTCACCGTGTCGGTGCCCACCGGACACGCGTCGGCATTCATCGGCGCCGCGGGTGAACTCGGCCTGGCCGCACGCCTTCTCGACGCCACCGCGACCGCGGGCGGTACCGCCGTCGAGACCGTCACCGGCTCCGAGGTGGCCGCGTGAGCACCACGTATTCGGCGAACATCACGGTGCCGCTCGACGAGATCCCCGACCTGCTCATCCCGGCGGCCATCGACACGGTCCTGATGGTGAGCATCGTGATGGTCGTCGTCCTGGTGGTGGGAGTCCCGCTGGGCGCACTCATCCACAACCTCGCTCCCGGCGGGCTTTTCGCACGACGCTCGTTGCACACCCCCCTGTCGTGGGTGATCAGCATCGGTCGGTCGTTGCCCTTTCTGGTGCTGATGACGGCGATCATCCCGTTCACCCGCCTGGTCACGGGCACGAACATCGGCATCGCCGCGGCGGTGGTACCGATGTCGATCGCCGGCATCGCCTTCTTCACACGCATCGTCGAGAACTCGCTGCGGTCGGTCCCGGCCTCGACGATCGACGTGGCACGTGCGTCCGGCGGATCGAACGCCCAGATCATCTGGAAGGCACAGGTTCCCGAGGCGCTGCCGAGCATCGTCGGCGGACTGACGATCAACACCATCGCGATGATCGAGTACTCCACGATCGCCGGCACCATCGGCGCCGGCGGACTCGGATACGTGGCGGTCACCTACGGCTACCAGCGATTCGATCAGGGGGTCATGGTCGCCACCATCATCGTGCTCATCGTGACGGTGGCCGTGATCCAGGTCGCCGGCGACGCCCTCGCCCGCAGCCTCAACCCGGTCACGTCCCGCCGGGCCAACCACTGAAGAACCACAAAACCGCCGGCCGGCTCTGCTCCCTGAGCGGCGGAGCGCTCGTCACCGCATCACCCAGCCACACCCGAAAGGCACCCCATGACACAGGACACCGGTTCCACCACCGGCACCTCATCGAAATCCGGCGAGACTCCCTCTCCGCCCGGCAGTTCCGGAATCGAGATCTCGACACGTCGCCGCTGGCCGCTGATCGTCGGCGCGCTGGTCGTGGTCGCCGTGATCGCCGCCGTCGTCGGCTGGCGCTTCCTCGGGTCCGACTCGACGTCGCCCAACGAGACCGCCGGTGCGACACTGACCGTCGTCACCGCCGAGGGCAACGCCTCCGAGCAGGCACTGGTCGAGTTCATCGCCGACGAGGTCGCACCCCGGTATGACATCAAGGTCGCATTCAAGGGCCTGTCCGACTCCACGACGCTGAACCGTGCGGTCAGCGACGGGGAGGTCGCGGGCACCGTCTATCAGCACAAGCTGTGGCTGTCGCAGGTCCTCGAGGCGAACCCGGACTTCCAGGAGGAAGCCGCGACGCCGGTGTTCCGCTGGGGATTCGGCATCTGGTCGGACAAGTACCGCGACGTCGCCGACCTGCCGCAGAACGCCCGCGTCTCCCTCTACTCCGATCCCGCGAACGAGGCCCAGGGACTCTGGCTGCTCGAACGCGCCGGACTCATCACGCTGAAACCAGGCGTGGACAAGTGGAAGGCGACCCAGAAGGACATCGCCACGAATCCGCGGAACCTGCAGTTCGTCCTGCTCGACTTCGCCGCCCAGTCGCGCTCGCTCGCCGACCTCGACGCCACCGTGGGCTACACCGAGTACTACCTCGCCGCGAACATCGACATCGCCAAGCAGATCTACGCTCCGCCCGCTCCCGACGAGTTCGCCGGGCAGCTGACCATCGGAACGCAGTGGAAGGACACCGAGAACATCAAGAACCTGGTCGCCGCGTTCAAAGACCCTGCCGTGCAGGAATTCCTGCGGACCGATCCGCGGGTCAAGGGCATCCTGCTGCCCCTGTGACCGGCGTCGGCACTGCTGCACACCCCATCACCGCACCCGGGTCGCCCATCGCGACCCGGGTGCGGTGCGCATAGGCTCACCGCGTGAGCCGCACACATCACGGGCACGGTCATGCGCACTCGCTGTCCGACATCAGCCACACGCTGTCGCCGATCGCCCGGTGGTTCGTCATCGGCACGCTCGCGGTGACCGCGGTCGCGGTCGCGGTCGGCATGGTCGTCCTGTGGCCGTCGGATTCCGAACACCCGATCCCCACCCAGTTCCGGTCCGCCGACGGCGGGCCGATCACCACGGTCGACGGCGAGATCGTGGACCAGTTCCATGCGAATTGCCTCAACTCGATGGCGGGATCAGTGCTCGAGACCGCCGACATACCGGTGAATCCGGTGCCGGGTGGGCCGTGCATCCTCAACGCGGTCCGGTTCACCTCCGGTGACGTGGCCGGCAAGTACACCGTCCTGGAGATCCCGACCAACCGGGCACAGGCCGGATCCGGGCCCGACACCGTGGCCCCCGCCGCCGGCACGCTCGACGACCCCCAGGCCGGCCAGCCGACGTTGAACGTCGGTGACGACATCCGGCTCGCGACCGTTCCCGGCCCCGACGGCAGCAACCGGTACAGCTTCTTCGACTTCCAGCGCGGACCGGCGATCATCTTCTGGGCCGTGCTGTTCATCGCCGCGATCGTGCTGGTGGCGGCGTGGCGCGGGTTCCGCTCGATCATCGGGCTGGCGATCGCCTTCGGGATACTCACCGTGTTCACGCTGCCGGCCATCCTCGACGGGTCGTCCCCTGTCGCGGTGGCGGTCGTGTCGTCGGCGGTGATCCTGTTCGTGGTCCTCTACCTCGCGCACGGTGTCAGTCTCCGGACCAGTTCGGCTCTGCTCGGGACGCTGACCTCCCTCCTGCTCGCGGGATTCCTGAGCTCGCTCGCCATCCGGACCATGAACCTCACCGGGCTCTCGGGCGATCAGACCACCAATCTGCAGGTGTATCAGGGCAACATCTCGGTCAGCGGTCTCCTGCTCGCCGGGTTCATCATCGGCACCCTCGGTGTTCTGAACGATGTCACGATCACCCAGGCCTCGGCGGCCTTCGAGCTGGCCGCGGCCGGCGAACCGTCACGGCTCGCGACCTTCCGCGCCGCGATGCGCGTGGGCCGCGACCACATCGCGAGCACGGTGTACACCCTTGTCTTCGCCTACGCGGGCAGTGCGCTGCCGCTGATGCTGTTGTTCTCCGTGGCCCAGCAGCCGTTGGGCGGACTGCTCACCACCGACGTCGTCGCGGTGGAGTTGGCCCGCTCGTTCGTCGGCGGTATCGCGATCGCGCTGTCGGTTCCGCTCACGACGGCGATCGCCGCCGCGCTCACGACCCCGGCGGGCGCGGGACGTACACCGGCCGCGCACGCCGCGGCCTGAGGTCACGGCCCGCGATCAGCATCGACCCTTGGGGAGGTCGGCCAGGTTCTTTCCGAGCCAATTGCCGAGCCGGGTCAGCATCTTGGTCCCGTCGGTGAACGATCCACTCCGCGGGATCGCCGCCATCGACACCGCGACCTGGCCGCTGGTCGTGGTGATGATGCCCAGTTGCCGCACCAGATGCGCCGACGACTTCGACGTCGCCGGACCCCAGCCACCCTTGACCGCGGTCACCGCTCCCTGACTGCGCCCCACCTTCGCGATACCCCACTGCTGGTTCGGGGCGACGGCGCTCATCAGCCGGATGAGGTGTTCGCTGTCGGGCAGACACGGCAGGTGAGCGCCGAAGATCGCCTGGTCGCGTAGCGCCCAGGCGGTGTGACCGGGGTACGACGGCGGATTGTCGACCTCGGAGGACACGTGTGTCCGGACGTCGTGGCCCTCACGGAGGACCGCACTGACAGCGTCGACGGACGCGTGCCCGCCGCCGAGCACCCCCCACAATTCGCCGGCTGCATCGTTGTCGGAGAACGTGATCGCCTTGTCCTCCATCGCGGCGACCGCTGGACCGCGCTCGCGCTGCGCGGCGAGCGACACCGGGACCTTCATCGTCGACCATGCACGTCCCGATTTGAGCGACCCGAGTGAGATGACCTCGTCCCCGCCGACGGGCACGATCGCGATCCCGAGCTGGCCGGGCAAGGACTTCCGCATCGACTTCGTCAGTGCGGCATAGCTCTTCGCGAGCTTTTTGTCGAGCGGTTCCGGGGGCTTGAACCACGTGGCGAAGGGTTCCGGCAGTGGCGGCATCACGGGGAGCGGTATCGCCGTCGCCGAGCCCGCGCCGATCACCATCGACATCGCCACCGCGCAGAACACCACGCCGATCCTGGTCACAACATTCACATCTGTCTCCTGAGTCACTTCAGACACATGAGACTAGGGCGGTCGCGCACCAGGGACCAGGCTGTATACCCAATCGGAACCTTGCTGGGACCGGGGTCACACCCACTGACCAACCTGGCGCTGAAAACCACCCTCCACGAAAGAGCCAACATCGTATTGTCGTCGCCCCCTCTCGGTCGGGTGGTCTTCAGACGCGGGTCGCCGCCTCACATGACTACGCTGTGCGTATTCGGCCCGACTGAAATGAGGAATCGCCCGGAGATGTCTGCTCTGACCAAAGGCCAGAACGGCCCGTTGCCGACCCCCGATGTCATCGTCTCGGTGGACCTCGCGACCGCCGCCGACCTGTCGGCCCTGCTGGTCACCGACCGGGGGGTGGTGCGTACCGACGACGACTTCGTCTTCTACAACCAGCCGACCGGGCCCGGCGTCCGGCTGGAACAGGCCGCCGCAGGTTCTGCGCGACTGCACATCTCGACCGCTCGAGTACCTGCCGACATCGACGCGGTCCGCGCGGTCATCACGCTCGACGACGCGTCGTCGACCTTCGGCCGTTTCGCACCGCCGGTCGCTCACGTCACCGACGAAGCGGGCCGGCCGCTGTACGACTTCACCGTCACCGGCCTCACCAGCGAGTCGGTGGTCATCGCCCTCGAGGTGTACCGACGCAACAGCGAGTGGAAGGTACGTGCCATCGGTCAGGGATATGCGGGCGGTTTCGCCGACCTGGTCCGCGACCACGGGGTGAGCGTCGACGACGAGCCGCAACCGATACCCGCCCCGCCCGCGCCGATCAGCTACTCGCGGCCGTCGGCGCCGACTCCCCCGGCACCCGCGCCCCCGGCGGCGGCGCCCACTCCCGCGCCCCCTGCACCCGCACCGCCTGCTCCCGCACCCCCGGCGCAGCCCGCCGAGGTCAGCCTGCGCAAGGGCGCCCCGGTGAGCCTGGCGAAAGGCCAGAAGGTCACCCTCCGCAAGGAGGGTGGCGTGGCACTCACCGACATCCAGATGGGACTCGGGTGGGATCCGGTGCGCGGCGGATTCGGGCGCGGGGGCTCGATCGACCTCGACGCCTCGGTGCTCATGTTCTCGGGCGGGAAGTGCGTCGAGACCGTCTACTACGGTCACCTCAACAGCAAGAACCGTTCGATCCTGCACTCCGGCGACAACCTCACCGGTGAAGGCGAGGGCGACGACGAGGTCATCCGCGTTGCGCTGCAGTCGGTCCCACCCCAGATCGACGCGTTGATGTTCATCGTCACGTCGTACCGGGGCCACACGTTCGAGAAGATCGAGAACGCCTACTGCCGGCTCGTCGACGAGACGACCTCCGCCGAGCTGGCCCGTTACACCCTCAAGGGCGGGATGCCGTTCACCGCGGTCGCGATGGCGGTCATCTCCCGCGACGGCGGCGAGTGGAAACTGCGTGCGATCGGCGACGGTTTCAACGCGAAGACCCCGAAGAAGGCCGTGCCGCTCGTCGGCCGCTACCTCTGACGCCGACGCCGGACGCCCCCGCGGTCAGATCACGCCGTGCAGGGGCGGCTCCTCGCCGCGCAGAACCCAGCGCCCGATGTGCTGGTACTTCCATCGCACGGGGTCGTGCAGCGTGTGCGTCCGGGCGTCGCGCCAGAAGCGATCCAGCCCCCCGCCACCGGCGGCACTGCGGGTCCCGCTCACCTCGAACAGGGCCGACGCCACCGAGGGGGCCACCCGGTCGGCCACCACCTTCGCCGTCGCGACTGCGATCGAGGCCTCCGCGACCAACTCGCGCGAGGACGATTCCGGGGTACCTCCCACTGCCGCGTCGACTCTTCGACCGGCCTCGGCGAGGGTCGCCTCGGCGGTCGCGACCTCGACCTCCAACTCGCCGAAGCGCTGCACCAACAGCGGATCATCCACTGCTCGTTCGACATTCGCCTCGAACCACGGTCGTGACTTCGTACGCACGAACTCCGACGCCGCGCGCAGCGCACCGCGGGCGATACCGACGTCGATCGCCGCATGGAGCAGCTGGGCGAAGGCGCCGTAACCGGTGGGCGCAGATGTTGCCGGTGCGCGCGCCACCAGATCCGCGAGACCCAGGCCGACCCCGCTGAACCGGACGGTCCCCGAGCCGGTCGTGCGCTGTCCCACCGCATCCCAGTCGTCGACGATCTCCACGCCGTCGGCATCGGCCGGGACGAAAGCCACGTACTCCCCGGGTGCGAGGTCGCCGACGGCGACGTCCAGCCACGCGAGGACGGCGAGGGTGTCCGCGAACAACGAACCGGTGCAATAGAACTTCTCACCGTCGAGGACGAAACGCGTCGATGCTCGATCGGCCACCGGACTCAACCGTGTCGAGATGTCGGCGATGGTCTTGCCGCCCCGCTCGGACTGCGCGTTGGCCACCCGTCCACCCGCGAGGACGTCGGCGAAGATTCGCTCCTGCAACACTTCTCCCGCGGACAGGCGGACGAGATTGAGGTAGACGAAGTGGCTGTGCGGGATCTGCGCGATGCTCGCGTCCGCGGCGGCCAGGATGGACACCACCTCGGCGAGCGCACTGGGACGCAGGTCGAGACCGCCGAACCGAGCCGGGACGGTGAGTGCCAGCAGCCCCGACTGCGACAGACGGTCGATCTCGGCATGGGGCAACCGACGTTCGCGGTCGCGCTCGGCCGCCCCGACCGCGAATTCGGCGGCCAATTCGCGCGCGATCGACAGCGCCTCGGCCTCGGACCCGATCCGCACGGCGGACCGAACCCGCGCCTGGCTCACTGCGGTCACGCCACTCCCGCAGGCGTCGGGGCGGTGTCGCTCTGGGCGCCCTCGATCTCGCGCACCAGAGGCAGCACCTTCTCACCGAAGTCCTCGATCTCCTCCTGGAAGTGCAGGAAGCCGCCGAGGATCAGGTCGACGCCCAGACGCTTGTAGGCGACGATGCGTTCGGCCACCTGCTCCGGGGTGCCGATCAGCTGGGTCCGGAAGCCGTCGTTGTACTGGACGAGGTCCTCGAACGACGAGTCGGCCCACATGCCCTTCTTGTCGCCTGTCGAGTTCCCGGCCTGCTGGACGGCGTCCCGGAAGCCCTCCACCGCAGGGCGATTCGCCTTCTCGACGATCTCGCGCAGAGTGTCGCGGGCCTCTTTCTCGGTGTCCCGCGCGATGATGAAGCCGTTGAGCCCGAACTTCACCTCGCGCTCGTGGGCACGTGCGACGGCGCGGAGGTCGTCGAGCTGCTCGGTCACGCCGTCGAAGTCCTTGCCGTTGGAGAAGTACCAGTCCGCGTACCGTCCGCCGTTGTTGCGGGCGGCCGAGGAGTTCCCGCCCTGGAACAGCTCGGGGTTCGGACGCTCGACGGTGTTGAGCGGCTTGGGCTTCAGCGTGAAGTCGTGGATGCGGTAGAAGTCGCCGCGGTAGTCGACCTCGTCCTCGGTCCAGATCTTGCGGATCACCTCGAGGAACTCTCCGCTGCGCCGGTACCGCTCGTCGTGCTCGAGCCACGGCTCGCCGAGGTGGGTGAACTCGTCCTTGAACCAGCCGCTGACGACGTTGATCGCGAAGCGACCCTTGGACAGGTGGTCGGCGGTGGCGCCGAGCTTCGCCAGGACGGCCGGATGCCAGAGCCCCGGGTGCACCGCCGCGATCACCTTCAGCCGCTGCGTGGCGAGCAGGAGCGCGAGGCTGAAACTGGTGGATTCGTGCTGGTATTCGGCTCCGTAGCTCGCCTCGTACCGCACCTGCGACAGCGCGTACTCGAAACCGTTGTTCTCGGCGGTCTGCGCGAGTTTGACGTTGTAGTCGTAGTCCCAGCCGGTGCGTTGCTCGATGGTGCTGGTGACCAGGCCACCGCTGACGTTGGGCACCCAGTAGGCGAACTTGATCTGGTCCGCGATGGACTCGGTGGACATGGCTACCTCCGCGAGGTGTCGGTTACAAGGCGAGAAAGGACGTGGTGAAGGTGAAAAGTGTTGTCGATCAGGATGATGCAGCCTGCAGGCGCGGCAGGAACGCGGTGCGCACGGCTTCGGACGGGCCGGCCGACGCCGGGTCGAGCAGTCCGAGCCGGGCGAGAGCGGGCCGGACCCCGTCGCCGAAGTGGTACGCCTCTTCGAGATGCGGATAGCCCGACAGGATGAAGTGGTCGAGTCCGAGCGCGGCGTACTCGGCGATGAGTGCGGCCACTTCGTCGTAGGAGCCGACCAGCGCCGTACCCGCACCACCACGGACGAGCCCGACCCCGGCCCACACGCCGGGGTGGATCTCCAGCGAGTGCGGATCGTTGTGGTCGGCGAAACCGGCTCCACGACCGTGGAGTTCGGACATACGTCGCTGGCCCTCGGACTCCGAGCGCGCCAGGTTCTGCTGCGCAGTCGCGACCTGGGCCGGATCGAGCGCACCGAGCAGACGGGCCACCTCGGCCCAGGCCTGCTCCGACGTCTCGCGGGCGATCACGTGAAAACGGATGCCGTGCGAGAGTTCCCGGCCCTGCGCGGCCGCGAGACCGTTGACCCACGCGATCTTCTCGGCCACCGCGTCCGGACGCTCGCCCCAGGTGAGGTAGGTGTCGGCGTGCTTGGCGGCGACGTCACCGGCGGCCGGCGACGATCCGCCGAAGAAGATCTCCGGCGTCGGATCGGGACGACGTCCGAGCTGCGCACCCTCGACGCGCAGGTACTTCCCCACCACGTCGACGGGTTCTTCCTCGGTCCAGAGCCGCCGGATGATCTCCAGGTACTCGTCGCAACGCTCGTACCGCGCGTTCTTCGCGAGGAAGTCGCCGAAGGCGCGCTGTTCACTCGACTCGCCGCCGGTGACGACGTTGACCAGAAGGCGGCCCTGCGAATGCCACTGGAACGTGGCGGCCATCTGGGCGGCCAGCGTCGGCGAGATGAGCCCGGGGCGGAACGCCACCAGGAATTTGAGGCTCTCGGTGGCGTCGATCAGAGCGGCGGTGGTCAGCCAGGCGTCCTCGCACCAGAGACCTGCCGGGGTCAGGACGGCTTCGAAGCCGTTGGCCTCGGCGGCGCCGGCGAGCTGTTTGAGGTACCGCAGATCGGCCGGCCGGTCCCCTGTCATCTGGCTGCCGTGTCCGCCCGCGATCAGATTGCGCGAGTCGCCGTAGGTGGGCAGGAACCAGTGGAAATGCAGAGACACCGCGAGGGCACCTTTCGGTCGGGTCGGCACGTGACGAGCACGACACCGCCTCGACTCCCGCCTCGGGGCGAGTGGGCCGGCGCGGTGCCTCGGCCCAGTGTCCGGCACCATCGCGTCGACGGACCACAGTTGAAATCGCCCTGAGGGCAAATCGACAACCGCGGGGCCCGGCCGCTAGGCGTCGGCGGGTACGACTGTTTCAGCAGTCGCAGACCACCGAGTCCAGTGGCACGGTGAGCGGGTCTTTGGACCGGATGATCCGGCTGTGATCATTCTCGACGGGGTAGCCCTCGCGCGCCCAGTATTCGTAACCGCCGATCATCTCCTTGACCCGGTAACCCAGCTTGGCGAACTCCAGCGCGGCCCGCGTCGAACCATTGCATCCGGGCCCCCAGCAGTACGTCACAACCGGTGTGCTCGTTGCTATCTCGTCGACGGCGCGCGCGGCGATCTGTGCCGTCGGCATGTGCACGGCTCCGACGATGCGCCCCTGCGCCCACGCCGCCTCACCTCGTGAGTCGATCAAGACGAAGTTCACACCGCGTTCCTGATCGGCGTGCACGTCGGACGCATCGGTCTCGAAGCCCGCCTCGAAGAATCCGGGGTGATCAGCGGCTACAGCGCCAGCGTCGACCCCGAGCGGCTCGGGTTCGCGATCCTGGCCTTCCTACGGCTGCGGTATCCCAGCAGTAGGTACGAGCCATTGCACACCCTGCTCGCAGGGCTACCCGAAGTCATCGAGGCGCATCACGTCACCGGCGACGACTGTTTCATCATGAAGGTCGTCGCCACCGACATGAAGCACCTGGAACGGGTCAGCGGCATGGTCGGAACCCTCGGCAGCGTCACCACCAATGTGGTCTACTCCTCCCCGCTGCCACCTCGCCCGCTACTGCCGCCCGGGTCGGGACTCACCGAGAGCGCCGACAAGCTGTAGGTCGGCAACTACCAGGGCGTCCGATCCCCGCTGGTCAGTCGGTCGACGGGCGCCATTGACCCATGCCGAGGAAGACCATCACGAGTTGTCGCTCGGTGCGCTCGACGATCTCCTGCTCGGCGGAACGTCCGCGATACTCACCGTCGAGCAGATCGGCCACCGCGGTGAGCATGATGATGACGATCAGCTCCGCTGCCAGTTCGAGGTCGTCGGACTGCCACCGTGCCAGGTCCGGGATCCGGGCGAGATCGATCGCGAGTTCCTTGGAGAACAACCGGAGTTCGGTGCCGATTGCGCGACGGATCTCGGCGATGCCGCCCCGTTGCTCGCGCACCAGGAACCGGAATTGCGACTCGTTCTCGCGGACGTGCCGCAGCAGGATGGCCAGCGAGTTCTGCGCGGTGGGCAGGGCGTCACGCGCCGCCAGGTCGCGTCGTCCCTCACGCAGCGCCCGTCGCAGGACGCGCATCGAGTCCTCGACGACGGTGACCCCGAGATCCTCCATCGATGCGAAGTGGCGATAGAAGGCGGTCGGCACGATCCCGGCGCCACGGGCGACCTCACGGAGGCTGATGCTGCCGAAACTGCGCTCGCCGACCAGTGACCGCGTGGTGTCCAGCAACGCCTGTCGCGTCTGGTTCTTGCGGTCCGCACGGGTCTGCGCATCGCGCCGGCTCGGCTCTCGCGTGCGTGTCACGCACCCGAGTCTATGCGTCGGGTCGGCCGACGCGACGCAGAGGCACAGGCGGTGTCGTGACGGCAGTCACGTCGACCAACACTTGACGATCGACTGTCGCCCTGTGTCACACTTGCCGGTGTACACATGTACACCGAAACACACCGAACGGAGCCCAGCCCATGAGCATCCGCACACCCCAGGACCAGACCCGCGCCGGCACCGGCGCCGAGCCCGGCCGGTGGAGCCGTCTGGTCGGTTCGATCGTGGAGGCAGCGCTGTCGCCGCATCCGGTCGACCGCTACCTCGAGTTGCTCGATCCGATGATCACCTGGCGCGATCTGCGCGGCGAGATCACCCGTGTCGAGCGTCCCACGTCGCGCACCGTCCGCCTCACCATTCGTCCGACCCGTCAGTGGCGAGGCCACGAGGCCGGCCAGTTCGTGCAGCTCAAGGTCGTCATCGACGGAGTCCGGCACACCCGCTGCTTCTCGCCGGCCAACGCCGCCGCGGGCCCGCACGGCGAGATCGAGCTGACCATCACCGCACACGACGACGGCTTCGTGTCCACCCACCTTCGTGAGCACGCCCGCGCCGGGGACGTCGTCGGGCTGTCCGCCGCCGACGGCGAGTTCGTGCTTCCCGACACCGACCCGACGTCGGCGGTCTTCGTCAGCGGCGGCAGCGGGATTACACCTGTACTCTCAATGGCGCGCACACTCGTCGCCCGACAGTACGCGGGACCGATCACGTTCGTGCACTATGCGCGCACCCCGGCCGACGTCGCCTACCGCGACGAGCTGCGTGAACTCGCGGACAGCCATCCCCGGTTCGACCTGCGCGTGTACCACACGCGCGACGACGGACACTTCAGCGCCGACCACCTCGAGGGAATCCCGGGGTTGTCCGACGCCGACGTGTTCGTCTGCGGCCCCGCCGCCCTCATGGACGAGGTCGCACGGGTCCATGCCGAACTCGCCATCAGCCAGCCGTTGCACAGCGAGGCCTTCGCGCCGGTCATCCCGGCCGTCGACCCGGATTCCGTCGAGGGCGAGGTCACGTTCTCCTCGTCGGGAACGTCGGCGGCCAACGACGGCCGTCCGATCCTGGACCAGGCCGAAACGGCCGGGCTCACGCCCGAATCCGGGTGCCGGATGGGGATCTGCTTCTCCTGCGTCGCGACGAAGAAGTCGGGGTGCACCCGCAACGTCCTCACCGGCGAGATCGACGACGAGTCGGACACCCAGATCCAGCTGTGCATCAGCGCGCCGGTCGGCTCGGTCGACATCGACATCTGATGCCCACGAGCTGATCCCCCAGATCCACCCTTCCCAGCCACATCTCCTCTCCGAGAAGGAGGCAATGCCATGACCATCGACATCAGCCGTGACGTCGAGACCACCATCGACGACAACCTGCCCGCGCTGCATCGCGTCGGCTCCGACCAGAAGGTCGCGGACGACCCCAACACCGTTGTCATGTCCTACGAGCAGGTCGAGGCGCTCGGGCGAGACCTCGACGCCCTGCGGGCCCGGATCGTCGCCGACCTGGGCCAGAAGGACCGCGACTACCTCTACTCGGTGATCCGCGCCCAGCGCGGTTTCGAGATCGGCGGACGCGCACTCATGTACCTCGGGTTCTTCCCGCCCGCATGGATCGCCGCGGTGGGCGCCCTCTCGGTGTCGAAGATCCTCGACAACATGGAGATCGGCCACAACGTCATGCACGGTCAGTACGACTGGATGCGCGAGGACACCTACAACTCCCGCGAGTTCGAGTGGGACACCGTCTGTCCGGCCGACCAGTGGAAGCACAGCCACAACTACCTGCACCACACCTTCACCAACATCCTGGGTGAGGACCGCGACATTGGTTACGGCATCCTGCGAATGGACCGCGATCAGAAGTGGAACCCCTACTACCTGGGCAACCTCGGCTACGCGACCGCCCTCATGCTGCTCTTCGAGTGGGGCGTCATGCTGCACGACCTCGAAGCCGAGAACGTCATCGCCGGCAAGCGCAAGTGGAGTGACGTCAAAGGCCTGCTGAAAGGCATGTGGCGCAAGGCCGGTCGTCAGGTCCTCAAGGACTACGTCGTCTTCCCCGCGCTCACGGGCCCGCTGTTCGTCCCGACCCTCATCGGTAACGCGACCGCCAACCTGGTGCGCAACGTGTGGACCTACTCGATCATCTTCTGTGGCCACTTCCCCAGCGGTGCACAGACATTCACGTCCGAGGAATGCCAGAACGAGACGCGGGGCCAGTGGTACCTGCGGCAGATGCTCGGTTCGGCCAACATCACCGGCAGCCCGTTGTTCCATGTGATGAGCGGCAACCTCTCGCACCAGATCGAGCACCACCTCTTCCCCGACATCCCGGCCAGTCGCTACCCCGAGATGTCCGCGGAGGTCCGGGAGATCTGCGAACGCTACGGACTGCCGTACAACACCGGCTCGCTGAGCCACCAGCTCGCGTCGACCTGGAAGAAGATCGCGAAGCTGTCGTTGCCCAACTGGATGACGCGCGACGACAACGATCTCACCGTCATCGTCGAGCGCGAGAAGCCCGCCTCGGTCGCCTGACGCCGGTTTGATCGGTGTGCCCCGGGGGTAGGCTCTGGGCACACCGATCAGGCTCCAGCCGCAACCAACTGCAGGGGGATTCCCGAAGCGATGGTCGACAGCATCGAACGCAACAAGGATCTGTTCCAGGAATTGATCGAGTCCACGGCCACCCATGTCGGCCGGATAGCGACCATCATCACCGGAGCCGTTGCGGGCGTGACCCGCGAGATCGGTGAGATCGTGACCGACGGGTTCGAGATGCGCGAGGCCGCCCGCAAGGCCAAAGCCGACGCGCACTCGCGATACGACGCGAGCGGCATCATCGACGCCGAGTTCGCGGACGCATCGTCCGAGGTGGACACCTCGGCCCCGTACGCCGAATCCGAACAGGCCAGAGAGGTGACCGGAGTGGACATGGACGAACTGCCAGACCGCATCGACGTCGGCGAGCAGGCCGGTATCGACCAGGAGGGCGAGGTCTCCCGCGAGGCGGAACTCGCCTCCGACGGCGGCGAGACCGACAAGGACGAACCGGACGTCGACGACCCGCGGGACATCGCCGCGTCCGAGCCGCGAATGGACCCGACCGCAGGGTCCTGACCGGCGCCGATCGATTCACCCTGGGCGCAATCGTTGCCCGATGGGGCCGTCGCACGTACCTTGGTCGGCGATTGTCCCCGCTCTCCGGAGGTTGTTGCCCGATGTCGGTGCGCTCTGTCCTCACGTTCCCGAACCCGGTCAACGACTACGCCGCGCGCAGTACCGCCGGGTTGGTCGTCGTCCTCGCGATCATCGCGGTGTCGGCGAACACGCCCGTGCTCTACGGCATCCTCGCCCTGGGGTTCGCGCTGCGTGTGGCATCGGGACCGACCCTGTCGCCTTTCGGGCAACTCTCGGTGCGCTTCCTCGTGCCGAAGATCATCCGCAAGGAGAAGCTGGTCCCGGGGCCGCCCAAGCGGTTCGCCCAGACCATCGGCCTCGTCGTCAGCGGGACCGCCTTCGTGCTCAGCCTGCTCGGCTACGGGCTCGCCGCCCAAATCGCCACGGGCGTGCTGATCGCCGCCGCTACGCTCGAGGCCGTCTTCGGCTTCTGCCTGGGCTGCACGATCTTCGGATTCCTGCAGCGCCGCGGTGTCATCCCCGAGTCGGTCTGCGAGGCGTGCAACAACATCTCGCTGCGCGATCCGGCTGCCGTCTGATCCGACGCCGCTCAGCCGTCGGACTTCACCGAACGGTCGGGAACGGTCATGGCCACCATCATGATCTCGGTCTCGCTGTAGTCGCGGCCGGGATGTTCGGCGGCGAGGTGGGCCTGGACCGACGGCACGAAGTCGGCTTCGAGGGCCGTGATGGACTCACCGCAGGGGCAACGCAGGTTGTATGCCATGCGACGCATGGTAACTGGATCGAGCATTGCTCAGTCGAGTATTCCCAACGCGATCCCGTCGAGGATGTCGTGTTCGCTCACGACTAGTTCGTCGATACCGGCACTTTCCGACAGCACTCTCGCGAGCTCGAGGGTGATCAGTGATCCGCCGCCGATGACGTCGACGCGCCCGGGGTGCATCGGTCCGAGCGCCGCGCGGTCGGCGCGTGTCATACCGATCAGGTTCCGGCAGACCCGGTCGAGTTCGGGCAGCGAGATCGTCGACAGATGGATCGCGTCCGAGTCGTACTCGGGGAGGCCGGCACCGAGCGCGGCGAGCGTCGTCATCGTGCCGGCGACGCCCACCCAGGTGCGAGCGGACTGAACCGGCACCGCGGCGAACGCCTCGGCGAGACGTGCGCGTGCGAATTCGGTCGCCGCGGCCAGCTCCGCCGGCGTGGGCGGGTCGGACGGCAGAGCACGCTCGGTCAGCCGAACACACCCGATGTCGGCCGAGTACGCCGCGGTCACACCGTCCGCATCGCCCAGGACGACTTCTGTCGAACCGCCGCCGAGGTCGGTGACCACGAAAGGCCCATCCGCCGAATCCAATTCGCCGACTGCCCCGCGGAACGACAGCCGCGCCTCCTCGTCGCCGGTGATGACCTCGGCGATCGCGCCTGCGGACACGCACCCGAGCAGATCGGCGGTCATGGCGAAGAACTCGTCGCGATTCGACGCGTCGCGGGTCGCGGAGGTGGCGACCATCCGCACTCTCTCGACGCCGAGCGCTTCCATCGTGTCGACATAGTCGCTGAGGGCGACCCGCGTCCGCTCGATCGATTCCGCGGCGAACATCCCGGTCGCGTCGACGCCGTAACCCAGTCGGACCACACGCATCTCACGATGGAGATCGACGAGTCGCCCGTCCGGGCCCGGCTTCGCCACGAGCAGGCGGATCGAGTTGGTGCCGCAGTCCACGGCTCCGACGACGGTCACTCGTCGGTCCCCGTATCCGACGGCTCGGGCCAGTCCTCCGGAATCGCGCTGCCGCGCAACCCGTTCGCGGCCGCGAGCGCCACCGCCTCGTCACCGAGAGGATTGAGCCCGGGGCCCTTGGCCAGGGAGTGCGCGATCAGGACGTGCAGGCACTTCACCCGGTCCGGCATACCGCCACCGGTGAAATCGGTGCCGAGGGGTTCGATCGCGTCGCGTTCGGCGAGATAGTCCTCGTGCGCACGGCGGTACGCCGCGGCGAGTTCGGCGTCGTCGTGCAGGCGCGCGGTCATGCCCTTCATGACACCGGCCGACTCCTGGCGGCTCGCCTCGGCGGTCAGACGCGGATCGGTCAGGTAGTACAACGTCGGGAACGGTGTGCCGTCGGGCAGCCGGGGCGCGGTCTTGACGACCGCGGGCTTCCCGTCAGGTGTGCGGTAGCTGATCTCGAGGACCCCGCGCGGTTCGCGTCCGAGCTGGGCGGCCACCGTGGCGAGATCCTCCGCGGAGACACCGTGGCCGGAGGAGGAGCTCACTGCACGCCGGGAGGGGTCGACAGCGTGTCCCAGAGATTTCCGTACCACGGTGCGCGGGCGCGCTCTTCGGCACGTTCGGCGGCCTCGCGCCGTGCCTCGTCGGCGGGGAACAACATCACGAGCGGGATCTCTCCTGGTTTGACGAACTGCAGGCGCGTCCGCGCCTGGGCCTCGATGTAGGCGGGATCGTTCTGCTCGTTGACCTTCTGCTGATAGTCCGCGACCTCGCGTTGCAGCTGCTCGTTCGACGCGGTCAGCTGACGGAATTCCGAACGCTGACTGAAGTACGTCCGCAGCGGCATCGCGAGCGTCAGTGCCACCACGCACACCACCACGACGGTGATGACGAGCGTCGCAAGGCCGGCCGGGGTCATCTCGACACCACGCAGGCGGGCGCCGATGCCGGCGCGGGCCGGACGTCGGCGGGTTCGAGGCACGCGCTCCGGCGCCACCCGACGGACCCCGGAATCCGAGGTGTCGTCGGCGACCGGTGCGTCGAGATCGGCGGGAACCTCGTGCCCGGCCGCCTCGACCGCTTCCTCGGGCGCCGCCGACGACGCAGGACGAGCGTGCCGCCGCGTGCGACGGGCGCGTTCGCGTGAGCGCGCGTCTACCCGACGATCGCGCCCACGCTGACGCCCGTCACCGCGGTGACGTCGCTGCGAAGCCATGCAGACAGCTAATCACGAACCAAACGAGAAACGCGGGAAGGCGAGGTCGCCCGCGTACCGTGCCGCGTCGCCGAGTCCTTCCTCGATCCGCAGCAGCTGGTTGTACTTGGCGACGCGCTCGGAGCGGGCCGGAGCGCCGGTCTTGATCTGTCCACAGCTGCAGGCGACGGCGAGGTCGGCGATGGTGGTGTCCTCGGTCTCACCGGACCGATGACTCATCATCGTCTTGTAGCCGTTGTTGTGCGCGAGTGCGACGGCGTCGAGGGTCTCGGTCAGGGTGCCGATCTGGTTCACCTTCACGAGCAGCGCGTTGGCGATGCCCTTGGAGATCCCCTCCTCGAGACGCTCGGGGTTGGTGACGAACAGGTCGTCACCGACGAGCTGCACCCGGTCGCCGATCGACTCGGTCAGCTTGGCCCAGCCGTCCCAGTCGTCCTCGGACAGACCGTCCTCGATCGAGACGATCGGGAAGTCGCTGATGAGCTTCTCGTAGAACGACACCATCTCGTCGGCGCCGAGTTCCTTGCCCTCGAGCTTGTAGGCACCGTTCGAGAAGAACTCGGTCGCTGCGGCGTCGAGCGCGATGACGACGTCGCGGCCGAAGTTGTAGCCGGCCTTGCCGACCGCCTCACCGATGACCGCGATGGCCGCCTCGGTGTTGGGCAGGTCGGGGGCGAAGCCACCCTCGTCGCCGAGTGCGGTGCTCATGCCCTGCTTGCTCAGGACGCCCTTGAGGGCGTGGTAGACCTCGGCACCGCACCGCAGCGCCTCCTTGAAGGTCGGCGCGCCGACCGGGGCGATCATGAATTCCTGGAAGTCGATGCCGTTGTCGGCGTGCTCGCCACCGTTGATGATGTTCATCATCGGCACCGGCAGGATGTGGGCGTTGGGTCCGCCGATGTAACGGAACAGCGGCAGCCCGGCCGATTCGGCCGCGCCCTTGGCGACCGCGAGCGAGACACCGAGCAGCGCGTTGGCGCCGATACGGCTCTTGTCGGGGGTGCCGTCGCAGTCGAGCAGTGCCTGGTCGACGAGGCGCTGTTCCTCGGCCTCGATCCCGATCACGGCCGGGGCCAGTTCCCCGAGGACACCCTCGACGGCCTTGGTGACGCCCTTGCCCAGGTACCGGTCGCCACCGTCGCGCAGTTCGACGGCCTCGTGTTCGCCGGTCGACGCCCCGGACGGCACGGCGGCCCGGGTGAAGGTGCCGTCATCCAGGACGACCTCGACCTCGACCGTCGGGTTGCCCCGCGAATCGAGAATCTCACGCGCACCTACCTGCTCGATGATTGCCACGGTTGCACCCCAATCTCGGTGGACGAGTTCGTCGGCGTGATCCCAGGAGATGTGTCCTCCGACGGGGCCGCCTACGCCGACGACGGCCGGGTCTGGTGCCGGCCGATAGGCAAGAGCCTAGTGGCTGCGCCGAAGCCGCACGTGACAAGGTCGACGCAAGCGCAGAAGGCCTTCCCGGCAGGGTTCAGAAGCGGACGTTGATCGAGTAGGCGTTGGCGTGATCGCGCACGTCGAGGACGTAGGCCATCGAGTTGTTGTAGGTCCGGACGGCCTTCTCCCACCCTTCCGGCGTCGTCATGTCGTTGCCGGCGGAGACACACAGATAGCGGGCCGCCGAGAGGGCGGCGTCGTCGATGTTGTCGGGGTCGGGGACGCCGTCACCGTTGGCGTCGACGCCGTAGCGCTTCCACGTCTCCGGGATGAACTGGAACGGCCCCATCGCTCGATCGTGGGTGGCGTCGCCGTCGAGTGCGCCGCCGTCGGTGTCGAGGATCTCCATGTTGCCGCGGGTGCCGTCGAGTTTGACGCCCCGGATGGGCGGGTTGACGTCGCCGTTGTCGGCCACGTCGGAGCCGCGGTAGTGGCCGTGTTTGCTCTCGACGCCGGCGATCCCCGCCAGCGTGGTCCAGTTCAGTCCGCACTCGGGGTGTTGCTGGCGCTGGATCTCGGCGGCGTTGCCGTAGGCCTGGAGCGAGACGACCGGGATACCGGTGGACTCCGCGATGGGCACGGCCCAGTCGTGCATCCTGTCCGCGGTACGCCCGGGTGCGTTGATGTCGATGTAGGGCTGGGGCACGCCCGCCCCCGGCGGGATGCCCTCCGGGATGTCCGGCCTGGTCAGCGACGGCAGGTCGATGCAGCCGGCCAGCAGCACCGACGACGCGACCGCCACGGCCGAGGCCATGAGGCCGTTCCTCCACGGGTTCGGCCGCCTCGACTCCCGACGCGCCGCATCCCGGCCCTCCACACGCATTCCTGCCCTACTCCCCTCTCCGGTCCGACGACTTTCGGGCGGACACCGCCCGAGGGGAACCACGATCGCACAGCCGATCGGGTCTCCCGGAAATCGACACACAGTCTGCTGATCCAACTGACCACGGCGGAGTTCGGTTCCCAGCGACGTGTGGACGGGTTGTCGGCCGGATGGATGTCAGCCGGCCGCGGGACCGACGGTCCGGAACCCGATGTTGCTCGCCGTCGACTCCGGCGTGTTGTGCGATCGCGCAGCGACCCGGTAGCGATGACAGTACGAGTCGTGGCAGAGATGGCTGCCGCCCCTCAGGACGCGAGCGCTTCCCCGGCCCGGCCCCAGCGGGTTGCTGCGGTCGGACACGCGGTAGTACCGGGCGCTGAACGTGTCGGCGCACCATTCCCAGACGTTGCCGGCGCACTGGTACAGGCCGAAGCCGTTGGGCTCGAAGTCCCGCACGGGCACGGTGCCGACCCGGGCGGTCGGCGCATCCGGGAACTCGCCGCGAAAGATGTTGCAGCGGGGCTCTTCCGGGGTCGGCTCCGCGTCCCCCCACGGATATCGTCGGCCGCGCAACCCACCCCGCGCCGCGTACTCCCACTGCGCTTCGGTGGGCAGGACACGTCCGGCCCAGGCGCAATAGGCCTGCGCGTCGCGGTGGCTGACGTGGACGACGGGGTGGTCGGCCAGATCGTCGACCCGGCTGCCGGGACCCGCCGGGTGGCGCCACGACGCACCTTCGACCGCGAGCCACCACGGTGTTCCCGGCACGGGTTTGCCCGGCGCGGTGGCGTAGGTGTGGAACACCGCGGAACCGCCGAATCGCTCGGCATCGGTCTGGTGTCCGGTCGCCGCGACGAACGTGGCGAACGCGGCGTTGGTCACCGTCGTCGCGTCGATCGAGTACGCACCGAGCTCGACCTCGTGCACCGGTCGCTCACCGTCGGTGCGGTACCCCTCGTCGAACGCGTCCCCCATGGCGAAGCCCCCGGCCGGGATGTCCACCGTCTCGATCGGGTGCACTCCGGGACCGCCACCGGCGTGCTCGGCCGGCGGGAACGGCGCACCCGGGCCGCCGTGCGCGGGTCCCGGGGGATGACAGCAACTCACCCCGCCATGATGCCGCGATCCATCAGCGCACCGAGGATGAGCGACGCCAGCCGGTCGATGTCCGCGCCGGTGGTGTCGAATCGCAGATCGGGGCTCTCCGGACTCTCGTAGGGCGCATCGATACCGGTCAGCCCGCGGAGTTCGCCGCGACGCGCTCGTTCGTAGAGGCCCTTGGGGTCGCGGCGTTCGCATTCGGTGACCGGCGTGGAGACGTGGACCTCGATGAAGTCGAGGTCGGCGGCGCGGTGCAGTTCACGCGCGATCTCCCGGTCGGAACGCAGCGGCGAGACCATCGACGCGATCGCGATGACCCCGGCGTCGGCGAAGAGTCGGGCCACGTGGCCGACACGGCGGATGTTCTCCGCGCGGTCACCGGCGGAGAAGCCGAGGTCGTCGGAGATCCCGTGCCGGATGTTGTCGCCGTCGAGGAGGTAGGCGACGCGCCCGCGGCTGACGACGGCCCGCTCGAGCGCGACGGCGACGGTGGACTTGCCCGACGCCGGTAGACCGGTGAGCCACACCGTCGCTCCGCGCTGCCGGGTGTGCGCCCATCGTTCCGCACGCGCCAGCGAACTCGGATGCCACTTGATGTCGTTGCGCGTCGCCTTACCCGGGATGACCTCGCGCGGCTCGAGGATCGTCCCCGCGCCGACCGTGTCGTTCGAGGCCTCGTCGATGAGGATGAACGCGCCGGTGTCGCGGTTGCTCGCATAGGGGTCGGCCGGCACCACCGACGACGTCCGCAGCGTGACGGTGCCGATGTCGTTGAGCACGAGCTCACCGGGGGCGACGTGCTCGATGAGGGTGTCCGGGTCGAGGCGCCGCTCGAGGGACTGGACGGTGGCGCGGACCGTCGACGGGCCGTGCTTGAGGGCGACGCGGTCACCGGCCCGCAGCGGCGAGTTCGACAACCAGCACACGTGCGCATCGATCTCGCGGGCCAGGACCGGTACATGCGCTCCGTCCGCACCGCTCACGATGACGTCGCCGCGACCGATGTCGATGTCGTCGGCGACCTGGATTCCCACCGAGAGAGGCGCCACCGCAACGTCTCTCGTGGGATCGAGGGTATCGAGCGCAGTGATGGTCGAGCGGCTTCCCGACGGCAGCACGACGATCTCGTCACCGACGCGCAGTGTTCCGGAGGCGAGCCGGCCGGTGTAGGTGCGCCGGTTCGACTCGCTGGGACGCGACACCCACTGGATTGGAAGGCGCAGTTCCTCGGTCACCGGCGCGGGCGCGTGGAGCTCGACGTCCTCGAGGTACTCCAACAGCGTTGTCCCGGAGTACCACGGGGTGTTCGACGAGCGGTGCACGACGTTGTCCCCGTGCTTGGCGGCCACCGGGATCGCCGGGATCTCCCCGATCCCGAGTTGCACCGCGAGTTCGGCGAGGTCGGCCCGGATCTCGTCGAAACGGTGCTCGGAGTAATCGACGAGGTCGATCTTGTTGACCGCCGCGATCACGTGCGGCACGCCCACGAGAGTTGCGATCCGGGCGTGGCGTCGGGTCTGCCGCAGCAGGCCGTGCCGGGCGTCGACGAGCAGGATCGCCACGTGCGCGTTCGACGCCCCGGTGAACATGTTGCGGGTGTACCGCTCGTGTCCGGGGGTGTCGGCGAGGACGTAACTCCGTGTGGGCGTGGAGAAGAAGCGGTAGGCGACATCGATCGTGATGCCCTGTTCGCGTTCGGCGCGCAAGCCGTCGGAGAGGGCGGCCAGGTCGACATCACCGTCGCCGTCGGTGACCGCGGCGAGATGATCGGTCGGCAGACTGCCGGTGTCGTGCAGAATCCGGCCGATGAGCGTGGACTTGCCGTCGTCGACACTGCCCGCGGTCGCGATCCGCAGGAATTGCCTTGCGGACGTGCTTGTTTCGTCACCGGCGGGGACGACCGGCTGTGGCGAGGTGAGAGTCATCAGAAGTATCCTTCGCGCTTGCGGTCTTCCATGGCGGCGCTGGACGTGCGGTCGTCGGCGCGGGTCTCCCCGCGTTCGGAGACGGTGGATTCGCTGATCTCGGCGATGATCTCGGCGATCGTGGTGGCCCGCGAGCGAACCGCCCCGGTGATGGTCAGGTCACCGACGGTGCGGTAGCGCACCCACTCGGTCCGTACCTCCTCACCGTCGCGGGGCCGTGAGTACTCCGAGACCGAGAGCAGGATCCCGTCCCGGTCGAAGACCTCCCGCTCGGCGGCGAAATAGATGGAGGGCAGCTCGAGGCCCTCGAGCTCGATGTAGCGCCAGATGTCGGTCTCGGTCCAGTTCGAGAGCGGGAACACACGCACCGACTCCCCACGACGGATCCGCCCGTTGTACAGCGACCACGGTTCGGGTCGCTGGGCGCGGGGATCCCATTGCCCGAACTCGTCGCGGAAGCTGAAGATGCGCTCCTTGGCGCGGGCACGCTCCTCGTCGCGGCGGGCGCCGCCGAACGCGGCGTCGAATCCGCCCTCCTCCAGCGCATCGAGCAGGGTGCGGGTCTGCAGGCGGTTCCGCGAACCCGACGGGTCGGTGGACTCGGCGACTCGTCCGGAGTCGATGGACTCCTGGACCGAGGCCACGATGAGTTCGATGCCCTCGGGATTCTCGGCGGTCGGCGCGACCCGTCGGTCACGGAATTCGATCACCTCGTCGAAATTGTGGCCGGTGTCGACGTGCATGATCGGGAAGGGCAGGGGCGCGGGCCGAAATGCCTTCTCGGCCAACCGGAGCAGGACGATGGAGTCCTTGCCGCCGGAGAACAGCAGCACCGGCCGCTCCAGTTCCGCCACCACCTCGCGGATGATGTGCACCGCCTCGGCCTCCAGCACCCGGATGGCGGTCACATGGTCGAAGTCGTCGGCGTCCCCGGGCCGGGCCCGGTCGCCGGTCGCCCGGTCGAGCGAGGTCTCGTCTACAGCGGTCACAGTGGGTATCCGTTTCGTTCGGCGTCTTCTCGATAGCGTCGGGCCCACTCCTTGGACCGCGAATTGGACTGTGGCTTCAGCGGTGGCGGCGGCGCCAGCTCCGGGTCCTGCCCGATCTTCTCCAGCACCAGTGCGGTCGCCTTCGTGGGATCGGTGACCAGGTCCCGGAACCCGATCTCGAGCGGTTCGATCCCCTCGGCGGCGAACCAATTGCGCCACTGTCGTTCCTGGTCGCTCAAGATGCCGGCGAGATGGGCGATACCGCCGGCGTGATACACCGCCTCGTCGTGCTCGTCGGTGTCCGAGCCGTCGTGCCGCCACACGCGGGTCTGCACCGCGCGCCACATCGACACCGCTTGCGGCACAACATCTTCTCGATGGACGTGCACGTAGAGCGGATCGGCTCCGTCGAACAGCCAGCGGACGGCGCCGCGCAACGAACCCGACGCGACCCGGCTGCGCGAGATCAGCAGCGGCGTCTGGTTCCACATGAGCTTGCCGCCCCACACCCCGTTCGGCGTGCGACCCGCCGCCCGCACGTCCGAGCGCCAGGTGGCCGAATCGCGGGTGTCCACCACCCCGGGATCGAGTGGCTCCAGGAGCTCGAGGATGGTGGGATCGCTGACACCGGCGAACCATTCACGCGGCTGCGGAGCCGCCGAGGAATCCGAGAAGTACTGGAAGAACTCCTCCGGACGACCCGCGACGCCGGTCGCGGCGAGCGACTCCACCAGCAGCGTGCTGCCGCTGCGCTGGCTGGCACACACCAGATAATTTGCCGGTCCCGACGAGGACTTCGCTGACATGAAAGACGAGTCTAGCGAGCGGGAAAAGCACCGCAAGCTGGCCTTTTACGCGCAGCCGGGTCGAAACCATTGACACCGAGACCGCGCTGTGGGTGTCGTGAGATCGCGTGTCCGAGATGACGCTTTCGTGCCGACGCCCCTCAGCGCTCGCCCGATGTGATGTCCCCCGCCAACTCGCGACGGGCACCCAGCGGACGCCGGGACGGCAATGCCTCCTCCTCGGCCTCGACCTGCGCCGCCTTGGCGTGGAATGCGTCCATGAAGGCCTCCGCCGTCGCCGTGCCGGCCGCTTCATCGGGCAAGTCGTCATGGGTGCGCTCGCGCCAATCGGCCAACGCCCGCGCGAGCTCGTCCCGGACATGCGCATACGACGGGTCGTCGGCGAGGTTGTTGCGCTCATGCGGATCGGAACGCAGGTCGTAGAGCTCGACCCGCGACCGATCCTGTTGCACCTCTTGCCGATCCAGCGACCGCGCCGACAAACTGTCGGCGATGTCGAGCGGGAGCAACAACGCCGGCCGCGCCGCGTAGTTCTCGATGTAGCTGAAGTCCTTGGTGCGCACGGCCCGGATCGGGTCGAAGGCATCATGGTAGGTCTTCTCGGTGAACACCTCGGTGCGAACGGCCGTGGATTCGGTTCCCACCAGCGCGGGGGCGTGCGAGTCACCGTCGACCGTGTCCGGGATGTCGACGCCCACCAGGTCGAGCAGCGTCGGCGTGAGATCGACCCCCGAGAACAGATCGTCGTAGACCGTCGGCGTGATCCCCAGCCGCGACGGCGGGCGCATGATCAATGCGATCCCGGTGCCCTCTGCGTACAGCGTCGATTTCGCCCGTGGGAACGCCAGACCGTGATCGGTGACGAACACGATCCAGGTGGAGTCGTCGAGACCGAGTTCGGCGACGGTGTCGAGGAGCCGGCCCACGGCCGAGTCGGCCTTCGTGATCGAGCCGTGCAGACCCGCCAGATCGTCGCGCACGTCGTCGGTGTCCGGCAGGAACCCGGGCACCGCGATCGTGCTGGTGTCCGCCGGCTTGTACTCGTCGACCGGGTAGGGCCGATGCGTCTCGAAGAAGCCCGCCGTCAGGAAGAACGGCCGATCGTCGTGCGCATGTCGTCGCAACCAGTCCTGAGACCGGTCCACCACGTAGTCGCAGCGCGAGTCGGACACGTCCACGGAGTCGAAACCGAGCCGGCCGGGGTCCGCGCTCTCGTGCTGCATCCCGAAGAGTGCCGAGCGGTAGCCGGCACGCGCGAGGAGAGCCGGCAGGGTCTGCACGTCCGGGAAGTACTCGAACCCGTGGTGGGCCAGGCCGACGAGCCCGTTGCCGTGCGGATAGCGCCCGGTGAACAGGGAACCGCGGGCCGGTGAGCACAGCGGCGCCGTCGCGTGTGCGTCGGCGAACCGGATGCCGACGGCCGCGAGGTCGTCGAGGACGGGACTCTCGACGCCATCGGCGCCGTAACACCGCAGATGGCGACCGAGATCGTGCCAGTGCACCAGGATCACGTTGTCACTGTGCGCGGTGCCGGGGGTGGAGACCATGCACCCATGATGACCCAGTTGATTCTCGTCCCGGGTGCCACCCGTTCGGACCGATTCCGACAATCCGCTCACCGCACAGCGAGACGACATCAAATCATCGTGGGTGAAAGTCCAGGCCGGGCGGGAATCCGCCGACACAGGCGGCCGAACGGGTCGATTCGCCCTATCCCGGACGTCGTTTCGGGTCTAACGTTCATGGTTGGTTAGCCTCAGCGAACCTTCGCGCGCGAGGGGTACCGAGAAGGGACGACTTTCGTGACACTGGTTGCGGCGCATGGCCGCTTGCTCGCAGCAGCGGGCGACGCGCCTTCGACGTTCACGCAGATGTTCGGCAGTGGCTTGATCGGGTTACGCGAAGGGCTCGAAACCGGCATAGTGGTCATGGTTCTCGTCGCGTATGTGGTCAAGACCGGCCGGCGAGATGCGCTCAAGTGGATCTGGTCGGGCGTGGCCGCCGCGGTGGCGATGGTCGTCGTGGTGTTCCTGGTGATCCACTTCGGCACGTCGACCATGACCCCGCTCGCGGCCGAGACCATCGCCGGGATCGCCTCACTGGTCGCGGTCGTCATAGTCACGTTCATGGTGCTGTGGATGAGCAAGGCCGCCCGGCACATCTCCACCGATCTCAAGAGCGGGATGTCGCGGGCACTCGTCGCCGGCCGGGCCTCGGTGATGGGGTTGGCGTTCCTCGCCGTCGGGCGGGAGGGGTTCGAGACCGCCCTGCTGATGGTCGGCTACGCCGAGAGTGTTTCCGGCGGATTGTGGCCGCTGATCGGCTTGCTGCTCGGGGTCGTGGCCGCGGTCGCGCTGACCGTGCTGATCTACCAGGGCGCGATCCGACTGGATCTGCGTCTGTTCTTCATCTACACCGGGGTCTTCCTGATCTTCGTGGCGGCCGGGATCCTGACGTACGGCATCGGCGCCCTGCAGACCGTCGGGTGGCTGCCCGGGCACGGAGCCGTCGCCTTCGACATCTCCGAGGGTTACGACGCGTCGTCCTGGTACGGCACCGTGCTCGGCGGCATCTTCAACTTTCGGCCCGACCCCACCGTCCTGCAGGTCGTCGCCTGGGTCGTGTACGTGGCCGTCGTGCTGACGATCTTCTGCCGACGGCAACTGACCCCGGCTCCCGAAGCCTCCCCCACCGGCACCTCCGCGCCGGGAACGACGACCACGCAGAACCCCGCATCCGCGGAATCCGCAACCGAAAGGAACCCTCAGTGAATCGCAGAACCGTGATGGCCGCCGGCGCGGCCGCGGCACTCGTGTTGCCCGTGCTGCTGGCCGGCTGTACCCAGAAGGCCACCTCGGACGGCGCGATCACGGTCACCTCCACCAACGATGCGTGCGAACTGGCGAGCAGCGAGGCGACCACGGGCGACGTCGACTTCGCCGTCACCAACTCCGGCGACAAGGTCACCGAGTTCTACGTGTACGGCAACAACAACCGTGTACTCGGCGAGGTCGAGAACATCGGCCCCGGGCTGTCGGGCAATCTCAGCGTCGAGATCGTCGAACCCGGCACGTACACCGTGGCATGCAAGCCCGGAATGGTCGGCACCGGTATCCGCACCGAACTCACCGTCGGCGGCGAGCGCAAGGAGAAGGCCGACGTCCCCGCGGACGTCACCGCCGCGAAAGGCCAGTACCTCGAGTACGTCCGCAACCAGCTCAACACCCTGCACGCGCAGGTGACCACCTTCGTCGGCAGCGTCAAAGCGGGCGATCTCGACGCCGCTCGCGCCCAGTTCGGGCTCGCGCGCACTCCCTACGAGCGCATCGAGCCGGTCGCCGAGTCGTTCCCCGACCTCGACCCAGCCATCGACATGCGTTGGGACGACACCGAAGACGGCGCCCAGCCGTTCACCGGCTTCCACCGCATCGAACGTTTCCTGTGGCCGCCGCAACCGGCCGAGATCGGCGATGCGCCCGGCCAGATCACCCCAGCCGATGCACAGAACGCGGCCGCCACCGACAACCCGCAGACGATCGCGCCGGTCGCCGACCAGCTCCTCGCGGACGTGACAAAGCTCCGAGACGAGGTCAACGCATCCGGGTTCGAGTTCGAGACCGGGTCGTTCGTGAAGGGCCCCCAGGCGCTCATCGACGAGGTCGCCGCCACCAAGATCGACGGCGAGGAAGACCGGTACTCGCACACCGACCTGTGGGACTTCGCCGGCAACCTGGACGGCTCGGAGACCGCGATCGCGACTCTACAGCCGATCATCGCGGCGAAGGACCCGAAGCTGATGGACACCATCACCGCCCAGTTCGCCACGGTCCGCGACTCGGTGAACACCTACCGCTCCGGCGACGGGTACGTGTCCTACACCGAGGTCTCCGCCGACCAGCGCAAGGCGATGTCCAACCAGATCGACGCCCTGTCGGCGACCCTGTCGCAGGTTCCCGGGATCGTGTTGGCCCAGTGAGTGATCCGACCCCAGACCCGCGCGACGCGGAGTCCGACGCCCCGCCCCGGTCCCCACGGCGCGGGTTCTCCCGCCGCGCGGTGATCGGCGGCGCCGGCGCCGGATTGGTCGTCGCCGCGGGCGGGGTCGCGATCGGGCGGGCGTCCGCGTCCTCGGAGTCCCCGCCCAAACAGATCGTCGACTTCCACGGCGAGCGCCAGGCGGGCATCATCACCGCGGCGCAGGACCGGCTCCACTTCGCCAGCTTCGACGTCGTCACCGACTCCCGCGCCGACCTCATCGCGATGCTGCAACGCTGGACCGCGGCGGCCGAACGGATGACCCGCGGGGAAGAGACGGTCGACGACGGCGCGACCGGACTCGGTGACTACACACCGCCGGCCGACACCGGCGAGGCACTCGGCCTCGGTGCCGCAAACCTCACCCTCACCATCGGTTTCGGTCCGGGGCTGTTCGGCCCCAGCGCCGCCGACCCCGCGCGCCCCGACCGATTCGGCATCGGCAATCGTAAACCCGCTGCCCTGCAGGATCTCCCCGGTTTCGCGGCGGAGAAGATCGAACCGGCACGGTCTTACGGCGACATCTGCATCCAGGCATGTGCCGACGATCCTCAGGTCGCGGTCCACGCGATCCGCAACCTGGCCCGCATGGCCTTCGGCGTGGCCGCGGTGCGGTGGTCCCAACTCGGTTTCGGACGCACCTCGTCGACCACCCAGTCGCAGTCGACCCCGCGCAACCTGTTCGGGTTCAAGGACGGAACCAACAACCTCCGGGCGGAGGACACCGAGCTGCTCGACCGCTGGGTGTGGGTCGGCGCCGAGGACAACCCGCCGGCCGCCCGCTGGATGACCGGCGGTACCTACCTCGTCGCCCGACGTATCCGCATGGACATCGAGCCATGGGACCGCGCCCACCTACTCGAACAGGAACAGATCGTCGGCCGCACGAAAGCGGCCGGCGCACCGCTGGGACAGACCGACGAATTCGACACACCCGACTTCGCGGTCACCTCCGGCCGCACACCGGTGATCCCCCGCGACGCCCACATCCGGCTTGCACATCCCGACAACCTCGGAGGTGTCCGGATCCTGCGGCGGGGGTACAACTTCACCGACGGCTCGGACGGATTCGGCCACCTCGACGCCGGCCTGTTCTTCATCGCGTTCAACCGCGACACCGGCCGCCAGTTCGTACCGATGCAACATGCCCTGTCCCGCAAGGACGCGATGACCGAGTACCTCATCCCCAACGGGTCGTCGGTCTTCGCGATACCTCCCGGACTCGCCCCCGGTGAATGGTGGGGACAAGACCTCTTCGACTGATCCGCGGCCGCTGAAAGGGCCTCAGGTACGGAGCAGCCGGACGAGCACGCCGGCGGCGTGGGCGCGCGCGGCCCGGTCCGCTTCGTCGGCGTCACCGACCTCCAGTGCCGCGACGATCCGGCGGTGCTCGGTCACGGCGTGCCGACGGTTGTCCTCGTGCGACCACATGTCGGATCGGTAGAGATGTGACTGGGTGTCGAGCTTCAGCAGTGCGTCGCACAGCGGGGCGTTTCCCGACAGCGACCGGACCGCGGTGTGGAAGTCGAGATCGAGTTCGGCGTCGCGTCGGTGATCGGGCTCGGTCTCCAGCAGACGTTCCTGCTCACGAACCCGATCCCAGAGCCCGGTCAGCTCGGCACGGGTCACCCGGATGGTGGCCTGGCGCGCGGCGAGTCCGTCGAGGACCTCACGAACCTCGAAGACGTGCCGCAGCATCTCGTCGTCGAGAACAGCCACCTTCGCACCGACACGAGGCGTGTAGACCGCCAGCCCGTCCATGACGAGTTGTTGGACCGCCTCGCGCACCGGGCTGCGGGACACGTCCAGTCGGGCGGCCAGACCGGGAACCGAGAGCGACGCACCGGGTTCGAGCGTGCCGTCGAAGATCTCGTCGCGTATCCGGCGCAGGACCGACTGCATGAGCAGCGCGCCGTCGTCTCCGTTTCCCGTCATGATCGTCCCAGCGTAGAAGGCCGATGCCCCGGCCTCATCCCGCGGCCATCACGCGCTGCGCCTCGCGCTCGGCGCCGACGGGTGCGATTCCGCTCTTCATCCCGGCGAGTTTCGCATCGATGTTCTCGGCGACGGTGATCGGCGGATATCCCGGGTGGTCGGTACGCGCACACCCGGGCAGCGTCTCGATGACGGCATCGGCGTTGCCGTCGAAGAAAAACGCTGCCGACCGACGACGCAGGATCCGGCCGTCGACGACGGGTGGGTCGACGCGGTGGACAGTCGAGCGCCACCGGTCGTTCGTCCACCGCGCCATGGCGTCGCCGAGGTTGACCAGCAGGGCGCCGTCGGCGGGTGCCACGTCGTGCCACCGCCCCTCGTGATCGAGCACCTGGAGCCCGGGCACCTGGTCGGCCCACAGCACGGTGAGGATGCCGAAGTCGGTGTGCGCACCCATCCCGGTCAGCTCCCCGGCGAGTTCGACCTCGCCTTCGGGGAGGGTGTAGTTGTTGAGCTTCAGCGCGTCGATGGAGTGGTCGGTCATCCCGTCGAAGTAGCCGGGCGGCAGTCCGAGCGCATCGGTGAAGGCGGTGAGCAGAACTCGCGAGAGGCCCCGCGCCGCGTCGAACCAGGATTCGACGGCCGGGCGGAATCCCGGCGCCGCGTCCGGCCAGGTGTTCGTCGGGTAGCTGGTCTCCGGCAGGTCGAGGCCCGGGAACCAGGCACCCTCCGAGCCGACGGTGAACGCCTCGTAGAAGTCGTTCATCTGATTCGCCGCGGCCACACCGAGACTCATGCTCAGCGACTCACTCTTCGGCGGGCTGTAGCCACGATTCTGCCCCGGGCGGGCGTATTGCTTCTTCACCTCGAGGGGCAGCGCGTAGAACTCGTCGAGCGCCGCGGTCAGTCCGTCGATGACGTCGGGTGCGATCCCATGACCGACGACCTGGACGAAACCGACGCCGCCACAGGCGTCGTCGAGGGCGCGCGCCACGCCGTCCCGGCCCGCGGCCGAGCTGTCCGGGTCGAGGTAGGGCGCGATGTCGATGGTGGGAACGGTGAACATGAATCCTCCGGATGGGTTCGGGTCGAGGTGGTTGCGAGCGCGGAGATGTCCTCAGCGACGACGGTTCACGGCGGCGTTGAGAATGCTGAAGGCGCCGAAGACGAGGATGCCGAACACCGAGGCCAGGACGATCGCCGCGATGAGGTCGTCGGACTGGAGGCGAGCTCGATAGATGTCGAGCAGGGTCCCGATACCGGGTTCGCCCTTGGCGAAGAACATGTCACCGATGATGGCGCCCACCACGACCAGCCCCGAGGCCGTCCGGAAGCCGGTCATCATCGACGGGAGCGCCGACGGGAACTCGAGCATCAGCAGGCGTTGCACCGGTGAGGCCTTCGACAGGGTGAACAGCTCCTGTGAGGACTTGTCGACCGAGACGAGGCCGAAATGCGTGTTGGCGATGATGGGGAAGATCGCGATGATCACGCACACGATCGTGCGGGCGACCATCCCGTAGCCGAACCAGAGCCCGATCAGCGGAACGATCGCGAGCACCGGGATCACCTGCAGCACAACGGCCCAGGGGTAGATCGCGCGTTCGAGGAAGGACCCCCGGCTCATCAGGACGCCGATGGCGACCCCGATCAGCGCGGCGAAGGCGAATCCCACGAGACAGACCTTCGCGGTGACCCACAGCGCGTCGAGCATGGGGCCGACGCTGTCCGGGTCCAGCAGCGACTCGGTCAGCACGCTGTGTGGCGGCGGGAGCAGGAAACGCCGTTCCGGAGTGAGGATGAGATAGCTGACTGCGTACCAGGCGGCGATCCCGACGGCGAGGGAGAGGACCGGGGGTGCTCCGTACCTCAGCACGGCTGCCGTGACACGGCGGGCGCCACTCTTCCGCGACGACCGTTCGCCGCGTGTGGGTTCGGGCTGCGGCGCGGAGACCGGTCCGTGGTGCTCGCCGGCGGCGGGACGAGATCGGGCGGCGGTGGTCATCGTGCACCTCGGAGGGTCTCGGAGATCTCGGCGACGTGGTCGGTGAAACGGCTGTCGTAGCGCAGATCCGGGTGGCGTGGGTGAGCGAAGTCGATGCCGATGTCGGCGACGATCCGCCCGGGGCGTGCGGACATCACGATCACCCGGTTGGCGAGGAAGACCGCTTCGGACACCGAATGCGTGATGAACATCGCGGTGAACCGGCGTTCGGCGTAGAGCCGTTGCAGCTCGGATTGCATGTCGAGCCGGGTCATCTCGTCGAGAGCGCCGAAAGGCTCGTCGAGGAGCAACAATTCGGGCTCGGAGGTCAACGCGCGGGCCAGCGAGGCACGCATCTTCATGCCACCGGACAGCATGCGCGGCAATTGCGACTCGAACCCGGTGAGACCGACCGCGTCGATGGCGGCCTGCGCCCGGCGTCGTCGTTCACCCCGCGGCAGCCGGGCGATCTCGGCGCAGAGTTCGACATTGCCCCGCACACTGCGCCAGGCGAGGAGGGTCGGTTCCTGGAAGATGAACCCGACCGACTCCGTGGACAGTGCCACGGTTCCCTCCGTGGGCTTCTCGAGACCGGCGGCCATCCGGAGCAGGGTCGACTTACCACAACCCGACGGTCCGACGACGGCCACGAAGTCGACGGCGCGCACGTCGAGGTCCACCCGGTCCAGCGCCTGGGTCCCGGACTCGAATCGCTTCGTCACCCCGGAGACGGACGCGACCACATCTTTGGTGAGATGACGCGCATCCACATCCCTCACCGTGTCGTAGAGTTCCATCCGGCCTTCCCCTGTGCTGTCTACATGTAACTGTTGCAGTCTTACTGCCAATCGATGATTGGTTACATGTATTTCAAGTTGATGACCATGTGTAAACACTGCGTCACCAGCCGCGGCGGACCGGGCCCCTCACATCGCGCATTTCGACCCGTAAGTCCAGTTCAATGCACATCTACGGCCGAATTCGACACGTTCGAGACACCACCGTTCCCGGCTGGCGCAATCCTGAACGTCCACCTAGCTTTCACATGTAGATCGCGAATGTGTCGCGAATGAACGGCATCAGTCCAGGAGATCCCATGACCCCTCACCCACCGTCCCGCCTCCGCACGTCGCGTCTGGCCGTGGCCGCCACGGCGGCGACGATCTGCGCAGCGGTTCTCGCCGGCTGCTCGAGTTCCGGGTCCGACGACACCGCGTCGTCGAGCCTCCCCTCGGCGCCGGCCGAATCCACCCTCGCCGGAACCTGCCCCGACAACGTGGTGGTTCAACTGCAGTGGCAACCGCAGTCGGACATGGCCGGGGTCATCGGACTTCTCGGACCCGGGTACACCGTCGACACCGACAACAAGTCGGTCTCCGGGCCGCTCGTCTTCGACGGCATGGACACCGGCGTCGACATCACGCTGCGCGCCGGCGGCCCGGCCATCGGATTTCAGTCGGTGCCCTCGGCCATGTACTCCGACGACTCCATCCACCTCGGTCTCGTCCACGGCGACCAGATGATCTCCGCCGCCAAGGACCAACGCGTGGTCGGTGTGACGCCCCTGCTGCAGTACAACCCCTCGATCATCATGTGGGACCCCGCAACCCACCCGGACGTGAAGACGATCGCCGACATCGGCCGGTCCGACGCCAGCGTGGTGGTGTCGAAGGATCAGATCTTCCCGCAGTGGCTGGTCGCGAAGGGGCTGCTGCAGCAGGATCAGCTCGACACCAGTTACGACGGCGCCCCGGCACGTTTCGTCGGCGACCCGTCGATCACCCAGCAGGGGTTCGCCAACTCCGAGCCCTACACCTACGAGAACGAGACCCCGTCGTGGAACAAGCCGGTCGCCTACGCGATGGTCAAGGACGCCGGGTACGACGTCTACGCGTCGAACGTCTCGGTCCGCGCCGGTGACGTCGAGGAGATGTCGCCGTGTCTGGAGAAGCTGGTCCCGATGATCCAGCAGACCGGTAAGGACTACGTGGCCTCGCCCGACGCGGTCAACGCCACCATCGTCGACTGGGTGTCCCAGGACGTGTCCTTCACCCCGTATTCGGCCGGGGAGGCGGCGTACTCGGCGGGCCTGCTGAAGGATCGCGCGGTCGTCGCCCCGGGTGCGGACGGTGTCTACGGCAGCTACGACATGGTGAAGGCGCAGAACGTGATCAACGACCTCGTGCCGATCCTGAACGGCGGAGGCGCCGACCTGCCGGCCGCATTGCCCGCCGACCAGCTGTTCACGACCCAGTTCATCGATGAGCAGATCCGCTGACCCGACGCCCACGTCTTCCCCGATCACAGAGAGACACACGATGACCGAGACCACCACACCCCCATCGCCGGCCGCCTCGGCCGGCCTGGCCGAGCTCGACCGGGAACGCCGGATGGGCGGGCTGGGAACCGAGACCACCGACCGCGAGATCCGCCGGATCAGTCTGGCCGATCTGGACAACCGCCGCGACGAGATCGCCGACCAACTCTGGTCGGCCGCAACCGACATCGGCTTCTTCCAGGTGATCGACCACGGCATCGACCTGGCCGCGGTGGACCACGCGTTCGAGATGTCCGCCCGGTTCTTCGCGCTCCCCCGTTCGATCAAGGAGCAGTATCCGCTCAAGAAGGGCCAGAACGCGGGCTGGGAGTACCGCACCCAGGTACGCCCGTCGATCGGCACACCGGACCAGAAGGAGTCCTACCAGTTCACCCGGCCCCGCATGGACGGACTGTGGCCGAGTGAGCGCGAGCTCGCCGGATTCCGATCCACCATCGAGGATTTCGAGCACCGGTGCTGGTCGGTGGCCATGACCCTGCTCAGCTGTTTCGCCGAGCGTCTGGGTCTCGACCGCGACTTCTTCACCCGGGCGCACGACCCGACGGCGGACACCTACCAGAGCACCCTGCGGCTGCTGCACTACTACGCGTTCCCCGACGAACTGATCGACTCCGAGAACAGTTGGCGCGCCGGCGCACACACCGACTTCGACGCACTGACCCTGCTGTTCCAGCGGTCCGGTCAGGGAGGTCTGCAGGTGCTACCGGGAGCCGAGGCCGACGGTCAGGCCTGGACGTCGGTCGAGCCGTCCGACGACGCCATCACCTGCAACATCGGCGACATGCTGATGCGCTGGTCCGACGACCGACTGCCGTCGAACTTCCATCGGGTCCGGGCTCCCCGCCGGGGCGAGTACACCGGTCCGCGCTACACGCTCGCGTATTTCGCCCAAGCGAACTCCGACGTGCTGATCGAGAGCGCGGGCGGCACCTACCCGCCGATCACCGCCGCCGACTACCTCGCCCAGCGCATCGCCGCGAACTTCGCGAAGTGACCGACACATCATCGCCCGGGGCCGCCGTCACCGCGGCGGCCCCGGCCTTTCGCGACGTCACCGTCTACACGGCCGGGCAGTGGAAAGCCCATCACGACGTCCATGTCGTCGACGGGATCGTCACCGCGATCGCGCCCACCGCCCGTCCGGGCGGTGGAACCGGTAACGGTTACGTCATCCCCGGGTTCGTCAACACCCACACGCACCTCCAGCAGTCGCTCATGCGGGGAATCGCCGAATGCACACCGTTGCTCGAATGGTTGCTGGCCGTGGGCGAGGAATCGGTGGCGATCACACCCGAGCGGGCCTACCTCGCCGCCGTCTCGGCCTGCCTCGAACTGTTGCGATCGGGCACGACGACAGTGGTCGAACACATGTGGCCGCACCCGTCGCACGAGATCCATGACGCCGTCGTGCGGGCACTGCGCGACACCGGAATCCGGGCGATCCTCGGCCGCGGGGTCGCCGACCGCACCGACCCGAGCCGCAAGTGGGGGTTCGAACCGCGGCTGATGCAACCCCTCGGCGAGGTCCTCGACCACGTCGACCATCTCCGCAACGAGGTTGCCGGGTCAGCGATCTCGATGGCCCTGGCGGTACCCAATCCGCGCTCGGTCACCGACGCCGGGATGCGAAAGATCCGCGACTTCGCGCAGGAACGTGGACTGCCGGTCTCCATCCACCTGCTCGAGACCGGCACCGACGAGCAGATGTGTCGGCAGCACACCGGCTTCGGGGCCGTCGACCACCTCGACCGCAACGGCTTCCTGTGGGACCGCGTGCTCGCCGTCCACTGCGTCGAGCTCGACGACGCCGGCCAGCGCACCCTCGCCGCCCGGAAGGTGGCGGTGTCGCATAACCCGCTGTCGAACATGCGGCTCGGCAGCGGGGTGGCCCCGATCCCGGCGATGCTGGAACGCGGCCTGGCGGTCGGGCTGGGCGTGGACGGCGCCGCCAGCAACGACACCCAGGACATGCTGGCGACGCTGCGCATCGCCGCTTACCTGCAACGTGCCGTCCACCGGCGTGCGGACCTGCTCGGGTTCCCCCAGATGCTCGACATCGCCTGCGGCGGCGCCAACTCCGCGCTCGGTCTGTCGCCGGTGACCGGCGGTGTGACGGTCGGGTCGCCCGCGGACCTCACCCTGGTGCGGTTCGACCGCGACTACGCCACCCTCCCCGTCCGCGATCCCGGCGCGTCGCTGCTCACCACCGGATCACGGTCCATCGTCGACACGGTGATGGTCGGCGGCGAGATCGTCGTCGAGGACGGACGCCACACGCGAATCGACGAGGCGGAGTTCACGAAACAGCTTGCCGCACTGTCCGTCTGAGCCTCGATCCGGTTCACTCCCCCAAACCCCGCGACAGTCGTCGCATGGTCGGATCAGGCCGGGTTTCGCCCAGTACGGTCGACCACGCCTCGGGCGAGTCGAGGGTGACGCCTCGCTCGGCCGCACGCGCTTCTGCCGCGCGCACGTCGGCCATCAACGCGAGCGCTCGGTCCCGCGCCTGCGCCTCGACGCTGTCGCCGCCGGCGACGACCGTCACGGTCAGGGTCTCCGCGGGGATGGTGTCGACGGGATAACCGGCCGCGGTGAGCCGTTCGAGGACCTTCTGCAACAAGGCGAGAGCGGGCTGGGTCGTGGCGACGCCGTCGAACACCGAGCCGCGGCGCTTCTCGGCCGCCTTGCGTTCCTCCCATTCCCGGATCTGGGTCTCCAGATCCGAGTGGGCGCCGGACAGCACGCCCGGGGTCCGGCCGGTCACCTTCGACGTGAAACTCCGTGCGACGTCGTCGATGTCGAACGGCGACTCCGGGTCGTCGGCGGCGATGCGCGCGTGGAACAGCACCTGCAGCAGGAGGTCGCCGAGTTCCTCACAGAGCTCCACGGGGTCACCGGCCTCGATGGCGTCGAGCAACTCATAGACCTCTTCGAGCAGGTAACGCCGCAACGAGTGGTGCGTCTGCGTGCTCTCCCACGGGCCGTTCCGACGCAATGTGTCCATCAACGCCACGGACTCGAGAAGCGCCATGCCGGAGACCGTCTGCGCCGCGATGACGTCTTCCCCGCGCGCGATTCGCGCCTGCACCAGCGGATGTTCGGGATCCGTACTGACGAGCACCGATGCCGGATCAACGGGTGCGTCGTCGAAGACGGGTTCGACGTGGTCGAACTCCCACAGCATCGCCGCGGGCACGTCCTCGGTGACCTGCACCGGCCCGGCGAGACATGAGCGTGCGCGAATGGGGATCAGATCCGGCCGTGCCGGGTCCAGCAGCACCACCGTCATTCGTCGTACGCCCTTCCCTGAGGAGCGCCCGGAGCCTGCGGAGGGCGCGCT